>CAZXOD010000103.1:4519-8034 GCA_964642285.1 uncultured Synergistaceae bacterium
GACATAGAGGACTATTATCTCGGCATGGAAACCCTCGAACGGATACGCAAGGGAGAAGAAAGAGTATACACATCGGCCGAAGCGAGGCGCGAGCTTGGCCTGGACGATTGAATACTCGGAAGGGGCGCTTCGCGCACTTAAAAAAATGCCTGCGGCGACAGTCCGCCGAATTTTTGACCATATGGACAAAATTTTCGAGTCCGACTCCGTCCGTTCCACAGGCAAGGCCTTGAAGGGAAACTTAGGAAGCTTATGGCGCTATCGTGTCGGCGACTACAGGGTTATATGCAGCATCAACGACGAAATTCTTCTGGTGCTTGTCGTCAAAATCGGACACCGCCGCGAGGTCTACCGCTAAACTTCAGACGGTTTTATGGACGTATCTGACACTCACGAACAGCCTTCTATTCTCCTATCGTCTGTCGTTTGAGAGATTCAGTGTTTGCGCACCGCAAAATTAGTGTCGAACCAGAGTGCGTTGAAGACTTCTCGATAGTGTTGTATTTTCCTAGAGGTTAAACAGCGAATCTATTATAAAGTTCATTAAAACTTACATCATTAAATACATAGCCGTTAAAAACATCATTGCAAAGTTGAGATATTTCACTGAAATCAGTATCAGAAATTTGAGATTCAAATGTTTTAAGAAGGCTTAAAGTCTCGATTTTGTAGTTGTTTTCAATGTGTTTTAGGTATCTAATATCACTGCCATCAGATAATTCCTCTCGTGATTTAGAGAAAGCCCATAATAATTCTGCAACTCTATCAATCCCCTCATATCCGGTAATAACGGGACTCAAGACTTCATACTGATGCTTGAAGCATTCTAAAATTTGTGTTGTTATTTTTTCTGGAAAGGGCGATGTCAATTCTTCTGCCAGTTCGAAGTCCTCGGTATCGATAGCGATTCTAAAATTTTTTAAAAAGTCCTTTGGAATCCTTAGTCCGTTTGGCAAAATTTTTTCGTGGTCATTTTTGAATACTACCATTAGGTACTCGTAGTCTAGTTCTGCAAAATGTGAGCAGTTATAAAAAAATTCTATTAACTGTCTGCCATTTGTCATGTCTAGATTGCTTACGATAATCGGATAAAATCTAAGGATCCCATCAAAATAAAAATTTTCGGGGAAAATAACAAAGTGGTTTGATGATAAGCTCTCTAGAGCCTGTTTGGCTTTTTTCATTCTATCCTTGTAGTCTTCTTTATACCAGTTTTTAATTTGATGTTTGTTGAAAAACTTGCTCGGTTGGTTTTCTTCGTAGTATTGGCAGGTCATCATGAGATTCTGTAAATTTTCTTCTTCCAATATACAAAGCTCATGGTGTTGCTGCATTAAAATTCCTTGCCCGGCAGCAATGGCTTCAAAATATGCTTGCATTTCTATCAAGGTTGATTTTGCAAGTCTGAGGTTAGTTAAAGCTAACGGAGCCTTATTTAGATCTCTAAGCCAAAACCCGGTAAATTGGTCAAAGAAGTTACAAGTACTTTGAAAATAATCAACTTTTATCCTGTTAAGTCCCTCAGGTATGATCACTTTTTCATCAAAAGGTCTATCTTCATAGGGGAGTCTAAATTCTTTGATTAATTTTTTATTTATTTCAAATCTTAGGCTATCCATTTCAGTCGCAAGACTCTCAGAGGGTCTCCCTTCAAGTTGCTTGCATAAGAAAGCAGAGCTTTTTTGAAATAGAGTTATTATATTTTTTCTAATAGAAAACCAGTGTTCTAACCATTCTACGATGCTATCGCATTCATAGTTGCTCATTATGGTTTTGCTCCATAACGAAGTAAACTCTTGATGAAACATGATAAATAGTTTTTCAAGAGGTATAGCTTTATGTGCGTCATCCGGAATTTCATATGCACTGAGCGCTTCGATTTTCGGTTTAAGGGAATCGGCACAGTATTTATCATATATTGGAAGCATCTTGCAAATGGTTTTCAGTCTTGAAACACTTTCCTCATTTCCTTTCCTGATATCACTTGGTAAAAGAACGTATTCAACATGGATTTCACTTTCATTCTCAAGAACGTACACTTTTAAAGATTGTGTGGATGTTTTCAAATAGTTAAGAATACAGGGTAAGTTTTCTTTGACATGGTCCATGTAAAAATCTCTATTTCCGCAAAAACAAGTATACATAATGGAGGAAAGCACATCCACAGAATATTTATCTTGATCTTTCCAAAGCTTTTCCAGAGATACATTTTTTGATAGATTGAATGATAAATCTATATTAATAAGCCAATAAATAATTGATGAATAAGACACCACGTCTGTCGTAATATCAAAGAGCTCATGATTTTTCAGCTTTTCAAACAATGCTGCGCAAAGATGATATATATCCGTTTGTGGCAAGGCTATCTTAGGTGTAGCCTCTTTAAGACTGCATAAATATCGGACATTAGTATTATCAGGCATTATTTTTCTCAGATTTTCCAAAGGATTTACCGAATGATCAAATTCTTCAAATTTCATGAATGGGTTTAATGACATGTCAAAAAAAGGTAGTCCACCATGTTCGTTGGCATCATCATAAGCATGCTGGTTGCGAAGAAAGTATTGCATTACGCTTCCCGAAAAGGTTCCTTGTAGAGCTAAAACATAATGTGATAAATCGTTTTTATTCCAGAGAGAATCAGCTATCTTGGAATAAAAAACACCTTTATTTAAAATTACTTGAGGAAAATTTGAAAATAGCTTTGAGAAGTAGCTTGTATCTGATATTTGAGCTACCTGAAGGGCGGTTTCGTCTATATCTATAAATTCATGCAGTTTTTCGACTACGTGTTGAGAACGCACAGGATGAAGTCCTTCCACATACTTTCCCATCTTATCAACGCTAATTAAAAATTCATGTTCAATGCTCTTTAAAAGTTCTCCATAATCCCTTGATGTAGTTTCTGATAGGGTGGTAATTAATCTATTTACTGGAAGTTTAATCCCGCAAATATCAGCAAAACAAACTTTACGCAGAATTTCACACTTAATCTTACCAGTATCTGTGTTGTTTATTTCGAATATTTGATGAGCAATCCTTTCGGACAGCATCTCGCCATGAGTAAGCAAGTATATATATTCGATAAGCAATTTTTGCTTTGCAACTTTTGTCCAAGATTTCCGCCACTCCGAAATAGAAGGATGGATTTTTTGTGCTTTAACCAGGACATCATAGATGTCCTGTGCCTCTTCTTCGTTAAGGGACAATTTAACAACCCTTAATGATTTGATATTGCTTAAATTGCCGCTATAGCTATACCAATCGTCCTCTCTCGTTGTAAGAAGCAGATTATATTGATATGGCATTTCTTCTTGTAAACGTTGTGCAAATCGGTTCCATTCAGCAAACTGAGAATCCAAATTGTCGATAATAATAAGTGGTTTTTCACCCAACCTCACTTTAGAACGGAAGGACTGTACAATATTGCCTAGTTCTTTTGAATCATTACACCACAAGAGTTGGTAGATTTCGTATTCGTTATTGTCATTGATACCCATTACATACATCGGATA
>CAZXOD010000104.1:0-8019 GCA_964642285.1 uncultured Synergistaceae bacterium
CAGCAACGCGGTGCTCCACAGCGACCTTGCGGCCCACGGCTCGATCACTGTCCTGGGGGGGCAGAAGGCTCAGCTGGCAGGGGGCAAAACTCAGGCCGGCATGGAGGTGGTATGCCTCACCCTGGGCAGCGAGATGGGCACCAGGACCGAGGTCGTGGTGGGCGTGCTTCCGGAGCTCACCGAGAGGAAAAAAAGCCTTATAGCCCTCCTGGCCGAGACGGACGAAAAAGGGGAAAAGGTCGAGGTAAACCTCGCGTTTCTAAAAAAACTTGAGAGCTCGGGCCAACTGGACGAAAATAAGCGGGCTCTCATGATAAGCCTTACAAAGGCGAAGTTTCAGCTTCAGAGCCAGCTTGCCGCGGCTAAAAAGGAGCTGGAGCAGATTGAGAGCCAGATGGAAGGAAGCAAAAACAAGGGACGGGTCCGGGTGAAGGGAGTCTGCTACCCCGGCGTGACCGTATCGGTACGGGGACTGACTTATATTGTCCGGGAAAAACAACAGTTCTGCTCCTTCATATACGAAGAAGGAGAAATAAAGGTAAAACCCTTCGACCACTGAGCAGGAGGAAGGTGAACGCCCGTGGTTAATCCTGTGAACATGCAGCTTGCCCACTGGAATCTTGAACATACAGCCCAGCAGCATAGAGATCCTGCCGCCGCCGTCGTCCAGGCGGGACAGCAGGGAGAGGGAGCGGCCGCGGCGGTCCACAGGGACGCCTCGGTTCAGACCGCTGATCATGCGGCGGAGGAAGAAAAAGTTGGAGTTAGAAAAAAGAGAGAAGAGCAGCAGAAGGACGGCAGGAGAAAAAAGAGAAATTTTTCGAATCCTGCCGAGGCGGAGGAATCGGAAGAATTGAGCCTTTCCGAAACGGGGGGAGTAGATTTTTATGCGTGAACGAAGTTCCTCCCAGGGGGGAAAGCACCTGGGCTACGCCCTGGTGGACGGCTCGGAAGGCTCCTTCAGAGGGGCCCTTCTGGTCACCGACTTCAGGGGCATCCCGGCCGATTTTCGTTATACGGACCCCATAACCCCCTCCAGGATTGAAAAAATCCTATACGGAAGCGCTCTGGACGCCTACATCAGGGGGGAGCTTATTCTGGAGAGCCTCCTTGGCGCCGCCGAAGTATCTCCGGCCCTGTGGATCTGCCGCGACAGCGACCTGCTGGCGCCTCTGTCAAGGCTTGCCAAGGGCAGGGTCATTCTGCTTTCCCCCACTGCCAGGGCGCCTCTGGAAGCCACGGGGGATCTGGAAAAGCAGAATGATCCGCGCATCTTCGACATCCAGGCCGATGGAGTAAGCGCTCCTCTCCGCTTCACCCTTCCCGAGGGCAAAGGCAGAGAGGAAGAAGCCAGGCCGGTGGCGGAAATCCTGGTTGAGGCCGCCTCCTTTATGGATCTACTGGAGCCCTTCTCCAGAATAACCCGGGCTCTCTCCGCCCTGGGAGAGGAGAAAGATGGATCTTGACCGCATAAGGGAAAATCTCGCCAGGCTCTTTTTGGGCCGGGTTTTGGTTCGTTCCCGTTCCTCAGGCATGGAGACGCCGGAGACGAAAAACGTAAAACGTACCGTGGAAACACACCCCCTGAGGCCTCCGGCCAGGGCGCTGGGAACTTTAATGTACGGAGCCGTCATGGATTCCAAAGTTTTTGGCGGCGTCCTTCCCTTCAAGGAGACCGCGGGCAGAGTGAAAGCGCGCCTCTTTCCGCTTCAGGCGGGCCGTACCGGGGTCTGGGGATGGCAGTTCGATGCCTTTGGAACAGCTGCCGTTAAAAGCATAAAATTCTGCGGGGTCCGGGTACAGAAGGACTTGAACAAGACGCTCACACTTCCCCAGGAAAGAGAGAGTCGCCTCCCCTTTACCAGGGGAAAGCTGCCCCTGCGGGAAGGTGAGATCCCCCTTGCCTTCTTCTGGCCGCTGATTCAGGACGGAGTGTTAAAGAGCGTTCTCAATAAAGAGAAAGGCGCCCTGCTAGTTTGGTATAATCCCCATAGTCGGGCTTTTTTCTCCGGTGGACTTCTCCTCGTCCGTCGGCTGGGGCCGGGCGGAGGCATGGAGTGGCGGTGGACCGGTTTAAAAAGTCAAAGATAAGTCTGCGGAGGTGGTTTCTGCCGGAAACACAAGAGCTTTACAACGGTTATTTTTCTCAGGTTCACGGAACCTGCAAAATACTCGCGGAGGGTAGAAATCCCCATGGCAGATGAAAGAAAAACAGAAACTTCCCCCGTAGCTCCCGGGGAGGTAGTAACATGCACGGTAGAACAGATAATGCCCTATGGAGCATTCGTCCGTCTGAAGACGGGCCAGAGGGCCATGATCCACATATCCGAGCTTTCTCACAGCTTCGTTAAGAAAGTGGAGGACATTCTGGCCCTTAACCAGGAAGTTCAGGCCAGGGTTATCAAGATCGATGAAAAGGGCAGAATAGACCTGTCCCTCAAGAAGATGGAATCCCCCAGGCCGGCCCCGGCGCCCAGGGCCCAGTCTTACGGCCCGGCTCAGCCCGAGGACGGCAGGGACTCCTTTGAGAAGAAGATCTCAAACTTTCTCAAGGCAAGCGAGGCCAGGATTGCCGACCTCAACAGCAAACTGAATAATCCCAGGGCCAAAAAGAGGGGCAAACCTTCGAAGTGAGCGGCATTTTTTCAATCATACGAAGGGGGCGGTTTCGCCCCCCTTCTTTTTTCGCATCCCCCGGGAAGGATGATATGGCCGCCATCCTGAGCCAGTCCACGGGCCGGAGATTCGACCCCGCCCTGATTCTGGGGACGGCGGCCCGGTGCTCCTTCGAATTGCCGTCGGTTATAGCCTGCGCCCCCCTGCGGGGTGGAGAGCCTTTCCCTACCACTTTCTGGCTCACGTGCCCCCATCTGGTAAAACTATGCGGCTCCCTTGAATCGAAGGGCGCGGTAGCCCGTCTCGACAAACGGGCCCGGGAGGACGAGGGGCGGTGGACCCGCTATCATCTTCTTCACGGGCAGATCCGCCTCCTTCAGATCAATCCTTCCGCGACGGCCTTTCTAAGAAAGTACCGAAAGCCTGTCTGGGACGTTCTTCGGAAGGGCGGCGCAGGAGGGGTAAACTACCAGTCTCCCCAGGGGAGGGGCGTTAAATGCCTCCACCTTCAGGCCGCTTCATGGCTCGCCCTCGGCTTTCATCCGGCCGCGGATTTTCTTGGCAAAGCCCTGCGGCCCCTGTACTGCGAAAAACCGCCCGCAGAGTGCGCCCCATATATCAAAAATCGAAAGGAGACTTTTCATGTGGAAGGGTAGATTCGCCGGGGAGACAGCCCGGGTAGTGCAGGAATTCACCCAGTCCCTGGATATGGACTGGGATCTCGCGTCCTACGATATTGACGGCAGCATTGCCCACGCAAAAATGCTTGAATCGGTAGGACTCCTCTCTGCCGGCGAGGCGGATCAGATTAAAGACGGCCTGAACAGCATAAGGGAAGAGATAGCCTCGGGCGCGCTGGTTCCTGCGGTGGAGCTTGAAGACGTGCACATGAACATCGAAAGCCGCCTGACAGAGCTGCTGGGTCCTCTCGGGGCAAAACTTCACACGGGACGGAGCAGAAACGACCAGGTTGCCGTCACCCTGCGGCTCTTCCTCAGGGATCGCCTGGGGGGGATCTGCGAATCCATGGCGCTCCTCCTCTCCGTTCTTCTTGAAAGGGCGGAAAAACACCTGAACATAGTGGTTCCGGGCTACACCCACCTCCAGCAGGCCCAGCCCATCTCCATGGGGCACTACTGGATGGCCCACTTTGAGGCCTTTTCCAGGGACTGCGAAAGGCTTCTCTTTGCCCTGGACTCCCTCAGGGAGTGTCCTCTGGGCGCCGGAGCCCTGGCGGGCTCCACCCTCCCCCTGGACCGCTCCTTCACCGCCCTGGAGCTGGGCTTCGACACCCCCACAAAAAACAGCCTGGATACGGTGGCCCAGCGGGATTATATGGCGGACTACCACGCCTTCGCCGTCATGTTTGCCGTCCACTGCAGCAGACTTGCCGAAGACCTGATAATTTACGCCTCCGCCGAATTCGGCTGGCTTATGCTGCCTGACGCATTCTGCACCGGTTCAAGCATGATGCCCCAAAAAAAGAACCCCGACGTTCTGGAGATAATCCGGGGCAAAACGGGCCAGATTATCGGCTGCTACACCGACCTTCTCATCACCCTGAAAGGCCTTCCCCTGACCTACGACCGGGACCTTCAGGAGGATAAGCGGGGACTTAAAGCCTCCCTCAAAACGGTGGAACAGATTTTGTCAGTCCTGCCCCCTCTGCTCGCTGCGGCGGAGGTGGATGAAGAAAAGGCGGCCTCGTCCATGAGCGACGGTCTCCTGCTGGCCACCGACGTGGCGGAGCACCTTGTGCTCAAAGGAGTTCCCTTCAGGCAGGCCCACGAGAAAACGGGAAGGCTTGTCAAGGAATGCCTCGCAAGAAAAAAAAGCCTACAGGAACTGACTCCGGAGGAGTGGAAAGAGCTGCTCCCCGAGGTTGGAGACGACCTCCTCCCCCTTCTGACCCTACGCTCTGCGGTGGAGCGGAGAAAAACGGAGGGAGGAACCGCCTTCTCCCGGGTGACTGAGCAGATAAGAGACGGCAGGGCTTTCCAGGCTGATTTTAAAGAAGCGGCCGCGCGAAGCAGAAGGTCCGCCGCCGGAACGGACATCCCTTAATAAAAGAAGGTTAAAATAAAGGGCAACTTAAGCCTTGACTCCTGCTGTTTTTTGTGTAAAATAAGCACTTGCGCACGCCGGAAAGAGTCGAGCCGTTAGCTCAGAAGGCAGAGCACCGGACTTTTAATCCGGGTGTCGTGGGTTCGACTCCCACACGGCTCACCAATTTTGCGGTCCCATCGTCCAGTGGCCTAGGACACAGCCCTTTCAAGGCTGCGACACGGGTTCGAACCCCGTTGGGACCGCCATATTTAACCGCCGGTGTAGCTCAGTTGGCAGAGCAGCGCACTCGTAATGCGCAGGTCTGCGGTTCGAATCCGCACACCGGCTCCAGAGATTGCAAGGGTTACCGGGATTTTGCGGGAACCCTTGTTTTTTTGTGCAAAGGAGACTTTGTAGTGAAGATAAGCTCAAAATATTACAATACGGTGTTTTCCTGTCTTGCCGCCGTAATTATTTCCGTTCCCATATCCTTTGTTATGGTAGCGATCAACCTGGGGTTTGTCCGGGGCTTTATTCCAGCCTTTATAAAATCCGCCGTCGCTGGGGTAGCTATTTCCGTGCCTCTCGCTAACGTAGGCATTCCCATGGCGCAAAAAATTACCAATATCCTTGTGGAAAATAAAAAGTAGATTTCAGGGCTTCCCCGCCCGCTGGGCGGGTTGCGTAACGCAGGCCCAGGGAGGAGGCATATTGTGTCAAAAAAACGAATTTTGATGGTACGGCATGGAAAGACGGAATGGAACAAGCAAGCTCGTTTTCAGGGCAAAACTGATATCCCGCTGGACGGGGACGGGCACGCCCAGGCAAGGCTTTTAGCCGCCAGGCTTGGAAGCTGGAATCCTGAGATAATCTTCTCGAGCCCCCTGCAAAGGGCAAGGGAGACTGCCGAGGCCATAGCCTCGGAACATGAAAACCTCTCCCCTGTTCTTCTGGACGGTCTGTCGGAGATGTGCTTCGGTGTCTGGGAGGGACGGGTCATCCGGGATATAATAGCCTCCGAGGGCGAAAGTTTCACCCGCTGGAGAGAATCTCCCTTCGAGTCGCCCCCTCCGGGCGGGGAGAGTTTCGATTCGGTGGGACTGAGGGTGCGGGCCGCTATGGAGGAGATAATGTCGGCGGAGTGCGAAAGAGTGGTGGCGGTAAGCCACGGCGGCATTATCCGGGCGGCACTGGCGCTGTTTCTCGACATCCCCCTTGCCGCCACCTGGAGGATGGAAGTGACAAACTGCTCGGTAACTGCCCTTGATATAAGTAAAAGGGGCATATCCCTGGCGTTTTTAAACGACGACATCCACACTGCGCTTCCTGAGGAAACGGCCCGGGGTCTGATTTTTTCAGTTTAGACTTCTTCCTCTCTTGCTGATACAATTAGCCGAGTTGCCAGAGAAGGAGGCGCTGAGGTTTGTCAGGCTGCGATTGCCAAAGGGAAGCCGATCCGAAAATTACAGAAAGCAGCGGAAGAAGCCTCTCCCCTGAAATAGAAGAGGTTCTCTGGTCAAGACTGGCCGACTGCGGGGACGAGAACGCCAGAGATGAGCTCATCGTGGCCTACCGGCCTCTCGTCTTCTGGCTTGCTGGAAAGCTCAGGGTCAGGCCCTCCTCCTACCAGGACCTTGTCCAGGAGGGGATGGTGGCCCTCATTCAGGCAGTGGACAAGTTCGAGCCTGAGAGACAGCTCCGATTTACCACCTACGCCTACTACCGAATCCGCGGCCAGATGGTCAACTTCCTGCAGCGAAGCGAGATGAGAGCTCCCGTTCCTGTGGACGACGAGTATCTTATGCCGGAGGACCCTTTCAGCGCCGACGCCTTTGAGATGGTCATCGCCGTCAAAGAGGAGCTGGACCGGCTTACGGCAAGGGAAGGAGAGGTCGTAAAGGCCCTTCTTCTGGAAGGACGGGATGCAAAAGAGGTAGCCCGGCAGAAGAACATCGACATCAGCCACGTCTACAGGCTGAGGAGGAATGCCGTGGCAAAACTCCGGAAATGGCTGGGCCCGGAAGGAAGCGCCACAAATCAGACCTGACGGGGGATAAGAGTTATACGGAATCGACTTCTATCTCCGGGGGTAAGCGAAAATGGAAAAAAGAATAGCCAGAATAACCAGATGGCTGGATAGATGCGCGAAGGCGTGCTCCGCAAAATCGTGGCAGAGCGCCCTGATGGACATGGAGTGCGCCAAGGCCGAGCTGGAGGACGCCCGTCGGGATCTTTGGGCTAGGGCGGAGGGCAGTCCTCAGGGTTCCCCCGCGGCGAAAAGAGCGGGCCGGGCGCTTGTGGCATCGACGCTGGGTTTGTTTCTGGTGATGTCGGCGGCGGGGCCGCTGGCGGCGCCGCCTGCAGGGCCCGGGGAGGACAGGACTTCCTTTTTTTTGGAGAGCGCCTCCTCTCTGGAGTGGGTATCCACCGATGAAAAAGCTCTGCTGACCGCCCTCAGGAGGAGCCTCAGCGACGCCAATCTAGCGAGACTCTCCTCCGGCGCAGGGGAGGCGCTGCCCGCAGCGCCGGCCGCGAAAATTCAGGCCGGGTTGAACGAGCGTCGCCCTCCCGCGATGGAAACAGTCCGGAAAGATCAAAGCCCTTCCCATGGAGGCAGGGAATTTGATACAATAATAAATCTGGTGCAGATAGGGCAGAAGGCGCTCCGTGAAAGGGAGTCCGCCATTCGTTTTGACGCCCCTTAAATAAGAAAGTTTTTCTCAATTTCCGGAAGGAGAGATTGTGGGTGACCGAAAATTTGAAGAGAACAGGCCGATTCTTGACGCTTCTCCTTGCGTTTCTATTCTTGTCAGGCGGAGCCTCCTTTGCCGCCGATCCCCTGGTGTCCATGCTTGACGTTGAAGGAAACGAGCATGTGGTAGCCGAACATATTCTGGGGGTTGTTGGAAGCAGGGTTGGAGAACCTCTCAGCAGGGAACAGCTTCAGTCGGATGTGGAGGCCATCTACGGGCTTGGTTTCTTCTCCTTCGTGGATATCGACCTTCAGAGCGTGGCAAGCGGAGCGGCCGTGACTTATCTCGTCACGGAGAACCCTGTAGTGGAGGCCGTTACTTTCAGCGGAAACAGCATCTTCAAGGATGAAGAGCTTATGAAAGTCGTCTTTACCGCGCCGGGAAACGTCTTCAACCGGATATTTTTCCGCCATGATCTGGACCGGATACAGGAAAAGTACAACAAGGCCGGCTACGTCATGGTAAAAATCGCAGACGTCCATGTGGACGGCGGCGTCATCGAAGTCCAGATAGTTGAACCCAGGGTGGGGGACATCATCATCCAGGGCAACAAGAAGACCAAGACAAAGGTAATTGAAAGGGAGCTTAAGCTTAAAAAAGGAGA
>CAZXOD010000105.1:0-7976 GCA_964642285.1 uncultured Synergistaceae bacterium
TTTTGCCATTTAAGGGGTGATTCCGTGAAGAGGTATCAGTGCGACGTTCTGGTAGTGGGCGGAGGTGGAGCGGGCTTAATGGCCGCATACGGGGCGGCCCTGAATAGTGCGTCCGTCATGGTGGCAAGCAAAGGCAAGGTGCAGCGCTCGGGGGCTACGGTCATGGCTCCCGGGGCAATATCCGCCGTGGACGACCGGTGGAAGATGGAAGGGGACAGCAGGGAAATCCACTTTGAGGACACCATCCTGGGAGGAGCTTTCATCAACAATCAGGAGCTGGTCAGGATTCTCTGCGAAAAATCCCCCGGGATGGTCCTTGAGCTTGAGCGGATGGGGGCCCTGTTCCAGCGGGAGGAGGACGGCGTATCCTACAGCCTTCGCATCGACGGCGGCCACCGATTCCCCCGGTGTCCCTTCCTTGAGGATCGTACCGGCAAGGAGATGCTGAAGGCCATGGTCGGGGCTCTTAGAAAACTGCATGTGCCCCTGTGCGAAAACGTTATGATCACCAGGATTTTAAAAAAAGAGGGCAGGGTTGCCGGAGCCGTTGGTATTTCAGCGATAACGGGAGAAATAATCCTGTTCGACTGCGGAGCAGTCATCATCGCGGCAGGGGGAGGAGGCATGATCTACGAAAACTCCGACAATCCCACCGATCTCACTGGCGACAGCTACGGACTGGCCCTGGCTGCCGGAGCTTCCCTGCGGGATATGGAGTTTGTCCAGTTCTACCCCGTTGGTTTTCTTCAGCCTCCCTCCATGAAGGGCATTTTCGCAGGTTTGCTGTATTACTGCCGCCTCTACAACGCGAGCGGCGAGCGGTTCATGGAAAAGTACGACCCCGAGAGGCTGGAGCTTTCTACCAGAGACCGGGTTTCCATGGCTATTGCCCAGGAAGTAAGGGAGGGCAGGGGGACTCCCGGCGGGGGAGTGTACATGGACATGACCTACCAGGAGCCGGGTTTTATCGCAAAGATGACCCCGGCCCTTTACTCCACCTACGTAAATATGGGCCATGACCCCGAGAAGGATAGAATAGAGATTGCCCCCACCGCCCATCACTTTATGGGGGGAATCGCGGTGGACGAAAGATGGTCGTCGGGAGTTCCGGGACTGTTCGGCTCAGGGGAGGCCTGCGGAGGCATGCACGGCGCCAACAGAATAAGCCAGAATGCGCTGGCGGAGATCATTGTCTCCGGCATGGTCTCCGGAGAGAACGCAGCAAAGTACGCCTTAAAACACCGGTTTTCGTATATAGACCCGGAGGAAGGCGAGTTGGAGGGTCGGAGGATAAAAGATCTGCTCGACGCCGGTGAAGGCGAAGCACCCGGCGCTATAAGAGAACGGCTCAGGCGGACCATGGGGGAACATGCCGGCGTCTTCAGATCCCGGGAGTCCCTCGAAACGGCTCTGGAAGAGATAGCAGGACTCTCCTCTGCTCCTGTCGCGATAAAACAGAAGGACATTTATATGAACGCCGGATTGATCGAAGCCCTCGAAACGGGGAACATGCTTATGACCGCGGAAGCCGTGGTAAGGTCGGCGCTGGCCAGAGAAGAAAGCCGGGGCGCTCACTTCCGGGAGGACTTCCCCGCGGCGGACGACGGGCGCTTTCTAAAAAACTTTTTTGTCGTGAAAGGTGAAGAGGGACTGGAAGTGTACGAAAAAAACGTTAGTTTAACCTACCTGAAGCCGGAGGGACGATCATGAAAGGCCGGGTCAAAATATCGCGGTTCAACCCCCATACGGACAGAGCGCCATATTTCCAGAGCTTTGAATTCGACTATGCCCCTCCCATGACGGTGCTGGACGTCCTCAACCAGGTTCGGGAGAACTTCGCCCCCGACCTGGGCTACGACGGCTGCTGCAGAAACGGTCACTGCGGCCTCTGCGGCGTAAAGATAAACGGCAGAGAGGCGCTCTCCTGCAGGCAGGCGGCGGAGCCTGAAATGGAGATAAAGCCCCTGGAAGGCGCAAGAGTGCTGAAGGACCTTTTCATCGACAGAGAGGACTGGGAGGCAAGAAGACCCGCCCTCCGCCTCTTCCTGGAGAGACAGTGCGAACCGGCTTCAGAGCCTGAGAAGATAGATATGGACGCCTTTGAGCTCTTCAAAACCGCAAGCCGCTGCATAGAGTGCATGTGCTGCCTGTCCGTCTGCCCTGTTCTTAAGCAAAAACCCCATCTGTTCGCCGGGCCCATGGCTCTCACCCTTCTGGCCCGGCACTTCTTCGACCCAAGGGACAGCATGAACAGGGCGCTTATGGCCGTGAACGAGGGGGTTGAGGAGTGCATAGAATGCGGTCTGTGCTCGTCGGTCTGCCCCAGAAATGCGGACCCCGCGGGGCTCATAAAGCTGATTAAAGCCTCGGTATTAAATAAATAGCCCGCGGGCTTTGTAAAAACGGCAATATTCCGAAACAGGACGGAATCTGACTCCGTTCTTGATTTTGACAAGCTCTGCCTCTACAATGATGCACTGAAAAAAGAAAAAATGTACATAACGAATGCATACATTGTATTTTCTAATTCAGGAGGGCTTGTGAATTGACTATCCGCAACAAACTTATCATCATGGCTACCATTGTTCTTGTCATAATTGCTTCCATGGCGGCAGTCACTCTTTACAGGGGCAGTTCCGTCGTAACCGGCCTGGTCAACGACGCCGGACTTGAGGTCGTCGAAAGCGCCGCTCATAATATCGACGCCAGGCTGGACAAAATTGAGGCCGTGGCAAAGTCGGCGGCGGAGGCAGTGCGTAACCTCATTCTGCGATTTTCGGTCACCGAGGAGGATGTGGGAATCATCGTGACCGCCCTTACGGAGGGCATAAAGGGCGAAGGCATCCTGGACGTATATATGGGGCACGAGGCAACCGGCCATTTCTCCGACGGGTCGGGATGGGTCCCCACGGAAGACTTCGACTGCAAGGTCCGACCTTGGTACCAAGACGCCAAGGCTGCGGGAAGGGACAAGGTGATTCTTACCCAGCCCTACATCGACGTAATTACAAAAAAAATGATAATAACCGCGGCAGTAGCGGTGTACGACGATTCAAACAACCTACTGGGCGTGGTGGGGACGGACTTTGAAATAGACGGACTTATAAAGTACGTAGATGAGCTGAGCATCTTTGGCAAAGGGGACGGAATTCTGCTTCTTGACAACGGGGTTGTCATGGCCGGTCCCCGGAAAGACGATATCCTGAAGGCCAATCTTACATCCGATGAACGATACCCCGAAGGACTCAGGCGGATAGTCAAAACGATGGTAGCAGGTAAAAAGGGCTACGACTCCTACACGCTGGAGGGGGAAGAAAAACAGATGTTCTTCGCCCCCACCAGGCATGGCCTGGCCCTGGGCGTACTCTTCCCGATCATGGAGATAACGGGTATGGTGAGATCTCTCACCCTCATATTGCTTGCTATCTCTTCGGTGGCTCTCATCGTTACCGGCGCCGTAATCTTCGGCATAGCCAGGAACCTGAACAGGTCCGTCAGAGCCATGGAAGCGACGACTCTACGGCTTGGCGAAGGCGATCTAACCGCCAGGTACGACGACTCGGGCAGGGATGAGATAGCGGGTATCTCCCGGGTTCTTAACGGCATGGCCGCCTCCATGAGAGAGGTAATGGCGTCTATCCGCAAAGAGGCGGGCGAGACGGCCCGGTATGCCGAAACTCTTGCCTCGCTGTCGGAGGAGACCCTCTCCTCCATGGAAGAAGTCTCCTCATCCATAATAAGAGTAGAGGAGATGATGGTTCACAGCGCCTCCGCCCTCCAGGAGACAAATGCGTCCATAGATGAAATAGCCACCGGGGCCCAGTCGGCAGCCAGGGCGTCCGTGGAGGGGGCTGAGAACGCCGCCGCGGCGTCGGGCGCCGCCAGGGAGTCTCTGGCAGAAGTTGGCTCCGCCATCGGGCAGATAAAGAGCGCCTCGGAACAGTCCACGGGGGCCATTGAGAAAATCAGGGCCCTTGCCGGATCGGTAGAGGAGATATCGGGCTTTGTCGCCACCATCACCTCCATCGCCGACCAGACAAACCTTCTGGCCCTTAACGCGGCCATAGAAGCGGCCAGGGCCGGTGAGGCGGGGCGAGGCTTCGCCGTAGTAGCCGAGGAAGTAAGAAAGCTGGCCGAGGACTCCGCCAGGGCCGCCGGCGAGGTCAACAAGCTTATACGGGAGCTTCAGAGCCATTCCGGCGAGTCTATATCCGCCACCGAGGAGACAGGCGCTATTCTGGCCAAAACCATCAGGGGCGCCGAGGCCACCCGGCTCAAGCTGGCAGAGGCGGTAAACTCCATGGGCAGACTGGCAGAGGCAGTTCAGAGCATAGCCGCCGTATCTCAGGAGCAGGCCGCTTCCAGCCAGGAGATGACCTCCGCCGTTCAGAGTGTCACCGACGCCACCGGCCAGGCCGCCGAGTCGGTGAAATCCATTCAGGCAGCCTCCGGCGAGACCACGAAGGCCGCGGAGGTAATAGCGGTGGAGGCCCAGAAGATGGCCGCAGCGTCCGAATCCCTGGGCAGCCTTGTGGCCCGGTTCGTAATCGACGAAGGCCCGGGCAGGTTAGTGCCGGTCAAAAAATAACATCCGATACAAAAAAAGGCTCCGGCAGCTGCCGGAGCCTTTTTAGTTTCAACGGTGTAAAGGATAAGATGTATATGGTATACGATACAAAAGTACAGGACCTTTTGCTGCGGATGTAGCCTGCAGGCAGAAAAACCTACTTCCTCAATTTCCAGGCCCGCACCATCCGCCTGAGGTGCGAAACTGCAAAGGGCGACAAGCTAGCCTACATCCCCATGAACTCCACCGTAAACTCTACCCTCTCCAGCTGGAAGGCCTTCATGAAAAAACGCGACCCCGGAGAGTATCTTTTTAATAGGTCCCACTGGGGAGCCCATGAACGATGTACGGTCCTCCGGGGAAAATGTCCTTAGGGATGCTGAAATTGAAAACTTCCGGTGGCACGACATGCGCCACGACTTTGCCTCTCAACTTGTAATGGCCGGGGTGAACATCCTGACCGTTAAGGAGCTTGTTGGCTCATGCCAAGCTGGAACAGACCCTCCGCTACGCCCATCTTGTCCCCAATCAGAAGGCCGTGGCGGTAGAGAAGTTGGACGGGTTATACTAAGCTAAACATTAAGGTTATGTGTTAAAATCAACTTTAGACTATCGTTTTTCAGAAGAAGCATAAGGGTATTAGTAATGGATCTGAAGCACTGGCAAAATACGCTTGTCATAATAAAAATCTTATAGCAGTAATTCATGAAACAACAGGCTTGAAAAACTCATTAAGCTTCATGAATATGATTAACGTAATACGTAAATCGAAGCTTGACGGAGGGCTCCCTTGATCATATACTATTCCTCGAATAAGCTGAAAAAGCTGTGTGAAACAGAAGCGCTGGGAAACAAAGCCTTTGGCCTAAAACAGGCGGAAAAAATCCGCCAACGAATCAAGGAGTTCGAAGCAGCGCCTTCTTTGCATGATATAAGCAGACTTCCTCCTCCGCGCTGCCATGAACTGAAAGGCAACAGAAAGGGTTGTCTGGCTGTAGTGCTGACTGATAACATGCGTCTCATTTTTAAACCCAACCACGATTCGGTTCCATTACTTTCCACGGGCGGACTAGACTGGCGCGCTGTGACCAGTATCATCATTTTGGAGGTGACAGACTATCATGGCGATTAGAAAAATACCCGCTGGGGAAACTGATTATGCTGTCCCTCCGGGACGAACACTCCAGGAAACTCTGGAACATATAGACATGACTCAAAAAGAATTTGCGGATCGGATGGGCATGGCCCCCAAAACTATCAATGAAATAATCAAGGGAAAAGCCCCTATCACCGCGGAAACGGCGATAAAGCTGGAAACAGTGCTTGGGATAAGCGCGGCCTTTTGGACAGCCATGGAAGCAAATTACCGCACCGATAAGGCCCGTCTGGAGAATAAGAAAAAAATAGCTCTTGAACAGGAGATAGCAAGCGAATTCCGTTGCTACGCTGAAATGAGCAGGCTCGGGTGGGTTGAACCTACTAGAGCAAAAGGAGAAAAAGTGGAGTCTCTGCGCAGTTTTTTCGGAGTTGCCTCCTTGGAAAATATACGGGTCCTTCCCTACACCGCAAATTTTAGACTTAAGGAATCCCCCCGAACATCTTTCTATGCCATTATGGCGTGGCTGCGGCAGGGAGAACGCATGGCGGCGGATATTCGGACAGAACCCTTCTCTCTCGAAAAACTTCATGACGCTATACCCCGCCTAAGGTCGCTTACTTCATGCAAGCCCGGATTCTGGGAAAAAATAGTATCCCTATGTGCTGATTGCGGGGTCGCCGTCTCTTTTGTCCCAAGCTTAAAAGGCGCGGCAATAAATGGGGCCATGAGGTGGATCTCGCCAAAGAAGGCCCTCGTAACGGTGTCTTTGCGACATGCCTATTCGGATATTTTCTGGTTTTCATTATTTCACGAACTGGGACATATCATCAAAGGGCACCAAAAAAGCGAACCCTATATTTCGTATTTGCAGTCCTCAGTTCGGAGCAAACAAGAGAGCGAAGCCGACATGTACGCGAGGGACGTCCTTATTCCTCCTGCATCCTTCGATTCCTTTTTGTGCAAGAGAATTTTTACCCGTAGCTCGATAGCGGATTTTTCAAAAGAGATCCAGATTCACCCGGGTATCGTTTGGGGGCGACTGGCAAAAGAGAATTTTGTAAAATGGGAAGAGGCTGCTCCGCACAGGCTAAAACTTAAGTTTGCATCCTAATTCTGCACGGGAAGGTTAAAATGTTGCTTTAGGAGGAATCCCCATGAAAAAGTACTTCGCCTACGGGTCAAACCTCTCCTTTAAGCAGATGGGGGAGAGATGCCCAAAACACAAGAAAGTCGGGAAAGGCGTGCTTGAGGGGTACAAATGGTTTATCTCATCCAGGGGGTACGCCAATGTAATCGAGTCACCAGGGGATATTGTTCACGGCTTTGTATACGAGATAAGCGAAGATGACGAGCGGACTCTTGATCGTTGCGAGGGGGTACACCTAATCCTTCTACCGCAAGAGTGGTAGAGGGCGTCCTCCGATAGGACTGGAAAGAATGCCCATTGCGCAATGTACTGCATTCAGAAACAATCCTGTTGAAACAGAAAGCTCACTGAAGAAGGAGGGAGCATATTATTTCCATAGTGAAGAGGGTGTAAGGGAAATGATTATTTGGGTATGCCTGGGGCAGCCTCGATAAGTTCGATAAATTTTTCAAGCACGTGTTTTTCAAAGAACTGATAGGCCTTTACCGCTTCGGGCGCATTCCATGCATGCTAACGTCTCTCTGTTCTTTTCGAGCAGTCTATTGAGGGATTGGCGATAGCTGAGCTTCATAAATGAGGACTCCTTCGTCCAGGATTATAGGATTCAGCCAATGCCCGTCCTCAAGACGAAGCACATCTACTGGCTTCCGCCCGAGCTCTTCCGCCCACATCAACCTGTCCCAGAACGCATCCAGCTGATCTTCGGAAATTCCCTCTACCGCCAGATCAATATCGCGCGCATCCTCCAGAGGCAGAGATAGACAGGAGCCGAATAAAAAAACACAGGCAACCCCATACTCCTCGGCCATCGCGCGGATGAACCTCAGACTTTTTTCCCTCAGCATTTTTATCGGCCCTCTTTCATCACACGTCATAATCCAGCCAAGCTCCCGCTGGATTATCGATGTCCCGATTAATTCAATGATAGCATTAAGCGTTTTCCGTCTGTATTCTTCGGAATTCTCCTGATTTTCCGCATGATGGAGCTTGAAGTCACCATATTTTCCTTGCAAAAAATGGCTTTATTTCGCTGAGTGTTAAAAATTCCGATAAATGTGCTTCTTCCATAACGCTAATCTATACTCAATCAAGAGTACGGCGAAAAAAACGGGCGGACAGGGCCATGACCGCGACTCCAAACAGAGCTACAGGCCACAGTGTAG
>CAZXOD010000106.1:0-7653 GCA_964642285.1 uncultured Synergistaceae bacterium
CTCCCGGGCTCCAGGGTACTATAACGTTAATCGGTTTTTCGGGCCAGGCGGCAAAAGCTGCCCCTGACGATACGAGGACCAGGATAAGAACTGCAACTGCGCTGATGATGCGGTTACTTTTCATTTTCCGGACACCTCCTAATATTGTGTTTCTTCATTGTTGATTTTACCCTTTAAATTATTTTAGGGCAACGGCGGTCCGGAATTTCAAAACCAGGTACTTTACAAAATCTCTATCATGCCCTCTCCTTCGGCAAACCGACCCGCGATGGCCGCCTGATCGAACCCGGCGGCCTTTATGGCGGACAGGAGGTCAGCGGCATCCTTTTCCGACACCGCCAGCAGCAGTCCGCCGGAGGTCTGGGGGTCAAAGAGTATGTCCGAAGCGAATTCCGGCGCCGAGGACAGATTTCTGACCCTGTGGCCGTAGGCGTCCCTGTTGTTGTAGGCCCCGGCGGGCACCAGGCCGCTTTCGGCCAGACTTTTAACTCCGGGAAGAAGGGGCAGACTTTCCACCTGCAGCATCAGGTCGAGCCCTCCCTCCGACAGCATGTCCAGTCCGTGCCCCGCCAGCCCGAAGCCCGTTACGTCGGTGCAGGCCCTTACCATGCGGTGTTCTTCTTCAGAAAGACGAAGGGGCAGGTCGTTCAGCCTGGTCATCCACCTCTGAGCCTCCCGGACTGAGGCCTCGTCCTCTGTCATTTCCGCCTTTACGGCCGTCGCCACAATCCCCGACCCCAGGGGCTTGGTTATGATAAGCAGGTCGCCGGGGCGGGCGCCCGTCACCTGCCAAAGGGAGTCGATCCTCACCTCGCCGTAGACCACCAGGCCGTACTTGGGCTCGGCGTCCTCCACGCTGTGCCCGCCCATGAGGAAGGCTCCCGCTTCAGTTGCCTTTTCATACCCTCCCCGCAGCACTTCCTTCAGGCTGTCCAGGCCCAGGGTCTTGGTGGGAAATCCCACTATGTTTAGGGCGACGAAGGGCTTTCCCCCCATGGCGAAGACGTCGCTGACGGAGTTGGCCGCGGCGATCTGCCCCCAGACGTAGGGGTCGTCGGACACAGGGGTTATGAAGTCCACGGTCAGAATGCCCGCCCGCCCGGAGTCGATCTTCCAGATAGCGGCGTCCTCCCCCGATCCCCAGGACGTGATAATTCGCTCGTTGGAGGGCATGGGAAGATCTCTAAGTACTTTTTCAAGGTCCGCCGGACCTATTTTGGCCGCTCACCCGCTGGTGGTGGAAAGCTCCGTCAGCCTTGGCGCGGCCCCTTTTTCGCAGCTCATCTATGAAAGCGCTCCTTTCAGTGCGTCTATGGTTTTTTGAATTTCTTCTTCCGTGGTGAACCACCCCGGGCTTATCCTCAGGGCGCCTCCGGGGAAGGTCCCCAGGGTTTTATGGGCCAGGGGGGCGCAGTGAAGGCCGGGGCGGGTCTCGATGCCCCAATCCTCCGACAGTCTGGCGGCCAACAGGGCATTGTCGTGTCTGTCAAAGTTGACGGCGAAGACGGGGAGGCGGCCCTCCATGGTCTTCCTGCCCGAAAGCCGCACGCCGGGCAGGGCCTTCAGTCCTTCAAGCAGAAGGGCGCCCAGGGCTTCTTCTTTTTTTCGGATATTCTCCATGCCCGTCTCCCCTATCCATTCCAGGGCCGCCAGCAGCCCCGCGATGCCTGGCAGATTCGGGGTGCCCGCCTCAAACTTGTCGGGCATGGCGGAGGGGTGCAACTCTTCTTCGGAGAAGCTTCCCGTGCCCCCTTCCACGAACCATGCCGTTTCAGCGGCGAATTCAGGGTTCCAGACAATGCCTCCGATTCCCTGGGGGCCCATCAGGCCCTTATGCCCCGTGAAGCAGAGGGCGGCCAGCCCCAGTTTCTGGGCGTCAACGGGCAGAATGCCTCCCGTCTGGGCGCAGTCTACCGCCAGGGGGACGCCTTTTTCCCGGCAGACTGCCGCCAGAGCCTCCAGATCCTGCACTGTGCCGTTTACGTTGCTGGCGTGGGAGAGTACCGCCAGAGACGGACCATCCTCCAGGGCCGCGGCGAAGGTTTTGGGGTGGAGAAAGCCCTCCTCGTCGCACTCCGCGATCCGGAGCCTCACTCCCCCTGCCTCCAGCCGCCGGAGGGGCCGGATGACGGCGTTATGTTCCATGGACGAAGTCACCGCGGTCATGCCCGGCCTCAAAAAACCCTTAAGTACCACGTTCAGGGATTCGGTGACGCTCGATGTGAAGGTTATATTCCTGGGGTCGCCCCCCCATCCGCCGAACATGTCCGAAAGCCTCTCGCGACAGGTCAAAACCATGTCAAGGGCGCTCATATCCCGCTCCGACGCCGCGCCCCTGGCCAGATTGGCGCCGCCCTTCGTCAGGAAGTCCGCCATGGCCCGGGGGACGCACTCCGGCTTCGGCCATGTGGTAGCTCCGTTGTTCATGTATATAGCCAAATCAATATCCTCCAGGTTATAACGTTTATAATCAGTAATATAGCATGAAATAAAAATTCCCGCCTCTGAAAAAACACAGGCGGGGCCGGAGGAAAAACCCGCCGGCCCCGCCTGTTCAGTTCTTTTTAAAAACGCCCCGGCAACGATCAGCCCAGCCCCAGGATCAGCCGCGCCACTTCGAAATAGACCAGAAGCCCCAGAACGTCCACCACCGTAGTTATAAGGGGGCCGGAGATTACGGCCGGGTCGATGCCGAATCTTTCAGCCGCGAAGGGCAGCAGCGTGCCCGCGAGGTTGCCGAGAGAGACCACGCCCACTACCGAAATGCCCACTGTGAGGGCCACCGCGGCGTCGGTGCCCATTATAACGGCGTTAAGGCCCGCCAGAACCGCCAGCCCGCAGCCGAGGATAAGCCCGAGGATAAGCTCTCTTCCCACCACTCTTTTGACGTCGCCCTTGGTCACTTCTCCCGTGGTAAGGCCGCGGATCACAAAAGTGGCGCTCTGGGTGCCTGTATTGCCCCCCGTGTCGATGAGCAGAGGAATGAAGAAGGTCAGGGCCACCATGCTCTCCAGGGCGAAGGCGTACCTCTCCAGGATGTGGGAGGAGAACACCTGGGTAAATATGCAGATGATGAGCCAGGTGAATCTTTTCCGGGTGAGAGTGAAGATGCCTGCCTCAAGGTAGCCCTCCTCCACCGGCGAAATACCGGCCATACGCTCGAAGTCCTCCGTGGCCTCCTCCTGGACCACGTCCAGGATGTCGTCGAAGGTGATGATTCCCACCAGCCGCCTCTCCCTGTCCACCACGGGGATGGTCTGGAGGTCATACTTCGACATGGTCTGGGCGGCCTCTTCCTGGTCCGTTTCGGTGTAGACGTAGACCGGCAGTTCGTCCATCAGCTCCCTGACGGTGGTCTCAGGAGAGGCCAGGATGAGATCCTCCAGGTGAACCATGCCCTTGAGCTTTCTTTCCCTGTCCACCACGAAAGTGGTGTAGATGGTCTCCTTTTTGGGGGCGGTGTTTCTTATTCTTTCAATAGCCTCCGTGGCGGTTAAAGGCTCGTCAAGGTCGATGAACTCCGGAGTCATAATATGTCCAGCCGAGTCGTCGGGGTAGTTCAGCAGAGTATTGGCAATTCTCCGCTCCTCGGGGGAGAGGTGATAGAGAAGCCTCTTGACGGTCTTGGCCGGAAGCTCGTCGAAGAGGGCCGTCCGGTCGTCGTCGGACATCTCCTCGATGACGGCGGCCACCTCGTGGTCGGTAAAGCAGGAGATCAGCTCCTCCCTGCCGGACCCTTCAAGAAACTCAAATACCTCGATGGCGATATCCTTGGGAAGGAGGCGAAAAAGAAAGACCCGTTCCGCGGAAGGTTTTTCCGTCAGAATATCCGCGATATCCGCAGGTTCCATGGTGGAAAGCAGATCCTTAAGACTCTTGAATTGTTTTCTTTCAAAAAGTTTTTCCACGCTTGCGAGTACCGCTTTGCGGAGATCGTTCACGGGTCTCCCCTCCTTTTGCCTGCCGCCGGCCATGAGCCCGTGATTTCGCTCGCCCTCCGCCGGCAGTTGCAGTCTGTGACTTCCTTTAAATGTATTCATTATGATAATCGTTCCGGCGGAGGCCTGTCAAGGCAATAGAATCAGCTTGACGTCTGAATTTTAAGCCATATAATCGTGCGAAGTATATGGTATAGGGAGAATTGAAGCAAAATAAAATCAAAAGAGGGATGGTGAGGTTTTATGGAGTTTTCGTTCGCGTTTTACTGTGTAATGGGCTACCTGGTCCTGGTGACAGCGGCCGGGATTTTCTATGCCCGGAAAGTCAAGACTGACGAGGATTACTCGGTGGCGGGGAGATCGCTGCCCACGGTGGTCCTCGTCGGAACCCTTATGGCCACGTGGATGGGAGCGGGCACCGTTCTGGGAGGCCCCGCCGCGACAGCCTACCAGGTGGGAATTTTCGGCGCCATCGCCTTCTCCCTGGGCTCCCCGGCGGGACAGCTTATTCTGACGTTTATCGCGAAACGCATAAGGAGAATGAACGCCCAGACAGTCCCGGAGGTTATAGAGGTTGTTTACGGCCCCTTTGCCCGGATAGTGGCCACCCTTATTATCGGGCTGGCCTACATCGGCATCGTGGCTTATCAGTACCAGGGAGTGGGGCTTATCCTAAACTCCATCCTGGGAATTCCCGTACAGATGGGAACCCTCATAGCCTTCGGGGTCATAGTTGTTACCGCCCTCTTCGGAGGGCTGTACTCTGTAGCGTACACCGACTTTCTTAGCATGATAATGATGATGGCGGGCCTTATTATAGGCGTGCCCATGGCCATCTCCATGGCGGGAGGATGGGACTGGGTGGTGGCGAATGTACCCCCGGCCCACTTTGAGTTCGGTGGCGTCTCCTTCGCCTCCCTTCTGGGTTTTTTCTTCCCGGTATTCTTTTATGTAATGGGCGACCAGAACATGTACCAGCGATTTTTTGCCGCTAAAGACGAGGAGACCGCCAGAAAGAGCGGCCTCGGATGGATGCTGGGATGCCTTACCACCTATCTCTTTGTCGCGGCGGGCTCCCTTACCGCCAGGGCCCTCTACCCCGATATCCCCCCGGCCCAGTCCTTCGTCCACCTGGCAAGCCACGGCATGCCCGTAGTGATAGGGGGAATCTGCGTAGCGTCCATCGCGGCCTTCATCATCACCACGGCCAACTCCTTCCTTCTCTCGGTGGGAGTCAACGTCAGCTGGGACGTCTACTCCCGGTTCATCAACAGGGAAGCCTCCACCGAGAAAAAGCTTTTCATTTCAAGGGCGAGCGTTCTTGGGCTCGGCATCCTGGCCTACGTGGTAATCCAGTACTTCCCTGAACTGCTCATTTTGCAGCAGTACACCTATACTATGTACGGAGCGGCCATAACTCCCGCCCTGATGGCGGCGGTGATCTGGCCTCACAGAGTTACCGTGGCGGGCGGCGTTATTTCCATTCTGACCGGCGGAATAGTAACCATCGCCTGGGAGGTTGCCAAGAGAAACGGCTGGGAGGTAGCAGTCGCTTATCCCGCGGTGCTCGCGGCGGCGCCCCTGGCAATACTGGCCCTCATTCTTCTGAAGAAAAAGAGCGGCCCCAATATTTAACGGAGGTGGATCCATGTCAGGAATTCTGTTTAAAAACGCTGTTCTTCTGGACTGCACCGGCGCGGAGCCCAGAGAGAAAGCCTGGGTGCTTGTGGAGAACGGCCTGATTAAGGCCGTAGGAACGGGCAGGGCTCCCGCCTCAAAGAATGCCGATGTAGTGGACTGCGGAGGTAGGTGGCTGCTGCCGGGGCTCATCGACGCCCATATTCACGCCTCTCTTTACTCCAATGACGTGACGGACCTGCACAGGAAGTTTCACTCCGCCGAGGGATATTTTCTTGCGGCTGAGATTTTAAAGGACACCCTGATGCAGGGCTTTACATCCATAAGAGACGCGGCGGGGATCGACGCGGGGTTCAAGACCGCCCGGGATAAGGGGCTCATCACCGCCCCCAGGATGCAGGTATGCGGACGGACCATCACCATGACCGGAGGACACGCCGATCCCAGGCTGCCCACTGAGATCTGCCCTCCCGTCACCGGAGGCATGCTGGGCGTGGTGGCCGACGGCGTGGACGAGGTGCGGAAGGCGGCCCGGGAAGAGCTGAGACGGGGAGCCGACTATATTAAGATCATGGCGGGCGGAGGGTGCGCAAGTCCCGCCGACGAGCCCGACACGGTGCAGTACTCTCCGGAGGAGATCGCCGCCATAGTCTACGAGGCCAAAGCTGCGGGGAAGGAGGCCCTCTCCCACAACTACTCCAACAGGAGCATGAAAATCTGCGCCGAGGCCGGAGTTTACAGCATCGAGCACGGGAACTACCTGGACCGGCCCACCGCCAGGATCCTTAAAAAGCACGACTGCTGGCTGGTGCCCACCATGGCCACCTACGAGATAATGGCCCTGCGCGGCGAAGAGTTCGGCCTTCCCGCCTACTTTCACAGGAAGATGAAGGAAGTTCAGAAATTCTCCGAGCAGGCCCTTGCCATCGCCGTGGAGGAGGGTCTGAAGATAGGCTCGGGCTCCGATATGGTGGGATCGGGGCAATCCTTCAAGGCCCTGGAGCTGGAGATCAAGGCCAGGGTAATGGGGCCCATGGGGGCCATCCTGTGCACTACGAAGAACAACGCGGAGCTCATGAGGATGAGCGATAAAATCGGGACGGTGGAGGCGGGCAAATACGCGGACCTGCTGGTGGTGGACGGAGACCCGCTGAAAAATATTAAAATTTTCCAGGACAGGGACAAAATCCGGGCCATCGTACAGGGTGGAGAGTTTATCAAGAAGACTCTTTAGCCTGTGACGACAAATGGCAAAAAGGCCGGGGGCGGAATCTCCCCGGCCTGGCCTGTGTTTTTTAGGGAGTCATTCGGGGCCAGTCGCCATGCTCTCCCCAGGTGAGGACCCCTCCAGAGAAGACGAACCGGGGCCTGGCGGCGCTCACGGCCTCGCCGCCGCCTCCGGAGATGTCCCGGTCGAGGACAACTACATCCGCCGCATATCCCGCCCTCAGGCGCCCGGCGAAGCCCTCCCGGCCCACCATCCTCCAGGGGTTGGACGTAAACAGGGGCAGGGCCTCCTCCAGGGTCAGCCTCTCCTCGGGCCGGAAGACGACGCCCCCCGGGCCCTCCCGGCTCATCAGGTGTCCTACGGACTGCCAGGGGTTGACCGACTCCACGGGAGCGTCGCTTGAGGCGGCCATAACAAGGCCTTCCCGTAAAAGGGATTTCCAGCTGTAGGCCCAGGGAAGGCGCTCACTGCCCAGGCGGCTTTCCGCCATGTTCATAT
This sequence comes from uncultured Synergistaceae bacterium, assembly GCA_964642285.1. GTDB lineage: Bacteria > Synergistota > Synergistia > Synergistales > Aminobacteriaceae > Aminivibrio. The sequence continues at coordinate 7,303 of CAZXOD010000106.1, forward strand.
CGCTGGGGACGAAGGCCGGCTGGATGTCGCAGAAGACGCCCAGCTCGGCGAGGCGGCGGCGCTGTTCGGGTCTGGCCAGCATCACATGATTGATTCTGTCGGGGAGAGGGGCCTTTCCCATCTCTTCGTCAATCTGTCCGACGCACCGCAGGGCCTGGTCCAGGGCTCGGTCGCCGATGGCGTGAAGCATGGTCTGCACTCCCCGCGTCCTGGCCTCCCTGAGCAGCCTCAGCACCTTTCCGTCGGTCCAGTTGAGCCGCCCCTCCTCACCCCGGTCGTCGGAGTAGGGGGCGGAGAGGGCCGCGGTCCTCCCCCCGAGGCTTCCGTCCAAATAGATCTTGAGGCCCTGAT
>CAZXOD010000106.1:7663-7934 GCA_964642285.1 uncultured Synergistaceae bacterium
CCCGGCCGTCCCCCAGACCGGAGGGCAGCGGAGGATGGGCGTGTCTGTCGTGATAGGTGAAGATCCTCAGGGGAAGGGTGCCCTTGTCCCTGAGCTCTCCGTACAGGGAGAGGTCCTCCTCCATGCCGTAATCGTCGGCGCCGCAGGGGTGGGCGCAGGTGACGCCCAGGGAGGCCAGCTCGAAGAGGGCTTCCTTCAGGGCCTTTTTTACCGCCTCCCGGGAGAAGACGTTCCGCTCCATGGCCTCCAGGGCGGGGATGCCGTCCCGCTC
>CAZXOD010000107.1:0-4152 GCA_964642285.1 uncultured Synergistaceae bacterium
ACACCAGGACGTACACTCTTTCCCTACACGACGCTCTTCCGATCTGGGACAACGGGGTGCACACGGTGCTGCCCTGCGGCACGGCGGCCATTGTTAACGCAAACTGGGTGGCGGCCGATCCGGCGGACCTGCGCAGCATATCTACCGGGCTTGCCGACGGCAGGGAGAAGGTTCTCGAAAACGCCCGGTTCTACCGAAAGTACGTCCCCGGCTTTGAAAAGGCCGTCCTGTCCGCCATTGCCCCCGCCCTGGGAGTCAGGGAGAGCACCCGGATAGAAGGGGAAGCTACTCTCACCGAGGACGACATAGTGGCGGGCCGCAATTTTTCCGACGCCGTCTGCCTGGGCTCCTGGCCCATGGAATACCACGACGGAGAGACGAACCGCCTGGTTTATCGCTGGGCGGACGGGGACTACGCCATACCCTACGGATGCCTGCTTCCCTCGGGCATGGAGAACGTCCTCGCCGCGGGGAGAAATATCTCTGTCACGAGAGGAGCCTACGCCTCCGCCAGGGTCATGGGACAGTGCCTCGCCCTCGGCCAGGCCGCGGGAACGGCCGCCAGGCTGGCGATTGAGGCCGGAACTTCCCCGAGGCTCATTGACCGGGGACTGCTCCGGAAAACCCTTCTTGAAGAGGGGGCAATCCTTGAGTAAGGCTGCCAGGGGCGTCTCAGACGAGGCGCCCCTGCGCTATTTCCTTCCCAATATGGAGAGAGCGCCCCTCGCCATCGCTCCCATCCGCTCCTTCACCGCCGGAACCGCCGCCAGGATGGAGAAGATGACCAGGGCGGAGAGAATGGCCGACGATGGCCGCCCGAACAGCTCCATAAACATATTGTCCCCGGCCATGGCCATGTTGATCGCCCGCCGGAGGTTGGAGTCCATCATCCCTCCCAGCACAAGGCCCAGCACCAGGGGGGCGGCGGGATAGCCTCTGGTTCTCATCAAAAATCCGGCCAGGCCGAAGATAAACATCAGCGTCACGTCGAACATGCTGGAGTTCACCGCGTAAGTCCCCACTACGCACAGCACCGAGACCACCGGCAGCAAAATCTTCCTGGGGACCAGCACCACTCTCGCCATGCGGGGAACAACGGTCACCCCCAGCAGCAGCAGCGCGAAACAGGCGATGAAGCCCCCCGCCAGCACCGTAGCGAAGAGCTCGGGGGTTCGCACAAACAGCAGGGGCCCCGGCTGGAGGCCGTGGACGTAGAAGGCCGCCAGCATCACCGCCGTCACCGCGTCCCCCGGGACGGCCAGGGTGAGCATGGGAATCAGCGCGCCTCCTATACAGGCGTTGTTGGCGGCCTCGCTGGCGATCACCCCTTCGATGGCTCCCTCCCCGAAGGGCCGGGTGGGATTTTTAACTGTTTTTCTGGCGTGATCGTAGGCAATGATGGAGGCCACAGGGCCTCCCGCCCCGGGCAGAGCGCCAATAAAGGTCCCTATTACGGACGCCCGGATCGACAGGGGCATATAGGCCATCATCTGCCGGATGGAGAACTTTACCCTCCCCGCCTTCCCGGCGATAGCCTCCATGGCTCCCCCTGCCACCTGGTCCAGCACCTCGGCGAATCCGAACAGCCCTATCAGGGCGGCTATCAGGGAAATGCCTCCCTGGAGGTCGCTCACCCCGAAAGCGTACCGGACGGAGCCGGAAAAGGGATCGATGCCCACCATGCTCAGCATGAGGCCTCCTATTGCGCAGATTCCCCCCTTGACATAGTTTCTGGCGGTCAGGGTTCCGATGGTGCTCATGCCGAAGAGGGCCAGAAGGAAGTAGTCCATGGCTGTGAAGGTGAGGGCAAAATCCGTCATGGGCTTTGCCACGAACATAAGCACAAGAAAGCCGAAGACGCTCCCCACGAAGGAGTGAAAGGTGGCCGCCCACAGGGCCAGCCCGGCCTCCCCCTTCCGGGCCATGGGGTAGCCGTCAAGGGTGGTTACCAGCGACGACGGGGCGCCGGGGATGTTGATAAGGATGGCCGACACCGCCCCCGCGTAGACCCCCGAGACGAAAACCCCCAGGATGACCGCCAGCGCGTTTTTCACCGACCATGTGAAGGTGATGGAGACGAGCAGGGCGGTGGCCATGGTCACCGACAGCCCGGGAATGGCCCCGACGAAAAGCCCGGCGAAGGAGCCGATAAAGACCAGCAGCGCAAAGGTCGGGTCCACCTGTGAAAGCATATCGGACAGCAGACTCATCTTCTGCGCCCCCTAGGGAAGAAGCACGCTCAGGCCGCATCGGAAGATCAGCCAGACGGCCAGGGGTGAAATCAGCGAAACCGCTGCCACCGCCAGGGGACGGCGCTCTCCGGTCAGAAGGCAGAAAAGGGCCAGGAAGAGGGCCGTTGACGGAATAAAGCCCCCGAAGGGCAGTACCGCCCCGTAAAGAAGGCACAGAACGAAGGCCAGGGCCGTCCTGCCGGGATATAAGATCAGTTGCCCCGAGCCCTTCTCCGCGCCGCTATCCGACCTTACATGAAGGATTCCCTGTCCGATAAGGGCTATGGACAGCAAGCCCAGGCCCGACGACAGAATCACGGGAAAAAGGGCGGGAGAAAGGCTCCACCGCCCCCCGTCGTGGAGGATATACCCGTGATAGCCCAAAAACGCGGCTAAAGCAAGAAAAAATCCCCCGTCCCGGATATTTCCGGCCCGGGGAGAGAGAAGTACTTTCATGCCACCCTTCCTTTCAGCACAAAACTCCCAGGGCTGCCCTGCGGGCAGCCCTGGGAGGCAACAGCATCGCTAAGGCCTTGGAATTCCAAACTCTTCGGGGCTCTTCTTTGCCACTCCTGCGTCCTGCAGCACCCAGCCCACAACCGAGGCCCACTTGTCCCAGTAGTCCAGCATATCGGCGCCTCTTACGGCGTCCATGCCCACGTACCAGTTATTCTCCAGGAACTCCTTCCACTTGGGGTCAGCCACCGCCTTTGATGCGGCATCCGCAATGACATCCACCACGTCCTGCGGGGTACCCTTCTTCACAATTAGGCAGTTGGGATAGTCCAGGGGCAGGTAGGGCTCTATCCCGGGGATGGCGTCAGTAATGGGGGGCAGCTCAGGGAGGTAGACGCTGGGCTTCCTGTCAAACACGGCCAAAGCCCGGAGCTTCCCGGCGGCGATATAGTCCTTCACCGTGCCGATATTTGGAGAGGTAAAGTCCACCTGTCCGCCCAGCACCGCAAGGAGCCCCTCGTTTCCGCCGCCGAAGGGGGTGGCCGAGAAGTCAAGGCCGCCCTTCTGCTGCATAAGGAGCCCCTGGACGTGTCCGCTGGCGCCGGCGCCGCTGTAGGAGAAGCGGACCTTGCCCGGCCTGGCCTTTATGTCCTTTACCAGGTCCTCAAGGGTGAGGTAGGGGGATTCGGGCGCCACGGCTATGATCTTCTCCGAGTGAGAGAGAAGCATGATGGGCTCAAAGTCGTGGAAGGAGAGCTTGCTCACGTCCATAATGCGGAAAGACGCGGGAGTCTCCGCCGAGAAAATCACCGTGTACCCGTCGGCGGGTCTCGCGTTGGCGTACTCGGTACCTATGGCTCCCGACGCGCCGGGGCGGTTCAAAATGACCACGGGCACGCCCAGGTATTTCTCAAAGAGAGGCGTGAACACCCTGGCCGCCACGTCCGTAACCCCGCCGGCGCCCCACGGCACCACCAGGGTAACTCCTTTTTCGGGATAGGCCGCATGGGCCGGTCCTGAAGCAAAAAGACAAAAGACCGCAAGAAGCACAATCAGCGTGCATGTAAACTTTCTCACCATAAAACCCCAACCTTTCTTTTGCCGCCCCATCCTCGGATCCGGGGCCGGTTTAAAAATATTGGGGGTATTATATCACTCCAGCCCGGAGATTTCCCAATTACTTTCCCACGATACATTTAAAATTCTTTTACAATTTCGTTACAAAATTGTTATTGAATTATTTCCATTTTTGTGTCAACATTGCGTTGCGGTCGGGATATTTTCAGGGGGCGCAAGGGTTCATTAAAGCGGGCTTGCTGTTGTTTTCAGCAAGGGGGTGACGCGCAGGCGGAAAGGCCGGCCGGGCCAGAGTTTCGATTATCATAAGCATGAAGAAGGTGAAAATCGTGAGAAGGGAAAAACGAACCTCCTGCTGTTTAAGCAGAACCCTTTTTGTCCTGCTTTT
>CAZXOD010000107.1:4252-7797 GCA_964642285.1 uncultured Synergistaceae bacterium
CTTTTTGTCCTGCTTTTAGTCCTTCTTGTACCATGGATCGTTCCCCTGTCCTCCGCAGGCGCCGCCGACAATCCCCCAATACCGCCGGGGAGTTTCGGGGAGCCGGACGGGACGAAAGGCAGAGAGTGGACCATCATTGCCTACTTCGACGGCGACAACAATCTGGAACCGGCCGCCCTTCAGGACCTAAAGGAGCTGGAAGCGGGGTTTGCCGGATCCAAGGTCGAGGTTATTGCGCTGCTGGACAGGTCCAGGGAGTTCACCGCCGCTATGGGCGACTGGAGCGGCGCCAGGGCCTTCCGCGTTAAAAAGTTCTCCAGGGAGGATAGTATCGACTCCCTGATGCTTGCTGATTTCGGGGAGCTGAACATGGGAGATCCCGCGGTCCTGGAGGGCTTCATCAGGGAGTCGGTCAGGGCGTTTCCCTCGCCGAAATACGCCCTGTTCATGTGGGATCACGGCGCGGGCTGGATAAACATGGCAAACGACGACGACGCCCCCGGCACACAGAGCGGGACGGACGAAATAACCCTGGACGAGTTCAGGAGCGCGCTGGCGAACGTATCCCCCGTCCTGCCCGGCGGGAGGTTCGAACTAATCTTTTTCGACATGTGTTTAATGGGGCAGGCAGAGACGGTAGCGGCTTGCGCGCCCTACGCCTCCTTCATGGCCGCCGCCGCTCCCACCATTCCGGGAGTGGGGATGGACTACTCCAAAGCCCTTCCCCTGTTCGCATCGGGTAAAAAAACTCCGGACATTGCGGCCGGACTAGTCCGGACCGGGGTCGCGGGCTTCAGGGAACACGGAAGAAAGGACGGGGCTTACACCGCCTTCGATCTCTCAAAGACCGACGGATTCCTGACCGCCTTTGCAACCTTCTCCAAAAAACTTGCGGAGGCGGTACCTAAGGAATGGGCCGCAATCACGAGGGCAATTTTCTATTCAAATAACTACGGCGGCCGGCAGGATTTTCTCAGAGGCCGAGGCGCCCTTTCCAGCATCGACCTCATGGACTTTCTGGCCAGACTGAAAAAAACCATGGCAAAGCCTCCCTTACAGGAGATGGACGCCCTTGAGAAAGCCGTCAAAGGGATGATTATCGCAACCGAGAAGGGGCCTGCGCTCGCCTTCAGCAACGGCCTGTCAATTTACGCCCCGCTTCGGGAGAAAAACATGAGGAGCGAATATTCATCCCTCGACTTCAACGTCGCGACAGGGTGGGCGTCCGCTCTCGGAACCCTGTATAGTAAACAGAAGGAAGAGGGCATGACTCCTCCAAAGGTACTGGCCATCGAGTTCGGAACGCCGAGACTGCGCCAGGGGGTTACCCGCCCCACCGGCGGAAAGGACTACGACCTTGACCCTCTGACAGAGGTAACGCCCCTTTCGGCAAACCTGCCCCGGAGCAGCTACGTCAAGCTGACCATCGAAGGAAGGGCCATCCTTTGGGGTTACGCCGCCTTCGCCTGGTCGGACGCCCCCGGCGGGGAGTATACGGTGGTATCCGACGCCATTTTGCTTGATGAAAGGCTCGACCCCGAAGGCGCAAAGAAGCGGCGCGAAGAGGCCGCGGACGTCTCCGACGCCATGATTCCGGTCTTTCAGGACGGAAGAAACGAACTTCTCTACCAGGTGGGAGGCCTTATTCACAGAGTCGCAAACGGGAATACAAGTGTGCCGGTCACGGCAAGTTACAGGGACGTCTCCGACCTGTTTCATTTCACCATAGACGGCGTTTATGCTGACTCCCGGACCGGGGGCGAGATTCCGGTGGAACTGCTGGTGGATACGCAGACCTACGGGATAGTGGCAATGACCTCGGTTGTCTCCTCTGCAGACGGCCTTACCGTTTTCGATGTTATGCCTTCTCCCGAGGGGATCTTTAGACCTTCAATCCTCAAGTTCGGTCCCGACGGGAAGGTGAAAACGGCGAGGGGGGAGCCGATCCGGTGGGGAGACGGGCTCGATGTAATTCTTGACATAATCCCTCCAGGCAAGAGCCTGCGGATTATCGCTCAGGCAGAATCCATCGGCGGCGCCGGGACAAGCACGGCCGGCCCGCCCGTCACAGTGGGGTCAAACCCGGAGATTGCGCCCGGGCTGGACGTAACCCACAGGCTGGGAAAGGACAAGCTGCCCGGCAGATACGCCGCCTTCTCTGCGGTCCCCCAGAGGAACGGCCAGGGAATGATCCTCGCGCCTTCGGGAAACACGATCACCATCAGCCCGACTGGTAAAAACGGGGGTGTCTTTCCGGCGAAGTCTGAGATTTTCGGCCAAAAACCGTCAGAATTTGTCCTGCTCTTTGAATCCCGGGGACTGCCCACCCTAACGGCTTACGAAAAAGATGAGGAGAATGAAGAATACGCTCCGACGGAGCGTCGTTTTGCCATCCTGACCCTTGAGGGCAACAGCCGCTACTGGGCTACCTTTGACGCATACACCATGGCCAAGACCCTCCTCGCCCCCCTTGACGAGCTGAATTTCCCTGCCCGGTACATTTACGGTTCATGGAGGGGAAATGACGGAAGCTCGATTGACATAGGTCAGGGAGTTACGGTCTACACTTCCGAAAAGGGCGTCATAATATCCGGGGCCACGGCCATCAGGGACAATCTGTTATCGATAACCCCCTCTTCGGGCGATGGAGTGCACATGTATTTCGGGTTTAACCAGCCCTCCGACGCAATGGTAGTCACATTTGCCGACACCGGCACGGCTGTTGTATATGCGAGGGAGAAGGCTCAGCCTCAGCCACAGTATCCTCAGCAGCCGCAGTATCCTCAATACCCCCAGCAGCCGCAGTATCCTCAATACCCCCAGCAGCCGCAGTATCAGGCAAACCTGAACGGTACCTGGGGAACTTATATTAACGGGCAGCCGGTGGTCATGCAGGTCTACGGGAACCAGTACCAGGTATGGATGAACGGTGTACCATTCGAGGCGGGGTACTTCCAGGTCCAGGGGAATATGCTGCAAGGACAGACCACCACGGGGACCGTATTCATGAGGTACATCCAGGTGGACCCCTCGGGGATGGCGTTCAGCCTTGCCGACCCCGCCTCGGGAGTGACGGTCGTCTACCAGAGGATGCAGTGACAGAGAAGAACCTGCAGGACAATTTTAGGGAAAGAAAAGCTTGCAACACATATCCCCCTGTGATAGTATGATTTAAAGTTTTAGAGCGTTCCCTCGAAACCAAGTTTGGCGGACGACGGGGAAGAAGGAGAGTGAAAAGGATGAAGAAGCCAAAGTGGAATTCAAGATACTACTGCGCAATTCTTGCCGCCCTTTTTATAACGGCGGGGTTCTTCACTGTACCGGTCATGGCGGCGGAACAGCCCGCGCCCGGGGATCCTGCCGCAGGGCAGGAACAGCCTGCAGTTCAGCCCGATGAGGCGCCTGCCGTCCCGGGGGATGACCTTCAGCCGGAGCCTTTGCCGCAGCAGCCCCTGCCTCAATACCCCCAGTATCCGCAGCAGCCTGTGCCTCAACAACCGATGCCGCAGCAGCCTATGCCCCAACCCATGCCGCAGCCTATGCCG
>CAZXOD010000108.1:0-7776 GCA_964642285.1 uncultured Synergistaceae bacterium
AACCCCGAGATCACCGAGGTGAATCTTGGAGTAAGGGGCAACCCCGGAATCCTCATCTCCGGCCACGACCTGAAGGACATGGAAGAGCTCCTCAAGCAGACGGAGGGAACCGGCGTGGACGTTTACACCCACGGCGAGATGCTCCCCGCCAACTACTACCCCGCCTTCAAAAACTATGATCATTTTGTGGGCAACTACGGCGGCTCCTGGTGGCATCAGAATGAGGAGTTTGAATCCTTCAACGGCCCCGTCCTCCTCACCACCAACTGCCTCGTTCCCCTGAAAAAGGACAATACCTACCTCGGAAGGCTCTTCACCACCGGCGTGGCCAGCTACCCCGGCGCAGTCCACGTGGCCGACAGAAAGCCCGGCGGAGCCAAGGATTTCTCTCCCCTCATCGAGCTCGCCAAGAAGTGCGCCGCTCCTAAGGAGCTGGAGACGGGCAAACTCGTCGGCGGCTTCGCTCATGCCCAGGTTATGGCCCTGGCCGATAAAGTTATCGACGCCGTAAAGTCCGGCGCCATCAAGCGCTTCGTGGTGATGGCGGGATGCGACGGCAGATTCAATTCCAGGGACTACTACACGGAAGTGGCGAAGAACCTGCCCAAGGACACCGTAATTCTCACCGCCGGCTGCGCCAAGTACCGTTACAACAAGCTGGACCTGGGCGACATCGGAGGCATTCCCAGAGTTCTCGACGCGGGCCAGTGCAACGACTCTTACTCCCTGGCGGTAATTGCCCTGAAGCTCAAGGAGGCCTTCGGCCTGGACGACGTCAACGAGCTGCCCATCTCCTACGACATCGCCTGGTACGAGCAGAAGGCCGTGGCCGTGCTCCTGGCCCTCCTCTTCCTTGGAGTGAAGGGAATCCGCCTTGGGCCCACCCTCCCCGCTTTCCTCTCCCCCGCCGTGGCCGGGGTGCTGGTAAAGAACTTCGACATCAAGCCCATCGGAACCGTGGAGGAAGACGTCGCCGCCATGATGGCGGGCAGGTAGAATATCAGCCCCTTCCGGGGACGAATCAGGAACGGGAGCGCCGGGAGAGACCCTTGGTCTTTCCCGGCGTTTTTTCAAACACCGCGGAGGCTTTTCCCCTCTTGCGCAGGGGTTGGATGCATAGAATACTGATTTTGTAGGAATTGAGTCTTTCAGGGTGGAAAAAATACCCATTGTGGTATATTATCGGTTAGAGATGTTAAATCCTTCGAACTTTTTACGGGGAGGCGGAAATATTATGGCACAGATTGTTTTTTCAGTTCCGGACATGTCCTGCGGTCACTGCAAAATGAGGATTTCCAAGGCTCTGGAGGAGGCGGGCTTCAGCGGATTCGACGTATCGGTGGAGGCGAAGACGGTTACCATCGACGCTCCCGACGCCGATGCGGTAAAGGCCGTTATTGAGGACGCCGGCTACGACGCGGTTTTGAAAGCCTAGGCAAGTTTTCCCGCTCATGCTCCCTCTCTTGTTCCGCGGAGAGGGACGTTCTTTTTTCAGGAGGTTTCCATGACAGACGTAAAAGTTAAAGACGAACAGTTCAAGACAAGTCTTACTGTTACCGGCATGACCTGCGCCACCTGCTCCCGCATGGTGGAGCGGTCCCTGTCCAAGGTGGACGGGGTGGTGTTCGCCGCCGTTAACCTGGCCACCGAGACCGCCTTCGTGGTGGCCGACCGGGAGATACCCAAAGAAATTCTGGAGGCGGCGGTGAAAAACTCCGGCTACGGAGTTACCGACGAACGGCCCGAGGACCTGGAGAAGACCCGGTACCTCAGGATAAAGAAGAATCTCGCCCTCTCGTGGCTTGTAACGGCGCCCCTCATGACCCTCATGATCTTCCACATGGCGGGCCGCCATATCCCCTACTACTTTCAGATGGAGTTTTTCGGGGGGCTTCTGGCCGTCTTCTGGGCGGGCCGGGACGCCATGAAGGGGGCCTGGATAGCCCTCACCCACTTCCACGCCAACATGGACGTGCTTGTGGTGGCCGGCTCGGTCGCGGCATGGATCACCAGCGGCCTGGCCATGGCCGGCCTTCCCGTGGCCTCCTTCGGCGCGGTGGGCTCCATGATCATGGCCCTTCACATCACCGGGCGGTACATTGAATCCCACCTCCGGGACAAGGCGTCCAAGGAGATAAGGGCCCTCCTCTCCATTCAGGCCAGGGAGGCCCGGGTGGTGGAGGAAGACGGACGGGAGATCATGGTCCCCATCGAGGCGGTAAGAGAAGGCATGATCGTCCTTGTCAAGCCGGGGGAGCGCATCCCCGCCGACGGTACGGTGGAAGGCGGAGTCACCGCCGTGGACGAATCCATGATCACGGGAGAATCCCTGCCCGTGTCCAAGGGCGACGGAGACGACGTTACCGGGGGCTCCCTCAACCTCACGGGAGCGGTAAGGATAAAGACCACCAGGGTGGGAGAGGACAGCTTTATCGCCCAGATGGCCTCTCTCATCCAGGAGGCCCAGGGGGCCAAGGTGCCCATCCAGGCCTTCGCCGACAGGGTTACCAACTACTTCGTGCCTGGTGTGGCAACCTTTGCCGTTATAAGCGCCGTCTTCTGGTTCTGGGGGGCGGATAAGTACGGCGCCTTTCTGGACAGGGTTGGGGAGTGGATCCCATGGGTAACTTCTGTAAGAGACCCCCTGTCGCTGGCGGTTTTCGCCTTCATCACCACCATAGTGATCGCCTGTCCCTGCGCCCTTGGCCTTGCCACTCCCATGGCCCTCATTACCGGCACCGGGGCGGCGAGCCGCAAGGGCATGATCATCCGCAACGCCGAGGCAATTCAGACCGCCCAGGGCGTATCGGTAGTGGTCCTGGACAAGACAGGAACCATCACCCAGGGCAGCCCCGAACTGGCGGCCACCGACCTTTCCGACCACGATCTTGCCGCGGCGGCGTCCCTGGAATCCTTCTCGAACCACCCCCTGGCCAAGGCCATTGCGGGCGCCTCGGAGACCAGGCTCCCCGTCTCGGGGGTGGAGGAGATCACGGGAGAAGGGGTCAAAGGCCTTGTGGACGGGGTGGAATATTTTGTGGGCAAGCCCGGAGACTTCAGCTCCTATGACGAGCATCTCTCCCTGGGCCGCACCGTGGTGGAGGTCCGCAGGGAGGGAGTCCATGCTGGCTTCATCGCCGTGGAGGACCACATCAGGGAGGACGCGGCGGAAGGGGTCAGACGCCTTGCGGATATGGGGATAACCTGCGTCATGGCCACGGGGGACAACGAGAAGACGGCAAAAGCGGTGGCGGCCCGGGTGGGCATCACCGAAATCTACGCCGGGGTCCGTCCGGAGGAGAAGCTCGATCTTGTGCGGCGGCTCCAGTCCCGGGGAGGCAAGGTGCTCATGACCGGGGACGGCATGAACGACGCCGCCGCCCTCAAGGGCGCTGACATAGGCGTGGCCATAGGCTCCGGTACCGACCTTGCCATTGACAACGCCGATATAGTGATAGTCAAGGGGGGCATCTCCCGCCTCGCCGACGCCGTCTCCATCTCCAGAAAGACCTTTACCGTGATAAGGCAGAACCTCTTCTGGGCCTTCGCCTACAACGTAATAGCCATCCCCCTTGCCATGGCGGCGCTGCTCCACCCCGTCATAGCTGAAGGGGCCATGGCCTTCAGCTCCATTTCGGTGATCCTCAACTCCATGAGGGTGAAGTAAAAAATTAAGGACAAGCGCCGCCGGAGATCCGGCGGCGCTTTTTTAAAATACTGTACTGTTTCGCTTATAGCATTCCCCTACAGACGGACCACGAATGTTTACAAAACTGGCCGCAACCCTATATACTATGCTTAAATCAAGAAGGGGGTGCAAATGCGGTATGGATTATAAAAGTTTTTTTAAGGATTACGGATTGGATATAGCCCTGCTCCTCTCGGCGTTGCTCATGGGGGGCGTTTTTTTTATGTCTGAAACTCCCGCTCCGCTGTGGGTGGCGGGTCTTCTGGTTCTGATTATAGTTATGTTCCTGAAGAGCGTGTTCTCCTGCTCAGGGCCTGCCGCCACAGTTACGGAGTGGATCGGCCGTTTTTCGAAGGGGGATTCGGTGGACCTCCGCGCCGGAATAGAGGCGCCCAGGGGCTCGAAACTAGGGGGCGTGGCCGGGGCCTTCAACGCCTTTGTCAGCGCCATGAGGGGCTATTTTCTGCGCATTATGCGGGGGCTTCACCGGTTTACCTTTAACTTCTACCACCTGGACAGGCAGCTAGGGGAGTTTTTCGAGGCCTTTTCAGCCATGTCCGGCGGAGTAAAGGAGGGGGTTGCGGCGGGGCGCCAGGTATCCCACGCCACCGAGGCTCAGTACGCCTCATCGGAGGAGATCTCCGCCACAGCCCAGGGACTGGCCCATCTGGCCGCGGAGCTGAACGACGCCGTAGCGGGGGTGAGCGAAAGGGCGGACGCCGGAAACAGGGGACTGCGGGAGGTGGGGGATTCCTTCGCCTCCATGGCGGACGGCATGGATAACCTCTCCCGGGAGGCCAGGATTCTTTCGGGAAAAGCGGACGTCATACAGGGAGTGGTTCACACCATCACGGGCATTGCCGACCAGACCAACCTACTGGCTCTTAACGCCTCTATCGAGGCGGCCCGGGCGGGAGAGGCGGGACGGGGGTTTGCCGTAGTGGCCGAGGAGGTCCGGAAGTTGGCGGAGGAGAGCAAAAGAGCCGCGGAGGCGATTTCCGCCAACCTCCAGGAGCTGGTGTCGGGAGTCCGCAACACCTCCGGCGGAGTGGAGTCAGCCGCCGCAAAGATGAATGACGCCCATAAAACCGTAGAGTCTGTTCTATCCGAGATCGGCGCGGTTTTAAACGGTATTGGGGGAATCTCCGACTCCTCGGAGCGGGTGGCGGCAAGCGCCCAGGAGCTTGGCGCTTCGTCGGAGGAACTGGCGGCTTCCGCGGAGACGGTGACCAGGGAGACGGAGAGGATGGGCTCTGCTTTTTCATCCATCGAGGAGCGTATCGCCCTCCTATCTCACACGGCCGCGGGCTTGAAAAAAACCTCCACCGACGGCGCCGGGGAAGCGTCGGAGCTTGTAAAGAGCCTGTCCGTCCTGAAGGCCATGAAGCCCGGGGATTTTATAACTATCGCGGAAGATGCAGTGAGGGCCCATAATTCATGGGTTGAAAACCTTAAAAAATACGTCTCGGGAGGCCGGTGGGATCTGGAGACGGACCCGAAGCGGTGCCAGTTTGGAATCTTTCTCTCCTTCATCGAGCGCCCGGAAGGCGCCCCCGAAGCCCTGTGGAGGGACATCCTCGCCATGCACGACAAGCTTCACGGCATGGGGCACTCGGTAAAGGGCGCGGCGGAGGCGGGCGACGGAGGCAGGGCAAGGGCCCTCCTCAAAGAAGTTGAAACCCTCAGCGGACGCCTTTCGGCGTCCCTGCAGCAGGTGGCGGAGATCTGCCGGTCCCATGCCGGAAAAGAGGGCCCCCGGGGCCTTGTTCCCCTGGATTAAGGGGTCGGGGAGCGATCTATTCGGCTGAGAAGAAAATATAAAAAGATCGGGGCCCTCTCTTCCAAGAGGGGCCCCGTTTTTTTACGCGTTCGAAAGGCAGCTAACAGCTGCCGGAACAGCCCGCTCACCCGCCGCCGCAGCCTCCGCCGCGGAGACGCGCGATGAGCGGAAGAAACACGTCGAGAATGGTCTGCAGGTTCTCAGCCCCGGCTTCTTCTCCGTCGAGGCCCAGGACTTCCACAAGCTCCTCCCGGGTTTCCACCCCGTCGGCCGCCGCCTGGACGATATCCCTGAGGATGATATTTTTGCTTTCAACCACCATGGTGTCGGCGGGCATTCTTCCCCAATCCACAGGCGCTTCCCCCTTCCGTCGAAAATGGGCTCCTTTCCGGGGAAGGGATCTCCGGAATAAAAGCCGAGGGTATTATACCCTATTTCGGTATTTCCGCCACAGGTAGTTCAGCGGGATCAGACGGCCGCATTCCTTGAAATGCGGGGAGGGTAATAGTATGATCTTTCAGTGCGTTTGTGTAATGAACTGATTTTAGAATCTGGCCGGCTGTTCCCGCGTCGCCCGGCGACGAATTTACATCAGGGCGTGAATTCGGGGAAATCCCTTTCTCATTTTGCGCCGACAAGGAATGGTGGATTGGATGGAAGCAGATTGCGTTGACCTTTGTCCCCGCGGCCGGGCGCTTTCGCCCTTTTTTGTTTTTTTCCTTTTCTTTCAGGTACTGCCGCTCCTTTTCCACCCCGGCCCGGCGCGGGCGCAGGAGGCGAAGCGGGTGCTCCTGCTGCACTCCTACCACGAGGGGTACGAGTGGTCCGACTCGGTGCACCGGGGTTTGACCAGCGGCTTGAGCTCCCCTGCGGGCATGGATATCCGGCTCTACGTGGAATACCTGGACAGCATGAGAAACCCTGGCGAGGTTCACGAAGAGGCCATGGCGGCCCTTCTTCGCGGCAAGTATACCGACCGGGGAGTTATCTTCGATATAGTTATCTGCACCGACGACGACGCCCTTGTCTTTGTCAGGAAACGGGGGGAGGCCCTCTTCGGCGACGTCCCCAAGGTGTTCTGCGGCATAAATGACTTCACTCCCGACCGCATTGCCGGTATGACCAACATCACCGGCGTGAATGAGGCTATATCCCTTGAGGAGACCATTGGCGCCATGCTCGGGCTGATGCCTTCAATAAAAACTATTGCTGTAATCTCCGGCTCAAGGATTACCGAGAAGCGCAACCGGGAACGGGCTAAGAAAGCGTCCTTCTCCTTCCGCGACCGGGCAGAGTTTAAATGGCTTGACGAGCTGGAGCCGGAGGAGATCGAAAGAAGGCTCGCGGAGCTGAATCCGGACGATTCCGCTGTACTTAATCTTAATCTTCTTCTCTCTCCGTCAGGAAGCACTTTCTCCGTCAGAGACAATATGAAACTCATAACCGGGGCTACCGCCGCCCCGGTTTTCGGTTGCTGGGATTACATGCTTGAACACGGAATAGTGGGCGGCAAGGTAACCCACGGCCGCTCTCAGGGCGAGGAGGCCGCCGCCCTGGCCCTGAGGATTCTGGCCGGGGAGAGGGCGGACGATATTCCGGTAGTCATGGAAAGTCCCAACCGTTATATGTTCAGTCAGGCCGCCCTTGAAAGGTACGGAATATCGCCCCGGGCCCTGCCTCCCGGCTCCCTGCTGGTTGCCCCGGACGGGAGCACGGTCTTCGCCGACTGGGAGGGGACTTCCCGGGAATTTTTTTCCGGCTACGACGTGTTCATGAAAAACGTCATCCCCATGCTGCTCATCGACCCTGATTCAGGGGCCATTGTGGACGCCAACCAGGCCGCCCTTGCCTTTTACGGATATCCGGGCCTGCGGAGGATGAATATAAGGCAGATCAATATGCTGCCCCCCAATGAAGTCGGCGCTGAAATGCGGAGAGCCTTCGGAAGGGAAGTACAGTTCTTTGACTTCAAACACAGGCTCGCCGACGGGTCCGTCCGGGACGTGGGGGTGTTGTCCTCCCCCATTGCCGTGGAGGGCAAGGATCTGCTCATTTCCATGATCATCGACGAGACGGAGAAAAAGGCGGCCCGCGTTGCGGTACGTCAGAAAAACAGATGGATAGTCATCATTGTCGGCGCCGCTCTGGCCCTGCAGTCGGCAGGCGTCCTCCTTCTGCTCTGGAGCATCCGCAGGAGGAGACGGGCGGAGACGGCTCTGCGGGAGAGCGAGGAGAACCTGCGGGCGCTGTTTTCCTCTATGACGGAGATGGTGGCCCTCCACGAGCTGGTCTTTGACGAAGAGGGCCG
>CAZXOD010000109.1:0-7761 GCA_964642285.1 uncultured Synergistaceae bacterium
AATTCTTACAGGGCGCCGTCCCGGTTCTTGAGGTCGCCCCGGGAGAAAGAATCGAATTCGAGACCCATGACTGCTTTGCGGGGCAGATATCCTCAGAAGATGATCTCTGCACCGAGATTAATTTCGATTATGTAAATCCGGCCTCGGGCCCCGTGGCCATTGCGGGAGCGGAAAAAGGGGATCTCCTTGGAGTCAGGATCGAGGGGATCGAGGTGGGAGAGAGGGCCTTCGCCGTCCTCGTGCCGGGGGCCGGTGCGGTCCCCGACAGGGTAAGCGCCCCTGTCACAAGACTTGTTGAAACCGACGTCAAGGGTGGCGCCTGCTCCATAGCAGGCTTTACTCTGCCTCTGAAGCCCATGATAGGCGTGATTGGCGTAGCTCCGGCCGGAAAGGGAATTCCTACCGGAACTCCGGGCGCCCACGGCGGAAACATGGACACCAGGGATATCAGGAAGGGCTCGACGGTCTGGTTCCCCGTGAACGTAAAGGGCGCCCTGCTGGCCCTGGGGGACTGCCACGCCGCCATGGGGGACGGGGAGATAGGCTGTTCCGGCGCGGAGGTCCCCGCCAGAGTCACTGTGAGCACAGAACTTTTAAAAAATGCCTCCTCGCCCTGGCCCATGGTGGTCACTGATGAGGAGATCATGCTAGTAGCGTCGGAGGATACCCTGGATCAGGCTGCCCGGTCGGCGGGAGAGGCCATGGCTGATCTTGCCGCGAAGAGCCTGGACCTTTCTTTTGAAGACGCGCTTATCTTGTGCTCTCTTGCCATGGATTTGAGGATCAGCCAGGTGGTGGATCCTAAAAAGACGGTGAGAGCCGTCATGCCCCTGGACCTGCTGCCATGGGAAAAGGTCAGGACGGCTCTGTCAGTAAAGTAGGCGCCGGGTCTGGCCGATTGAAAAAAGTAAAAAAATGGCCTAGAATCCTTTAGTTGACCTTTTTAAAGCCGTTCCGCGGCGGGAAGATTCCCCGGAACGGTTTTATTTAAGTTTTAATCTCTTGACGCAAGGAGGAATTAATTTTGGGAAAGGATCTTATGAGCCTCTTCGTCTCCTTTCTGAAGATAGGTTCTGTGGCTTACGGGGGCGGTCCGTCCATGGTACCTCTGCTGAAGGCGGAGGTAATAGAGCGACGGGATTGGATTAATACGGAGGATTTCATGGATGCCCTTGCCATTGGCAATGCCCTTCCCGGGCCCATAATCACCAAGATGGCCTCGGCCATAGGCTACCGCAGAGCAGGCTGGACGGGAGCCATGGTCGCCCTCGCCGGGCTGATCATTCCGAGCGCCGTGGCCCTGCTCATTCTCATGGGATTTGTCTCCCTGGTCAAGGATAATCCGGTAGTGACCAGCATGCTGAGGGGGCTGCGGCCGGTGGTGGTGGCCATGCTCGCTTACGCCGCATGGGACATGGGGCCGAGCGCCCTGAAGGACAGAAGCACCTGGGCCATCTGCATCGTCTCCCTGGGCCTCATGATCTTCACGCCCCTTCATCCGGCGCTGATCATCATGGCGGGAGCGGCGGCGGGCGTGGCGCTGAAGCTATAGAAATACGTTTTGCGATAAGGAGATGGATTTATGAGCGCGATCTGGGCTTTGTTCTGGTCTTTTCTTAAAATCGGCTGCGTTGGCTACGGCGGGGGCCCTTCCATGGTGCCCCTTATAAAAGAAGAAGTGGTAAACATCCGGAACTGGATGGCGGTGACGGACTTCGTGGATATGCTGGCCATAGGGAACGCCCTCCCCGGCCCCATCGCCACCAAGATGGCGGTGGCCATAGGCTGGGACGTGGGCGGCGCCTTGGGCGCCCTGGCCGCTTTGGCGGGAACAGTCCTGCCAAGTGTAATAGTTTTAATACTGCTGCTTCGGTTCGTGGCCATGATCAGCGGCAATCCCCGGGTGAACAGTATGCTTAAGGGGCTGCGGCCGGTGGTGGTGGCCTTGTTGGCCTTTGCCGCCTACGATATGTCCTTCGGCTCCCTCACTGGGGCGTTGACGGCAATAATTGGAGCAGTTGCCCTTCTTCTGATGATTTTTACAAAAATTCATCCAGCCCTGTTCATAGTGGCGGGGGCCGCTGCCGGGGCGCTGCTGGGGCTTTAGGGGAGGCTTAGCCTCCCCCGATGATGGGGAAGATGGCCACAGTATCCCCGTCGGAAAGGAGAGTATCCCCGCCTCCCGTATGGGCGATGTGGCGGCCGTTGACCATCACTATGACCCGGTCGGAGATCTCGCCCTCCTCGAAGGCCTCGTCGTGAAATTCCCGGCCGTATATCGCCGAAAGGCTCTTCAGCAGCTCCATGATGGTCTGCGGTCCCCGGGCCTCAGTCTCTTTTACTCCGGTATAGTCCCGGATGGTGGCAAAGAAAAGTACTTTTATCATGGCTAAGATAGTACCTGAAAAGGCTCCGTTCTGCCAGTCTTTTGCGCAACCCCCTCTCCCGCGGGAGAGGGGGTTGCGAGCCTTTTACTTAAGTCCCAGTTCTTCCAGCTTTTGGGCGGTGGGAATGCCTTTTTCGTCCCAACCTCGGTACTTGTAGTAGTTGGGCAGCATCTCCGAGAGCCTGCTTACCATGCCCTTGGAGGGCCCGTCGGGGATGGGTTCCTTCAGCAATCTGTCGGGCAGAGTGTCCTCTTTGAGTGGATCCATACCCTCCCTGAGGTTGAACAGTCGCTCGATGTTCCAGATCCGCTCTCCCGCCTTCAGGGTCTCCGTTCCGTCGAAGTCGAGGCCAGTAGCGGCCTTTATGAAGGCGCCGTAGTCGTCGGCGCCGAGGGCGAAGGACGTGAAGAGGCACATGCCCGAGGCGTCGATGGCGGCGGTGAGGTTCTGGAAGATGGAGACCCATGCCGGTTTGGACTCGATGTCTATGGGATCGAGCTTCTCGGGCAGGCCCAGAATCTCCGGCGAAATGGTATAGCCTCTTACGTGGCAGCCGCCCCGGTTGGAGGTGGCGTAGTTAAGGCCTATCCCCTGGATGGCTCTGCCGTCGTAGGCGGGCATCTCCTGTTTTTTAACGGTCATGGAGAACTCCGGGTGGCCGTACATCTCGCAAAGCCTGTAGGAACCCTCGGCCAGCTTTTTGCCGAATCCCTCGCCGAGCCCCATCTTTCTGGTCCAGTAAGTGACCGCCTCCTCGTTGCCGAAGTTAAGCTCCGGGCCGCCCTCCAGCTCTTCCTTTTTTATTAAGCCCTTCTCGTAGAGCTCCATGGCCGCGGCGATGGTAACCCCGGCGCTGATGGTATCAAGCCCCAGTTCGTTGCAAATGTTGTTGGCTTCGATGATGGGCTCGAGGCGCGACACGCCGCAGCAAACTCCGAAGGCGAAGATGGTCTCGTACTCGGGCCCCTCTCCTATTCTTTCGCCCAGTTTAGTTACTCTGCCGCAGCCGATGGGGCATCCGAAGCAGGAGTATCTCTTCACCAGGAAGTCCCGGGCGAGGGTCTCTCCCGACTGTTCGTCCGCCTCAGGGAAGTAGGATCCCTGCCAGTTGTTTACCGGGTAGCCTCCCGTCTGATTTATTACGTTTACCAGCACTGCCGTGCCGTAGGTGGGAAGGCCCTGGCTGGTGACAGGGTTGGTCTTCAGCTTCTCCATGGAGCTTGCCAGCGCGGCCTTCATTCCTTCGGCGTCCTCTACGGGAGGACGGGCGCTGCCCTTTACCACAATTCCCTTGAGGTTTTTGGAGCCCATGACGGCGCCTACGCCGCTGCGGCCGGCGGCCCTCGTCTTGTCGTTCATAATGGCGGCGATGGGGGAGAGGTTTTCACCCGCCGTGCCGATGCAGGCCACCTTAGCCTGGCTATTGCCCACGGCGGCCAGGAGGTCGTCAGTGGCCTCATGGCCGTCTTTGCCCCAGATGGCCCCCGCATCCCGAATTTCAACCTTATCGTCGTTTATCCAGAGATACACGGGCTTAGGCGATTTTCCCTCCAGGATAATCATGAACCACCCCGCCCTCGCAAGCTCCGCGCCCCAGAAGCCGCCGGAGTTGCTGCTTGCGATGCAGCCCGTCAGGGGGCTCTTTGTTATCACCATGTACCGTCCCGCGGACGGGGCGCCCTTGCCCGTTAGGGGCCCGTTGGCGAAGATAAGCTTGTTCTCCGGCGAAAGAGGATCCGTGCCCGCGGGTACTTCGTCGTAGAGGACTTTTGTGCCGTATCCCCTGCCCCCGATAAAATTCTTAACGGTCTTTTCGCACGGACTCTCCGTCTTTATCGTTCCCTCCGTAAGATTGACCCGCATTACTTTGCCCAGATTATCCATTTTTTGCGCCTCCCTGGTTATTTTTATTATTTCCGTCAGAAAAAGAAAAAAGGAGGACCGCCGGCCGAAGCCGGGGGATCCTCCTTTGCAAACGCGGCAGGTACGGGGATCGCTCCCCCTACCCATTGCCCGCGCAATCTGCTTGAGATTGGGCGAGTCGAAGGCCTTTTAAATTTTCCAGCGGTATTTCCGCTGACAGTTTCTTTTTATACTATATTGTGAAGTCTGTCAATCCTTTGCTCATTTTTTCCTGTATAATTTTTAAGAGGGAGGAGGCGAGGGCCTGTGAGCTGGTTTGATCTGGTGGCAAATTACGCGGAGACGGTGGGCCCCTGGGAGACGATTCCTTTCCGCGAGATCGGGAAGGCGGCCGTTCTTGAGGGAGTTACCGCCGCCGAGGCCGAAATTTACTGCCTGAAAAAGGGCTATGTCCCCTCCAGGTACGTAAGGAGCATGGGAACCATAGGCATCGACGGACAAATTCGTCTCCTGTCCTCCGCTGTGGCCGTTATAGGGTGCGGCGGGCTGGGGGGGCTGGTATGCGATCTTCTTGCCCGTGCCGGGACGGGCCGTCTGGTCATGGTAGACTCCGACATTTTTGACGAGACCAATCTCAACCGCCAGCTGCTTGCCACCGAGGAGACTCTGGGAAGGCCAAAGGCCCGGGTTGCGGCGGAAAGAGTGGCCGAGGTAAACGGCGCGGTGGAGGCGGAGGGAAGGCAGTGCCGCTTCGACACCTTCACCGCCGAAGGAATTCTGGAGGGGATGGATCTGGCGGTGGACTGCCTGGACAACCTCTCATCTAGGAGGGTGCTCTTTGCCGAGTGCGCCTCCCGGGGGATTCCCATAATCTCCGGCGCCATCGCCGGATTCTGGGGGCAGGTGGGAGTAGTAATGCCCGGGGACGATACCTTTAAGGGCTATCTGGCCGGCGAGTCCGATACGGGGGTGGAGACGGAGACCGGCAATCCTCCCTTTACTCCGGCGCTGGTGGCCGCCCTGCAGTGCGCCCAGGCAGTAAAGCTGCTTACCGGCAAAGGACAGATTCTGACAGAACAGCTTCTGTGGATAGACGCGGCGGAAGACGAATTTACCCGCCTAAGGCTGCGCTAGGCCGAAATAAATTTTTCAGGAGGTAGTCTGCCATGTTTTTTGCACAAACAGTTGCGCCCATGATCCTTTACGGCTGTTCCGCCGTTCTCGTTATGCTAGGAGTAAGAAGGATTCGGCTGGGAAGCTCGGTCAAGGGCGTCATAGATATTATAGGCGCGGGCGCCATTGCCATTATGGGCTGGTCCATCGGCAATCCCTGAGAATCTTTCTGCCCTTCTTTTAGGCAATTATGCCGTTTTATCGCCCGCCGGTTGTGGTAAACTTTTTGGGTTTTTGCATAAAGCAACAGATAACACCATTAAGGGAGGTAATGTAATGAAAAAATTTGGTTTTCGCGCTCTTGTTCTGACAATGCTGCTTCTGTCCCTTGCCGCCTGCGCCGGGGCTGAGACGGCCGCCCCCGCTGCCGCCGATCCTGAGGCAGTCATAGCCCGGGTGGGAGACAGGGAGATTAAGCTGAAGGACGTAAATGAGGTAATGGGAAGGCTTGATCCTCAGAGGGCGGCCCTCTACGACAACGAGATAGGCAGAAAGGCTATCGCCGAGGAACTGGTCAATATGGAATTGCTGCTCCTCCTTGGCGGCGAGCTCGAAGTTGAGAAGACCCCGGAATTTGCCGCCATGATGGACGACCTCAGGAAGGACGTAGTCCGCAGGCTTGCCGTGGACAGCATTCTGAAGGACGTCGCCGTGACTCCGGAGGAGACGGCGGAGTACTATGAGAAAAATAAGGATCGTTTTGCCGTGCCCGAGACAGTGAGGGCCTCACATATCCTCGTCGAAAACGAAGAGGATATGGCTAAGGTGAAGGCGGACCTGGAGGCCGGGATGTCTTTTGAGGACGCCGCGAAAAAATACTCCTCATGCAACTCCGCTGCCCAGGGAGGGGATCTCGGTTTCTTCACCAAAAAAGATATGGTTAAAGAATTCGCGGAAGCCGCCTTTGCCATGAAGGTAGGAGAGGTCACCGGGGAACCTGTAAAAACAGACTTCGGCCTTCACCTTATTAAGCTCACTGACAGGAAGGAAGCGTCGGTTAAATCCCTGGACGAAATGAAGGATGAAATTTCCGGGGGCCTGGAAAACGAGAAAAAGGCAGAGGCCTACCGGGGTGAGCTGACAAGGCTGAAAGAGAAATACGGAGTGGAGTTCGCGGCCGATAAAAAAGACGAAGCAAAGCAGGATGAAGCGAAATCAGAAGATAAGCCGGAAGAAGAGAAGACCGGCGACGGCAAGTAGTCCCTTATAAAGCAAAAAACTTGGGCAATTACGGGGGAGAGCGCGGCCGTGCTCTCCCCCGGCTTTTTCAGGAAGAGGCTTTCCCGGAGAGAGCGCCGCTGAAGCAGTATCTGTTTCTGCC
Source organism: uncultured Synergistaceae bacterium (assembly GCA_964642285.1). GTDB lineage: Bacteria > Synergistota > Synergistia > Synergistales > Aminobacteriaceae > Aminivibrio. The sequence continues at coordinate 6,745 of CAZXOD010000109.1, forward strand.
CTGCTCCTTGGCGGCGTACATGGCGATATCGGCGTGCTTCATAAGATCCTGCACCGTGACGCCGTCGTCGGGGTACATGCTTATGCCTATGCTGGCGGTAACTGAGATCTCTCTCCCCGCAAGCCTGGCAGGCCTGGATACCCTTTCGAGGATTCTGCACGCCGTCTCCTCCAGGGCTTCGGGAGATTGGGGCGAAGGCATTACAATGGTGAACTCGTCGCCGCCCATGCGGGCCACCGTGTCTCCTTCCCCCACAACCCGGGACAGCCTGAAGGCGATTTTCTGCAGCAGCAGGTCTCCCGTGTCGTGCCCCAGAGTATCGTTGACGCTCTTGAAGCCGTCGAGATCCATGAACATAACGGCCACGCCCCGGTTCTGGTCCATTGCCTCCCGGAGGCGCAGGGAGAACAGCTCCCGGTTGGCAAGCCCCGTAAGGACGTCGTGGTAGGCCCTGAATCTGACCTCCTCTTCGGCGCGCCTGCGTTCGTCGATCTCCTTCAGAAGCTCCCTGTTGGCCTTCTCCAGATCTCTGGTACGGTTTACAACCTCTCTTTCCAGATTATCCCTGTAGACGGAGAGCTCTTCCCTGGATTTCTCCAGGCTGTCGATTTTTTCCTGCAGGTTTTTATTCAGCTCGTCGATCCTTCCCCTTAAAAGCAGATTGTCCATCAGGCCTCCGGTGGTGGCGAGAACTATGGACAGGAAGTCGTGGTAGGAGGGGACCGCATCGCCGTTTTCATCCGGGCTTTCCATGAAAGCCAGGAGCAGGCCGATGATTTTGGAGGGAGAGGCTATGACGTGCAGGAAGAGTTTGCCCATCCCCCCCGAGGAGGATACTATGACTGGTTCTTTTCTTTTCAGCGCCCACGCCACCGTCCTGTCCTCAATAAGAAGAGCAAGCTCCCTGTCAAGCGCGGGCAGCTCCTTGGGCGGATCCGCCCATGCGGGATAAAGGGACGGGTACTTCCTCGCCGACAAGGTAGAAGGCCAGAGGCCCGAACCGGGCCATAGCGCGAA
>CAZXOD010000110.1:0-7752 GCA_964642285.1 uncultured Synergistaceae bacterium
AGCGGCGAAAAAAACGCGAGAGGAAGTATGCATGGTGCCTGACGATGGTTAAGGAATGCGGCCGCGCTGAGGAGACGATCTTCTTCCCCGAACGGCTTACCGCGCGGCTCGAAGGGACGAAGAATTACTCCCTCACCCTTATTGAGGCCCCCTCCGGGTTCGGCAAAACTACGTCGTTCCGGGAGTACCTCCGAAGGCGGGGTCCCGGCGTCCGGTCCTTTTGGTACACCTGTCTGGAAGGGGCGGGGGCCAGGGCATGGCATGGAATCTGCGACCTTGTGGAGAACGCCGATCCTATGGTTTCCAGAAACCTCCGCGGCCTCGGGATGCCGGACAAGGACGCCGCCGCCGACGCTGCGGCAATAATAAGTGAGTGCAGATGCGACCGGGAGACTTTCCTGATCATCGACAACTATCAGCTGCTGAAGACCGACGCTCCCGCCGCCATAGTCAACGCCTTCTCCCTTCACAACAGCCCGGCCCTGCGGATGGTGTTCATAACCCAGGGACTGGCCGGAGACCACACCTGGCGCGCCCCTGACATCCTGAAGATAGGGGCCGAAGACTACCTTTTCGACAGATTAAGCGTAAAGCGATACTTCGAACTGGCGGGGCTGCGCTTGACGGAACATGAGCTTGACGTCGTGTACAACGCCTCCGGCGGCTGGATTGCCTCTATCAGACTCCATATGATGCAATACAGGGCCGCGGGCGCTGTCTGTCCAAAAGAGAGCATGAACGACCTTATTGAGTCTGCTCTCTGGGCAAGGATGCCGGAGCGGGAGAGACAGCTTCTTATGTCGGTCTCCCTGTTCGACAGCTTCTCTGTCGGGCAGGCGTCCATGATGCTCGATCTTTCTCCTGAGATTGAAAAAATAGCTGAGCTTCTGGGAAAGAATGCCTTCACCTCCTATAACCCCGGGGAGGGGGTATTCCATATGCACCGGATCCTCAGGGATTTCCTGAGAAGCCGCTTTGAAAAGTCCCCCCATCCTTTTCAGATTCAGACCTACGCCAGGGCGGGAAGGGCCTCGGAGTCGGCGGGGGATCTCTTTCAGGCGACTAAGTTTTATCTGGAAACCGGGGATTACGAGTCCATCCTGGCCATGCCTTTCACCACCCAGTTTTTCTACAACTTCCCCGAGAGGAGCGTTATCGATCTCTTCGAACGGCTGGTGGAAGAGTGCCCCGACGAAGTTCTGCTCATACGCCCGATTTCCCTTATTATCTTCGGCCAGCAGTTCTTCAGGGACAGGCGAGCCGGGGCCTTCTCCAGAGTGGTCTCCCTGCTGCAGAAGCTCATCGGTACGCCCGGAAGGCTTGCAGGTGAAGAGCTGTGGAGGGTAAGGGGAGAATTCTCCTTACTCATGTCCTTCCCAAGGTTCAACGACATTGCCGGGATGAGCGAATATCACAGGCGCGCCTACTCCGACCTGGAACGACTCTCCTCCCCTCCCCGATCGCAGATATTCGGCGGGGCCATGCCCTGGACCATGAGCGGAGCTTCTGTGATGTTCCTCTACTGGAGAGAGAGCGGCGGGCTGGACAAAACCCTGTCGGTGATGGACGAGTGCCTGCCCTTCTATGTAACCCTGGCGGGGGGACACGGCGCCGGGGGAGAATTCATCATGCGCGCCGAAACGGCTCTGGCCCGCGGGGACGACGAGGCCGCTGAGGTTTTCTCCCGTTCTGCTCTTTACGAAGCCCACGCTGCGGGACAAACCGGCAACAGCCTCTGCGCATGGCTGGTGCTGGCCAGAACGGCTATTCTGCGGGGCGACCGGGAGCTCTATGGTCTGGCGCGGGAGAGCATCAGGGACGAGGCGACAAAGTCGGCCCAGAGGTCCATTCTTCGCATCGCCGATCTGTGCCTGGCCTATACCGACCTGCTCCTGGGACGCCATGAGGAAGTACCCTCGTGGCTGAACGACCCCGGGAGCATAAGCAGGGCGGTTTATGCCGACGGCAGGCCCTACGCCCTGATGCTCCACGGGATGGCCCTTCTGTCCCGGGGGCGGCACGAGGAGCTCCGGGGCGGGGCCGGGACCGTAATGGACGGAGCCCGGAAGATGAACTACATCCTGCCGCAGGTAGTAATGCAAACCCTCCTTGCCGCGGCGATGAGCAGGGAAGGCAAATACCCGGAGGCCGCCGAACATCTGAAAGGCGCCCTGGCTCTAGCGCTTCCCGATATGGTTCTGATGCCCTCCGCCGAACACGCCGAGGCCCTGACGCCCGTGCTGCCCTTCCTGCGCGACGAGCTGGGGGATGAGAAGGGCCGCGCTCTTGCTGCTCTCTTCATGCGTCAGAGAAAGGGAGCGGCTGCCATAAGAGGATTTCTCCCCGGAGAGCAGGTTCTGAGCGGGAGACAGAAAGAGGTCGCCCTTATGCTCAGGAAAGGGCTGACGGTTAGGCAGATCGCCGGTAGGCTCGGCATCTCCGAAAATACGGTGAAGACCATCAAGAAGGCCTTATACGAACGAATTGGCGTCCACTCCCGCGCCGAGCTGTCAAAACTCCACTTCTGACGGCTCATTTCATATTCCTGAGCGGAGCGGCGTCCCTTAATGTCCTTCCTAAATTTTCGTTAAACCACCCGTTCGGGTGATTCCTCCCGGCCTTTACTGAGTGTATCGTCAGTCATGCATGAGCGGTCGGGCGCGCCATTCTTCTGCGCCTTGTGCCCGTCAGGTGTTAGAAGGCCCGGGAATCGATAGCACAGTCGCAGGGAGGAGATTTCATTGAAAAAGAAATATCGGTTGGTTAAGGCTTTCCTTGGGGGAGCCGCTCTGTGTACCCTTCTTTTGGTCGCGGCGGGGACTGCCATGGCGGGAGCGCCGGGCGGCAGTGAATTCCTCGTAAAAAATGGAGAGTGGGTCTACCTGAAGGGTGGGGCCGTCCAGGAGACTCCCGTACCCTATGGGGCGGAGGAGACGGAAGCCGGAACAATCCACTGGCTCATCATCGATCCGGAGTACGATGAAAACCTTAAAGGAGAAGCGCCCGGAGCACATTTTTTCCTGGAGCAGACCGGAGAGTACTTCTTTCTGTCTCTGACAAGGACGGCCGCTGTGGACGGATTCATTTTTAACGAATCCGGAGACAATTTTCTCACCGTAGAGGTCGTGGACGAGCATTCGAGACGATACTCTCTTTACTCTTTTCCCGGCCTGGAGCTTAAGTTCGAGGTCCTGAGGGCCGAATACGGACCCCAGTGGGTAGACGGGGGGAGGTTCGTCTATTCACGCTACGAACCGGGGACGCACAGAGGAATGCCCGAAGATTACGCGGACGAGTGGACGTCCGTCTACGTCTACGATACGGTGACTGGCGAGGAGACCGCCCTTAAGCGAGCCACTGAGACGGCGAGCTACTCCTTTGAATCGGTGAATGAAGAGGGAGATATCGTCTGCACGGAGACCAGCGCAGAGTCTCAGGAGGACTGGAAGGACCCTGAAAACAGCCTTAAGACAAAAGAGGTTGAAGTTTCTTTACCGGCCGCGGGCTAGTCCCTATACAATAACCCCGGGAGGCAGACATACATGAAAATCACCCGCAACCATTTTATTGCCGCAGCTCTAACTGTCGTTCTCCTGTTCGCCGCTCCCTTCTCCGGGGCCGCATCTCTTGACGCCCTGGCCGGAGCGGAGGCGCCCTTCGTCCTTTTTCACCTGGAGGACGTAAGATCCCTCGCGGACAGGCTGGCGGATTCAGAGCTGCTTGAAGAGCTGCTGGAAGGTTTTGACGAAAAAGATGGAATTCTGGACTGGCTTAGCCGCCTGCCGGTATCCTCTGTCTCCATGATCCGCGATTCCCGCGGAATGCACGGGGCGATCCGCTTCGACGAGGAATCGGCGAAAGCCGTCAGAATTTTGAAAAGGCTGGCCATGGGCAGGAATTTCGACAAAAAGGCGGCCGCCCGACTGTTCGCCCAGCCGGACGACGAAGCCCTTCGCGATAATTTTACCTTCGACGGGGAAAGGATCTCCGGTGACCTTTACCATATAAATACAAACGCCGGAGGCGTCCTGTACGACATCCTGGGCGACTGGGATTTTTTTGCCTCAGTAGAGCCGGCGGGAGACGAGTATCTGCTCCTCATCGGTACGGAGCCGGAGCTTATTGAGTCCGCCAGGGCGGCTCTGACTGGGGGTGAGGGGCTGAAGATAAGCCTCCGCTCCGAGGGCGGCAGCTTCCTGCGGCTGGTGGACAATGAGGAGAGCGAACTTACCCGGTTTCTGCTGGAGGAGTTTAATATCCCCACGAAACCAAAAGCGTCCCTGAAACTGGAGCTTTCCCTCGGGCTTTCAGAGGACAGCATAGAGCTCTCACTTAATCACAACATGTTCGACGTCCTCTTTAAGCAAACTGAAAAGGAGGAAGGAGCGGCCCTGGACTACTCGGGGCTGAAATTTGGCGGCGGCGTGCCCTTCTTCAGCGCGGCGGGAAAGATTTCACTTACCCCGGATATATTTCTGGAGCTTATTCATATGGTGACAGGAGCCGACAAAGAAGACGCGGAAGACATGCTGGAACAGCTGGAGGCTGTGGGGACAAGCCTTGACCAGATAATCGACGGACCGCGATTCTTTGGCGCGTTGCTGGGCGGACAGGGCGCCATAAGAGAAGACAGCGCTCCCGGCGGTTACGTCTTTATCTCCGGCGAGCCTAAAGAGATGAAAAAACTCGCGCCACTGGCAAAAGAACTGCTGGAGCTCGCCCCTTTTCTGGAGGAAAAGGGCCGCAACGGATGGGAATTCTTTTTCGGCATTGCCGATGAGTACGCCGAGAAAATCCCCCTGCCCATCTTCGTGGGCATGAAAAAGGGCGTGCTCCTGGCGGGAGTTATCGATGAAAACGCCCTGGAAGCCGACCCGGAAGTTGTCCTGGACGAGGGAGGGAAAACCGGCCTCGTCTTCCTGTCGAAGCTGGATATGGAGTCCATGTGGTCCGCCCTGCTGGACATGCTGACGCCGAATTTCCTGGCGACTCTTGAGAAAACGGGCGTTGATTCTGCGGATGTCGCTGAAATTCTTCAGGAGTGCAACGTTCAATTTTTTCTGCGGGCGCTGCAGGAGGTAAGAAGCGTTCAACTGCGTATGGACGCCGACGGCGGCATCAATCTGACCTTCGAAACAACGGGCGGCGGCAGCGGACTGATCCGGGACCTGAACAGGACTATCGGCAGGCTTACCGCCGACCTGTAGAAGCATAAAATCCGATACGGCGGCGGAGGAGTTGAGACCATAACGATGAGAACAGCCATGGCCGGAGGCTCCCGGGAAGGTTCGTACTTCTTTCCCGAAATGCTCATGAAACGCTTGTCCGGAATTTCCGACCACTCCGTCTCCGTCGTGGAGGCTCCATCTGGATTTGGCAAGACCACCGCGGTAAGAGAGTGCCTGAAAAGGATTGGGGGGGCGGCGCTGCAGAGCTGGTACACCTGCTTCGGCGAACAGCCGGTCAAGGTTTGGGAGAGAATCTGTCGTCTTCTTGATACGGTGGACCCCGAGGCGGCCCGGGAGCTCAGGGAATGCCGCCCCCAGTCCCCTGAGGACCTGAACCGGATTGCGGAGGTCATGAAGGGGTGCCGCTGCGATGAAGAGACCTTCCTTGTTATCGACAACTATCAGCTCTTCGACAATAATTTTTCCGGAGCCGTGCCTGCGTCCTTCGCCGCCTATCCCGGGAACAATCTTCACGTGGTCTTCATAACTCAGCCACTCCCCTACTTTGAATCCCGCCCCGGTCACGGAGCCATTCTCAGCCTGGGCGCAAAGGAGTTTTTCTTCGACCGGGAGAGCACTGCCCGTCTTTGCCTCCTGAAAGGCGCAAGGATGTCGGAACATGAACTGGACAGGGTGCAGAGCGTCACCGAGGGATGGGTATCGGCCATTCTGCTGCAGGCTTCCGTGTACAAAGACACCGGCGCCCTTGCCGATGCCCACGACATGGACTCCCTTGTGGAAACGGCCGTTTGGAACAGGCTGTCCGACAGCGACAGGGATTTTCTTCTCTCCCTTACCCTGATGGAATCTTTCACCCTGGAGCAGGCGGCCGTGGCAGGCGGAGCAACGATCATCCCCGAAGGCCTTCGCGCCATGCTTAGCGGCAGTCTTTTTATCCAGTACGTCGCAGATAAGGGCGTCTACTCCATACATGGCATTCTTAAAGACTACCTGGCGCACCGGTTCAGAAATCTTTCCGGCGAACTGACAAAGCGCATGAGATACAGAGCCGCTTACGCCTGCGCCGATTCGGGAGATTTCCTAAGATCCGCGGAGCTGCTGGCCGATGTGGGCGACTTCGAAAAAGCCCTGGCCCTGCCCCTGACAAGCGGCTACCTGAACGAACAGAAGGAAAGAAACATGATGGGCCTTCTGGAGAGGATTGTAGAAGGATGTTCTGAGGAGGAATTGATCAAACATCCCTTAGCTCTTCTTACCTTCGCCTTCCAGTTCATGAAATCCGGGGACGGTCTCCGCTTCTCGCGCCTGCTGGTCCTGATCCAGTCGCTGCTCGCCTCTCCCCCGCCCGGCATAAACGGAGCCGAGCTCTCCGGCCTGCGGGGCGAGACGGCTCTGCTGCTCTCCTTTACCGAGTTCAACGACATTGAAAGGATGAGCGCCCGGCATAAAGAGGCGATGGCCCACCTGCAGTCGGCAGGCGGCGGCGCGTCCGGGACGGTGGTCTTCGGCGCCACCCCCTGGAGCTTCGGAATTACCTCGGTCCTCTGCCTTTACTGGAGCAAATGCGGAGAGCTCGACAGGGAGATGGAACAGATGGACGAATGTCTCCCGATCTACCAGAAGCTCTCCGGCGGCCACGGCGCAGGAGCCGACTGCGTAATGCGGGCGGAGGCCCATCTGCTGCGCGGCGAGGACCATGAGGCCGAATCCTGCGTATACAAAGCCCTCCACCTTGCCAATGAAGCCGGACAGACAAGCATCGCCCTGTGCGCCGAACTGGTCCTGGCAAGAATAAAGCTCCTGCGCGGCGACGGCCCCGGCTACGAGACGGCCAGGGAGAATATTAAAAAATACAGACGAGGATCCCCCCGGAGGGCAATCCTTCGCATGGTTGATCTCTGCATGGCCGCTCTGGACCTTGCCCTTGGAATCACCGACGATCTGCCCGGCTGGCTGAGGGACCCTGAAGCTGTCAGAAGGACTCTTTACGTCCAGGGACAGCCCTGCGGGCTGATGGTTTATGCCAGAACTCTGCTGCTGGAAAAACGTTGCCCGGAGCTGTACGGACTCACCGAGCCCATGATGGAGATACGGGGCGGAGTTATCTGTATGCTGCCCCTTCTCTGCCGGCGCATCCTCTTCGCCGCGGCGAAGTTCGACGAGGGTAAAGAGGAAGAGGCCGCAGAACACCTGGAAGCCGCCCTGGAAATTGCGCTGCCCGACCGGATCTTCCTTCCCTTCGCGGAGCTTGGCCCAACTCTCCTCCCGCTTCTGAAGAGGACGGCGCACTGCCAGAACGGAGAGAAGACGGCGAACCTCATCGCCCTGTGCGAGAGACAGAGCAAATCCGCCGCCTCGGTTTTAAACTACCTGAAGCCCCACAGGGAAGCGCTTACCGACAGAGAGAGAGAGATCGCGGCGCTGGCGAGAGAGGGGCTGAGAACCCGGGAGATAGCGGGGCGGCTGTTCATCTCGGAGAATACTGTTAAATCCGCGCTTAAAAAGATCTTCAGCAAACTTAAGATTCGTTCAAGAAACGATTTGACAAGGATAGATTTTTAAT
>CAZXOD010000111.1:0-7630 GCA_964642285.1 uncultured Synergistaceae bacterium
ACGAGCTGGCCTCGCAGGCCGGAGTAGAGATTCTGAAGAAGGGCGGCAACGCCATCGACGCGGCCATGGCCACCATGCTGGCCCTTAACGTGGTGGAGCCCAATGCCTCCGGCATCGGCGGCGGCGGCTTCTCGACCATCCGGTTTGCCAAGACCGGGGAAGTGGTGGAGCTGGACTATCGTGAGGTAGCCCCTCTCTCAGCCACGAAGGACATGTACGCTTCTGAAGAATCGAAAAAGGCGAGAGAGTCCGTCCTTGGCGGCAAGGCTGTGGGAGTTCCCGGTATTGTGAAGGGTATCTTCACCGCCCTCGATAAGTACGGGACCATGACTTTCGCGGAAGTGGCAGCCCCTGCGATCCGCCTGGCGGAAGAGGGCTTTGAAGTCCATCCCATGCAGAACCAGATCATCACCGACGAGTTCGGCAAACTGAGCAAGTACAGCCCGAACTGCGTCTTCCTTCCCGACGGTCTCCCCGCGGAGACGGGAACGATCCTAAGACAGCCGGCCCTGGGTTTTGCCTTCAGGCTTCTGGGCCAGCAGGGCCCCGCGGTCTTCTACGAGGGCGAAATGGGCGAGGCTTTAGTGGCGGCCGTTAACGGCGCCGGCGGCAAAATGTCCATGGAGGATCTGAAAAACTACACGGTACTCATCCAGAAGCCCGTCCACGGAACCTACAGGGGCTACTCTATCTACTCCACCCCTCCGGCGTCCAGCGGTGGAACCCACATCGTGCAGCTTCTCAACATAATGGAGAACTTCAACGTGGGAGCCATGAAGCACAACTCCCCCGACTACCTCCATCACCTTGCCGAGGCCATGAAGCTTGTCTTCGCCGACAGGCAGAAGTACATGGCGGACACGGCCTTCGTTAACGTCCCTCTTAACGGACTTTCAAGCAAGGAATACGCGAAAGAGCTTGCGGGCAAAATCCGCCGCTACGACGTCATGAAGGACGTCCCGGCGGGAGATCCCTGGCCCTACAATGAGTCCGGGAAGCAGGCCTACTTGGGCGGCGGCGTGGATAACCGCATCTCCACAAGCTCATTTTCTGTGGTGGACGCCGAGGGCAATATCGTTGCCTCCACCAACACAGTAAACTTCTTCTTTGGCTCGGGAGTGGTAGTGCCGGAGTTCGGCTTCGTGCTGAACAACGAGATGGACGACTTTGCCCAGAATCCGGAGAGCGTCAACGCCCCGGAACCCGGCAAACGGCCTCTTTCCTCCATGTCCCCCACCATTGTCATCGATCCTGAAGGGTTTCCCTTCATGACCATAGGGGCGGCGGGCGCCATGAGGATCATCACCGCAGTAAGCCAGATCGTAATGAACGTGGTAGACTTCGGCATGGCCATGGACGAGGCTATCGAGCAGCCCCGCATCTTCAACCCTGCGGGCGGCGGTAAGGCCGGCAAGCTTCTCATCGAAGAGGGCATTGACCCCTCCACAGTGAGCTACCTAAAGCTCAGGGGGCACGACCTGGACGTTCAGCCCTTCGGAGGCTACTTCGGCACCGCCCAGGGGATCCTGTTTGATCACGTTAAGGGCAGGATGAACGGCGGAGCCGACAGCAGGCGCCTTGGAGTTCCGGTGGGCTACTAAGCCTAAAAAACGTTTCGCCAGATATTTTTAGTCCCTTCGCAGGGCGGGGCCTCATTATGAGGCTCCGCCCTTTTTAATGGCTGCGAGGCTCTGCTAAAATAGGGAAAAGCGGGAGGTTTTTTATGACAGTAATTCCGGCCCTTATAGAAAAAATTACTCCCCGGAGCTCTTCCCTCCCCCCAGTGAGAGTGCTTGTTACAGGCAGCAGGGGGAAGAGCTCCATGGTGCGCCTGCTGACGGCGGCCCTGGAGGGCGCTGGAATGGCCGCTGCCGGAAGGATAACGGGAGTGCTTCCCAGGGAGCTTTTTCGCGGGCGTGAGAAGCTGATTCTTCGGGCGGGTCCCGGATCTGTGGCGGAGATGAAGTGGTGGCTCCAGACTCTTCCCTCTGGGGCCGAAGGAGTTGTCCTTGAAAACAGCGCCGTGGCGCCGGAGCTCCAGTCTCTGGCCTGGCAGTGGATGAAGCCCTCATGCACGGTCCTGACCAACGTCCGGCCCGATCACGAGGATGCCTGGGGAAGGGGAGAGGAGGCGGCCGCCAGAGTTTTATGCTCGGGCATCGTCGGCGGAACGGTAATTCTGCCCGAATCAGTGGCGGCCAAAGAGGTGGTTTCAGAGCTCCTTGCCTCAAAGGGGTGCGAAATGCGCCCCTGTCCCGATGGAGGAGATTTCAGACAGACCCATCTCTCTCTGGTGGAAGGAGTTTGCCGTTTTCTGAGGCTGAACGAAACAAAAGCCCTCGAATCGGCGGCGGCCCTTCCTCCCGACATAGCTGATTTTCAAATATTTGCCGAGGGCGGCGGCAGACTTGCGTCTGCCTTTTCGGCCAACGATCTCCTGTCATCCCTTGACCTTTTCAGGGAGACGGGGTGGAGCGGGAGGGAGACAACGGTGCTTTTTAATTCCAGAAAGGACAGGACTGCCAGGCTGACGGCATTTAAAGGTCTGCTTTCAGAAGCCGACTGGAAGAGAGTTGCGGTTACGGGAAGCCGCCCGCTCCTTTTGCCCCGGGGAGCGGAGTTTATTTCTCTGAAGGGGCCGGAAGACCTGAAGGCCTTTATTGCCTCTGAAGGAGCGGTCTTCGGGTGCGGCAACGTCGCCGGGGTTCCTCTCGAATATCTCCTGGAAAAATGGGAGGGTTCCCGGGGGAGGGCGGATGGATGAACAGTGATGATGCGCTTCTGGTAGCCCTTGGAATTATTATGGGGATGTATCTTTTCTCAAAGACGGGCTATTCTCCCGGAGGAATCATCACTCCAGGCCTTCTGGCCATGGATCTTAACTCTCCAGCCAGGCTTGGCTCCACCTTTGCCTGCGCGGCTCTCACCGCCGTTCTGCTGGCCCTGGCGGTAAGAGCCTGGGGGCTTTACGGACGGCAGAAGACGGCCATGGCCATGCTGATCGCCCTATGTATAAAAGGTTTACTTGCCCTTCTTTTCCCTTTTGCGCCCCACTGGACGGGATGGATTATTCCGGGGCTTATCGGGGCGGACATGGAGCGGCAGGGAGCCCTGCCCACGACGGCGGCCTCTTTTGCGGCGGCCTTTGCGGCTTCCATGGCCGCAACCCTTTTATTCGCCCCAGGAGGGACGGGGCTGTGAAAAACCTCCTGCTGGAAGCGCAGAGGCGGTTCAGTTCCTCCGCCCGCCTGCGCCTGGTCATTCTGGCCGTCGTCATGGCCCTTTTATGGTACCCGGGATCATCTCACTCCCTCAGAGGGGAGGAGAGGCTTCTCTGGGAGAAAGTAAGATCGGCCCAGGCCTGGCTCTACGATCTGCGGGAGAAACAGGGAAACGCTGCCGGGGAGACGGCGGATCCCCAAAAGACGGGCTTCATCGGCGTGGAGTGGAGCCCCATAACCACTACTCTTGGCCCGCTGGAGGCCAAACGGACCGCCGCCGATCCCCTGTGGGCGGTATATATTCTCCGGCAGTTCCGAAGGCTTGGCGTCGGTGAGGGGGACCGGGTGGCCGTGGTGTCCTCCTCCTCCTTCCCGGGGCTTGTCTATTCGGTGCTTGCCGCCGCTGAGCACGAGGGCGTTGCCGTTCTCTGGATTCACTCTCTGGGTTCTTCCACCTGGGGGGCAAACGTTCCGTCATTCCCGTGGCCCGCCATGGCGACGGCCCTCAGGCAGGGTGGGTTTCTCGCTAAAAAGGCAGACTGGTACACCCTGGGCGGCGCAGCTGAGATGGGGCTAGACCTACCGGAAGAGGGCAGGGAAATTCTGACGGAAGCCGCCGACCTGGAGGGATCGCCTCTCCTGAGTGCGGCATCCCTGCAGGATATGACTGAATCGAAATGGAAGATAATCGCACAGTTCGCGCCCCGGCTCTTAATCAACGTCGGAGGGGGCGCCGCCGCCTTTGCGGGTAGCTATTCAGACTTCATCAGGGGCGGCTTGTTCTCCCCCGAAAAACCCTTTCCTCCAGGGGAGGGTGTGGTGCAGAAGGCACTGGCTTCAGATATTCCCGTTTTTCACTTCCTTGATATGAAGGGCATGGGGAGAAGGGCGGGAATCCCCTGGAATGGAGCCCTGTCTCCCCGGTTTCGGGCTCCGGTTGGACCGGCTGTCCCGGCGGCGGGGCTTGCCTTTTTTTTCTTCTTCCTGCTCTTTTCCAAAAGGTGGGAGCGGTGGGAAAGATGAAGGAGCGCTCTTCTGGCCGACGGCTTGCGGCCGCCCTGCTCTTTCTCCTCTTTTGGGCGGCCGCCCAACGGATCTCCTCCGCCGGCCCTCTGGCCGCTATCGGCCTCCTGGCAGAAACTATGGACGGAGGCGACCTTCTGGCCGCCGCCGCTCTTGTGGTTTTTCTCAACAGCGTCAGGGCGGTGCCCCTGTACATCGGCTGGTTTCTGGCAGGCGACGGCCTGGCGGGTCTTCGTCCGTACCTCTCCTTCCTGTCGTGGTTTGCGCCGGCTGCTGCCATTCCCCTGACCTATTTCTTTTCCCCCGTCCTGGGCGAGGGCATTCAGCTTCACTTCGGCATCCCCGCGGTTCTCAGCGTGGGCAGCGTCCTGGTTTTGAGGTATCTTACGAGGAGCGTCCACGACTGGATTTACAAGTCCATTGCCCTGGCGCTCTTCGTGTTTTCATTTCAATGGCTGGACGCAATTCCCTTTCTGACTCCCTGGGGGGCCGGTTGGGGGGAGCTTTCCATGTCCGTCAAGACGACGGCGGAAATTCTGGGCAGGGAGAGACTCCTTAACTGGTCGGGGACAGCCGTCTTCGGAGGGTTTTTCTTCTCGGGCGTTCTTGCTACGGAGCTTATGGTGAGCTACGGCGCGAGACTTGCCTCTCTGGCGCTGCTCAGGGACAGGGAGAAGAAAATGGCGGCCCTCAGGGAGGAGGGCCTTGGAAGAAGAAGCCTGCTGGAAATGCAGCAGCTGGTCCACGATTTGAAGCGGCCTCTTACCACTATCCTCGGTCTGGCGGACGTGATAGTCTCGGGAAGAGGAGGGGATTCCGCCCGGTACGGCTCGGTCATATGCGAGGCCGCCAGGTCCATGGAGGACATGATCTCTGAGATTTTAAGGGAAGATTTCCGCCGGACAATCTCCGCGGGCGATCTTGCGGAGTACGTCTTCACTCAGATCAGCCCCTTTCCCTGGAGGGAGACAGTGTCCATGAGGGCGGATCCCGCCGCGGCCGGGGCCATGGTGGAGGTAAACGCGGTCCGTTTCTCCAGGGCTCTGGTAAATCTTCTGGATAATGCCAGAAAGGCCAACCTCCAGGCGGGGGGAAGCCACATTGTCTTTTCCATGTCCGTGGACGGCGACCGGGTTATCCTGGCAGTGGAGGACGAGGGGCCGGGGTTCCCCCCGGACGGCGGGGGAGGTTCGGGGTGGAACTCTACCGGTCTTGGCCTAGAATACGTTACAATGGTGGTGCTGAATCACGGAGGGGCCTTATTTAAGGAAAATTTGCCCGGCGGAGGCGCCAGGGTGACAATAACTCTTCAAAAATCCTCCGGAGGAAGGAGTGAGGCATAGTGTCGCTTCATATCGGAGCCATCGACGACGACAGATCCATACTTTACACCCTGGAGGCCATGGCCTCCACCGAAGGATGGAGGATGCTCACCACAAGCGAACCTGAGGAGTGCCTGGAATGGGTGAGGCTGGACGAGGTGGACATCCTGCTGGTGGACTATCATATGCCGGTAATGAACGGCTACCACGTGATAAAAATGGCAAGGGAGATATCCTCCAAGCTTGTACTCATAGCTCTCACGGTGGAGGACGGGGGAGAACTGGCCTCTCGGCTTACCCTGGCGGGGGCCGACGACTTTATCACCAAGCCCATACGGCTGGCCGATTTCACCGCCCGCATTCGTCTTCACGAAAAGCTGTTCGCCCACCGGGAGCAGCTGAATTGGGAGGAGAGGAAGAAGGGCGTCAGCAAGAACACCATGAGAAAAGTTCTGGAAAAGCTTAAGGAGTTCACCTCCCCCAGGGACTGCGACGAGGTGGCCGCCGCCTGCGGCCTGGCTTACGTCACGGCCCACAGGTACCTGGAGTACCTGGCGGACAGGGGGCTTATTGTCAGGAGCGCGGGGCCCCAGGACGGGCGCCCCGGAAGGCCCAGGAGCTACTACTCCATCCAGGGCCCCGCCGGAGGCAGGAGAGAATAAAGAATCCGGAGGCAAAGAATGCGCCTCCGGATTCCTTCAGTATCGCAAACTCCTGTTCAGTTTAACCGGCTCAACGCCGGTCCCTTCCCCAAGAGCGCCCGGTTCCGGTTTTAAAACCTACTTGAACCAGAGATCCTTCATCTTTTGCAGTTCGCCGCTCTCCTCCAGCTCTTTCAGGGCTCCGTTTACGGCCTCAACCAAAGCCGTTTCGCCGAGGTTCATGGCCATAGCCTTCCCTGAGCCGGTTATCTCCTGGGCGAAGGCGACCTTGATCTTGCCCGCGAAATCCTTGTGCTCAACGTAGCTCTTCGTCACGGGGACATCCATGAGAGTGGCGTCCGCCCGGCCCAGTATGACTTCCCTCACGCAGTCGTCAAACTTCTGGAAGGATTTTACCTGGGCATCGGGTATGGTCTGGGAGTAGGTCTCCTGAACCGTGCCAAGCTGCACGGCGATGACCTTCCCCTTCATATCCTCAAGAGCCTTCAGGGTGGTGTTGTCTTCCTTGACGATGAAGGCGCTTATGGAGATCTCGTAGTTCTCCGAGAAGGCTACCTTTTTGGCCCTCTCCTCGGTAGCGCTCAGCCCCGCGGCGATTATATCGATCTTCTTGGCGAGAAGGGAGGGGATAAGACTATCGAAGGGCATGTCCACCCACTCTACCTTTTTGCCAATCTTTGCGGCGATGGCCTCCACAAGATCGATGTCAAAGCCCTTGAGGTTGTTGTCTCCGTCCCTGAACTCGTAGGGAGGATAGGTGCTCTCCGTACCCGCCAGAATTACGTCCTTCTCCATGACGTTTCCCCATGCGAACCCTGCTCCCAGGACTATTGCCAATAGCGCCAGCATAATCTTTTTCATACCGTTCTCTCCTCCATATTGAACATATGTTTATATCAACTCGTAAGAGTGATATTTAATATAGATCAGGATACACGGCCCCGGTCCGTCTGTCAATACTTTTTTCCCTTTTTTATCGAAAGTTGTATAATACTTGAAACAGGAGTTAATCCGTAAAGGATTTTTATATACAAAGGAGACTGTCGTATTGAATGGAAACTTCTATCTTGTCTTTTCGGTGGGCGGAAGAAAGTATGCCCTCCCCGCCGTCGACATAGTCATAGTATCCCTGGCGGCTGAACTGACAAATGCTCCCGACGGTCTTGCCCTGGTACGGGGCATCGCCAATGTGGGGGGAGAGGCGGCGGCCGTCGCGGATCTGAGAGCGCCCGACGGCCCTCCTTTTCCTGAGATGGAGCTCAGCGACAGATTCGTGTTTTTCAGAGACAGGGGAATCCTATGGGGAGTCCTGGCCGAAGAGGTAGAAGGGACGGCGCTTCTTGTCCCTGGTAAGATAGTGTCCCGGCCGGAAAAAGACGGGCCCGGGGAGATTTTTGAAGTA
>CAZXOD010000112.1:0-7607 GCA_964642285.1 uncultured Synergistaceae bacterium
TTCTGGGGGTGACGGTCCTCACCAGCTTTGACGAGGCCTCCTGGCAGGAGGCTGCCCCGGGCTGCCCCCTGCCCCTCGCCCTGGAGAAAAGGGCCTCCCTCTGCCGGGAGACCGGCATGGACGGCATTGTCTGCTCTCCCCTGGACCTGGCGACGGTCAAGGCGGCGGGAGGAGGGCTTTTCACCGTGGTCCCCGGCGTCCGTCCGGCGGCCTCTCCAGACGACCAGGCCCGGCGGGCAACACCCCTGGAGACAGTCAAAAACGGAGCGGACTATCTTGTGGTGGGACGTCCCATACTGAACGCCCCCGACAGAATTGCGGCGGTAAGGCAGATAGAAAGGGAGATTGAGGAGGGACTGGCATGGATAGACAGGAAGTAACCGAAAGAGTACAAAAAATGATGAGGGAGAGCGGCGCCCACCTGGAGGGCCACTTTCTTCTCACCTCGGGAAATCACAGCGGAGACTACATACAGTGCGCCATGCTTCTGCGCTTTCCCGCCTTCGCTGCCTATGCCGGCAAGGCTCTGGCGGAAAAAGTGGCGAAGTACTCCCCGGAAATCATTGCCTCTCCCGCCATGGGGGGGATAATAATCGGCCATGAGGTGGCCAGGACCCTGGATATTCCCTTCATCTTCTGCGAACGGCAGGACGGGGCCATGACGCTGAAGCGGTTTCCCATGCCGGCGGGCAAAAGGGTTGTGGTCATAGAGGACGTTATAACCACCGGCGTATCCGGCGGGGAGGCGGGCAAAGTCCTTGCCGCCGGGGGCGCCGATTGGGTCGGGACAGGGGCAATCCTTGACAGAAGCGAGGGCAGGTCCTGTCTGCCTGGGGCGCCCGAGTCCCTTTGGGAGACGGCTTTCCCCTTCTGGAGCCCGGATCAGTGCCCCCTGTGCGCTGCGGGGATTCCCCTGGTTAAGCCCGGCAGCAGGCCTCTTAAACGGTAATAGCGTCCTTCCCGCTCCTTTTAATGATAAAATAACGGTTTGAAAGGGGCGGGGCGGATGAGTAAAAAGGCGTCGGTTTTAATTGCCGGAACTGCGGCGCTCTTTATCGGTGCCGCAATTTTTGTATGGGTCGGCGGCAAAAATGAGGTTCCCACCGACCCTGATCCGGCAGCCAGCCGGGCGCTTCGGGCGGCGGGAATAGCCCTGGAGCTCGCGGAGGCCGCAAGGCCCCATCTGGAGTTCCTTCCGGAGGAGGATAGGGCCGTCGTCGGCGCGCTCATAGAAACCCTCGGCGAAAAGGCCGTCAGGTTGATCAGCCTGGCCGGGAGGGCCGCGGACAAGGCCGAGCTGGACGCCGCTGCGGACGAGCTGGAACTGATGCTTTCGGAAATAATAACGGATTACAGCCCCGGCGCCTACCAAAACGAAGGGAGCGTATCTCCGTGACGATAAGAGAAGAAACTGTAAAGCTCGCCCAAAGGGTGAACGGGATGGTAAAGGACTACATGTCGGTGCAGGACGATCTTTTCAAGCCATCCATCAGAAAAATTCTGCGCATTCCGGGGATCTACAGGCCTGTAGACTACGGCAAAAACCAGAAAATCCTTGAGGACCTTCAGGCCGGACTGGCGGAAGTCAAGTCCGCCATCAGAAGGGACGGGCCGGATTCATCTCCCGCGGAATCCAGGTTTCTGGGCAGCCTGAGGGGCTATGTATCCCTCATGACGGCCGCCGCGGAACGGCTTGCCCACATCTGCGCCAGGCTGGGAGAGCGAAGCGGCGGGGGCGGTTACGGCAAGGACGAATATGTTAAGGACATGGCGGAGCTCAGGGCGGTTCAAAAGGAACACCTTGAGGCGGGCGCAAAGCTTCACGAAATGATGAAGGAGATGGGTTCGCAGGCCGAATAGACGCAGACCGCAAGCCTGACCTGCATTAATTTAATGAAGTAATAAGGATCGAAAATCCGGGGCGAATTTTTAAATTCAGCCCCGGATTTTTTGTTGGGCGAGGGACTTTTAGTTCATTTTCCCGCGACAGTCTTGACTTTTTTTCTGCAGAGGTTATTCTTTTTCTAATTGCTTGTATTTTACCTGTATACAAGTTGGGCTGATATCAGGGCGGGAGAGAATATCTGTTGCGAATGCGAATAAAGAAGAAAGATCAGGCCTATGAAGAAATCCGCAGACTTATACTCCGCAGGCGTCCCGCAAGCGGTATAACTCTTTCGGAAAATACGCTGGCGGCGGAGCTCGGCATGAGCCGCACTCCTGTCCGGGAGGCGCTTCAGCGCCTCCAGACGGAGGGTTTCGTGGAAATCCATCCCAACAGGGGAGTCGTGGTCCCGGGCGTTTCAGTCACGGAAGTGAACGAAACCTTTGCCCTTCGAATGGCGGTGGAGGAGTTTGTCCTCCGGGAGATGGCCTCCAGGATGTCAGAGGATAATATCGCCGAGATGGACCTTTACCTTGCCAGGCAGCAGGAGGCCATAAGAAAAAATGACGTGCTGGAGTACCTGAAGCACGACAAGGATTTTCATGAGATGTTCTTCCGGCTTTATGACAACTCCCTGATTTTGAATACGCTCCAGCGGGTTCTCGACCGGTTCTACTCCATGGGCGCCCGCGTGCTCAGTCTGCCCGGCAGCGTGGAAAGATCTTTCGCCGAACACAGCGCCATCGCCGCCGCGGTAAGGGCGGGGGACGGAGACCGGGCCGCCGCGGGTATGCATACTCATCTTACTACTGGAAAAAATAATGTGCTGTCCGTTCCGGGGAACGTTGATTCCGTTATCTGACGTTCCCGTTTTTATAAGTTTCGGCTGCGGAAAGGAGGGTGTTTTTGTCGCCTGCCTGTAAAGGGGGTCCGGCGGGAGAATCCGCCGGGAGGAAGGAATCAGCAACT
Source organism: uncultured Synergistaceae bacterium (assembly GCA_964642285.1). Classification (GTDB taxonomy): domain Bacteria; phylum Synergistota; class Synergistia; order Synergistales; family Aminobacteriaceae; genus Aminivibrio. Next base: position 2,855 of record CAZXOD010000112.1, read on the forward strand.
GATTTTTTTAACGAGGTGATCTTTATGTGCGCAATGCCCGTGCGGAAAGAGGCTGCTCTTCCCCTGTCGCGGTACGATAAAGAAACGCTCAGATATTTTTACGAGACCATGATCAAGATCCGGAATTTTGAACTCACAGTGGAGAAGTTCTTCTTCGACGGTGAGATTCCCGGTTTCGTCCATCTGTACATAGGCGAGGAGGCCATTGCCACCGGAGTAATGGCCAACCTGCGCAAGACGGACTATATTCAGAGCACCCACAGGGGCCACGGCCATACAATTGCCAAGGGAGCGGAGCTTAAGCCCATGATGGCGGAGCTTTTCGGCAAGAGCACCGGAAGCTGCAAAGGAAAGGGTGGCTCCATGCATATCGCCGATTTCAGCGTGGGAATGCTGGGGGCAAACGGAGTTGTGGGAGGAGGCTTCACCATGGCTACCGGCGCGGCCCTGGCCCACAAGATGCAGAAGACCGACGGCGTGGCGGTGACCTTCTTCGGCGACGGCGCCTCCAACAGAGGCACATTCCACGAGGCAGCCAACATGGCGGCGGTATGGAATCTGCCCGTTATATTCCTGTGTGAAAATAACCAGTGGGCCTCCACCACCCCCTACAGAACCACCACCTCCGTGGACGACATAGCCGTCCGCGCCCAGGGCTACGGCATGCCCGGCGTCATAGTGGACGGCAACGACGTTTTCGCGGTCTACGAGGCGGCTAAAGAGCTGGTGGAGCGGGCCAGGAGGGGGGAGGGGCCGTCCATCCTGGAGTGCAAGACTTACAGGCTCAAGGGGCACTTCGTGGGGGATCCGGAGATGTACCGCACGAAGAAAGAGGTTCAGAAAGTCCAGGACGATACCGACCCCATACCCAGATTCGAACAGAAAGTTCTGAAGGCGAAGGCCATGACGAAAAAAGAGCTGGAGTCCATCAGAAAACAGGTGGAGGAAGAGCTCAAAGAGGCTCTGGAGTTTGCCAGGACCTCCCCGGAACCCGATGTGTCGGCCCTCTTCGAGGGGCTTTACGTTTAAGGCGGTGGACGAAATGAAGACTATCACATTTTCCCAGGCTACCCTTGAAGCCATGCAGGAGGAGATGACCCGGGACGAGCGGGTGTTCATCATGGGCGAGGACATTGTCCGGCAGGGGGGCATCTTCGGACAGTTCAAGGGACTCCCCGACCAGTTCGGCACGGAGAGGGTCATGGACACCCCCATAAGCGAGACCGCCATAGTGGGCGCCTGCATAGGCGCTGCCCTGGCGGGCATGCGTCCCGTGGCGGACATGCATTTCGCCGACTTTGCCGGAGTCTGCTTCGATGAAATATATAACCAGATGGCCAAGATCTACTACATGTTCGGCGGACAGAAGCCTGTATCCATGGTGCTGAGAGCCCCCGACGGCCTGGTGAACCAGGCTGCCGCCCAGCACTCCCAATCCCTGGAGGCCTTCTTCTGCCACATCCCGGGGCTTAAGGTGGTAATACCCTCCAACCCCGCCGACGCCAAGGGGCTTTTGAAGTCGGCCATCAGGGATGACAACCCCATAATATACTTCGAGCACAAGGCTCTCTTCCCCATGAAGGGGGAAGTCCCTGAAGGGGACCACCTGACTCCTATAGGAAAGGCAAATATCGTCCGGGAGGGCAGGGACGTTACCCTGGTCTCCTGGTCCATGACCGTAAACCTGGCTAAAAAGGCGGCCGAAGAGCTGGAAAAAGAGGGAATCAGCGTGGAGATCGTTGATCTTCGCACCATCTCCCCCATAGACAAGGAGACGGTGCTCAACTCCGTGGCCAAGACCACAAGGCTGGTCGTTGCCCACGAGGCGGTAAAACAGGCGGGCGTGGGGGCGGAAATTTCGGCCATTGTCGCCGAGGAGGCCATCGACTGCCTCGACGCGCCCATTGTAAGGGTTGGGGCTCCCTTCACTCCCGTTCCCTTTGCCCGCACCCTGGAGCAGGCCTACCGGATCACCCCGGAAAAGATCGCCGCGGCGGTCCGGGGGATGATGTAGGCGGCCGGCCGGCCATGAACCCTGACAGAGTCTCCTCGGCGGAAGCGGGGACGGCGAAGACGATCCTTGCAAGGATAGCTCCCGGCGAGGACCTATTCGCCGCCCTGGGCGAAATATGCGCCCGCCACGGAATAAGGTCCGGCCACATTGCCACCATGATAGGCAGCCTCCGGTCGGCGGACGTAGTCTGCGTAACGGCGGATCCCGAAAATCCTGAGCGGTCCGTGTACCTTGAGCCCTTCAGGATGGAGGGCCGCATCGAGCTTGTCACCGTCGACGGAATCATCGGGGAGGACGACAGTGGAAATCTGTCCATACACCTTCACGCCGTTCTTGCCGGAAGCGATATGAAACCCCTGGCGGGTCACCTGGCCGACAGGGGGGAAAACCTGGTTTTAGCTACGGTTGAAACAGTTATAAATGTTTTTTCAGGGGCGATGTTCCTTCGCTCCTTCGACGAAGAGACAGGATTTGTCCTGTTCAGGCCTTTTCCCACAGATCAGGAGGTGATTGCCCCCTAGGATTTGGCATATTAAGACGGCCGCGCAGAACCGGGTATCAATTTATTAATTAAAATCAGGAGGTTGAAGATATGAAAAAAGTAGTTGCCATGCTTATCGCAGTAGCGCTTCTGTGCTCCATTTCCGCGCCGGGCTTCGCCGCATACAAAGATGAGTACAAGCTCGACATCGTGCCCAGCCTTACCACCGCCTGGGGCATGGGCGCCCAGTACTTTGCCGATCTCGTGAAGGAGAGAAGCGACGGCAAGATCAACATCAAGGTCTATCCCGGCTCCCAGCTTACCACCGGAAAGCAGACCAACGCCTTCATGCTGGTACGCAACGGCACCATCGACTTTGCCGTCCAGTCCTCCATCAACTACTCCCCCCAGATCGTGGAGCTTAACCTGTTCGCCCTTCCCTTCTTCATAGCCAACCAGCCTGACAAGTATGCCGCCATGGACGCCATAACGGGCGGGAAATCGGGCGCTATGGTTATCAAGGCCGTGGAGGACAAGGGAGTCAAGTTCCTGGGCTTCGGAGAGAACGGCTTCAGAGAGCTGACCAACTCCAAAAAGGCCGTCAGGAGCCCCGCGGACCTGGAAGGCATGAAGGTCAGGGTCGTGGGCAGCCCTCTCTTCCTGGACACCTTCAGGGCCCTTGGCGCCAACCCCGTCAACATGAACTGGAGCGATACCATGGCCGCTATTCAGCAGGGCGTGGTTGACGGCCAGGAGAACCCCATCAGCACCTTCTACCCCGTGAAGATGCACGACTACCACAAGTTTATGACCGACTGGCACTATGTGATCGACCCCACCATGTACGTGGTAAACCCCGCTGTCTGGGGCACGTTCAATGCAGAGGACCAGAAGATGATCCAGGAGGCCGCGGTGGAGGCGGGCAAATACATGATCGCCATGGCCAGAATTGGTCTCGACGACGGAACGGCCCACAAATACCTGGAGAGCATCGGCAAGCTTCCCGAGGTCACCGACTGGTACACCACCCTTGCGGGCGTTGGCATGGAAGTGGCCATCCTCACCCCTGAAGAGATGAAGGCCTTTGCCGACAAGACCGCTCCCGTGCTTGAAGCCTGGAGAGCCAAGATTGGCGAGGAGATAGTTAAGACGGCCGAGGCCGAAATGGCCGCCGCAGTAAAGTAGACAGGGCAAAAGATTACCGGGGGGAGAGCCTCTCCCCCCGGCCGTCCGCAGGAGACTTTCCCCTCTCCAGAAGGGAGAAAGGGAGAATGATCCTCGTCTTTTCGCAGAAGGGATTGTCTTGAATGGCAAAGAAAATTTTTGATAACTTTGAGGAGATCCTTGGATCGGTCATCCTGATGGTTATGGCGGTGATCACCTTCGCAAACGTCATAACCCGGTACTTCGTCATGCGGGCCCTGGCCTTTACCGAGGAGATCACCATCAACTTTTTTGTATGGCTCGTCATGCTGGGAACCGCCATAGCCTTTAAAAAGGGAGCAAATCTGAGCATGACCCTGTTTTACGATTTTCTCCCGAAAAAGGGGAGAAAGATCTGCTTTATCCTCGGAACCGTCCTCTCCCTCATCTTTTTCGGCCTGCTTGCCTGGCTTGGCTATATTGAGGTTATGGATGAGATAGACCTCAACGTGACCACTGAATCCCTGGATATCCCGGTGTACTACTACACCATCGCCCTGCCGGTCTTTTCTGTCCTTATATTTGTCCGCATCGCGCAGGCGGCTCTTGCGACCATCCGCAGGAATGAATACTAGGAGGTGCGAGAGATGATGTCGCTGCTTCGCGAACCTGCGTTCTGGACGATCGTACTGTTTATCCTGCCCCTTCTGATAAGGGTCCCCATTGCCGTAGCCCTGGGCATGAGCACCATTTTTGTGGTATGGAACTGGGGACTGGGGTACCAAATGCTCTCATACAGCTTCTTCGCCGGCATCGCCAAGTTTCCGCTCCTGGCCATACCGTTTTTCATCCTGGCCGGGGTAATCATGGAAAAAGCCGGCATCGCTGAACGGATCATAAATCTCATTAAGCAGCTCGTGGGAGATATGACCGGCGGCCTTGCCGTAGCAACGGTTATAGTGGCCGCGTTCTGGGGAGCGGTCAGCGGCTCGGGCCCCGCTACTGTGGCGGCTCTTGGCCTGATTCTCATCCCAGGCATGGCCGAGGCGGGGTATGACAAGGCCTTCGCCGCGGCAACCGTATCTGTGGCGGCGGGACTGGCCATAATCATCCCC
>CAZXOD010000113.1:0-2235 GCA_964642285.1 uncultured Synergistaceae bacterium
CGCAGGCTCGCCGCCTCCAGGGGCTTGGCAATATAGCCGTCCATCCCGCTCTCCACACAGGCTTTTTTCGTCTCAGCCTGTACGTCGGCGGTGACGGCGATTATAGGCGTCCGGGCTTCGCCCCGCTCCCTCTCCGCTGACCTGATCTCCTCCGCGACCTGGCGGCCGTCCTTTAAGGACAGCTCTGAGCAAAATCTGACCCGGCGCCCAACTGTAGAACCTTTATGGGTCAGGCCCAACGCATCGAGAGCCTTCTCCAGGATCTCTTCCGTCTTTCTCAAAAATTTCCGCCGTGGGGGACTTTTGCATAACGGTGTTCTGGGGGTGGTTTCCAATTTACGCAGAACTATCGGATTTCAAGCCAAAAATTTGGCGGCGATTTCAGGTATCGAACCACATCACCCCTGCCCGACTTTGCTGCATCATCCAGGTGCTTTTCGAGATGGAAGCCAGTCATCTTATGGCAGAATTTCCGCCTCCGGCGGGGAGATCAGGAAAAACCACAAAATCAAGCGCACGGAGGACGCCGCACAAACTGCACTGATCGTCCTCCTTTGGGTTGTTTTAGGTGATGATTGAGTATATATTACAATGAAATAATGGCAGTTAATTTTATGGGGTAAGGGGGATAAAAATATGGCGAAATGTAAAATAACGGTACTTAAAAGAGAGCTTTACGAAGATTTACAAGAACAGTATCTGGCTGACCCAAAATCGGGCAAATGTCCTCATTTTGAAGAAGGGCAAGAGTTCATGGTTGAGGATGATGATTTTTTTCGTATGATGCATGGTAAATTTTGTGCGGAAGCGTGGGATTGCATAAGCCGATATGTTTACGCCGCTTTGCAGGGCGGCTCAATTATGCGCGGTTGGACGAATGACGAAAAAGTTATGATTGCATGTTGCAATGACGGCACACGGCCCGTTATATTCAAACTGGAACGCATTGACGAATAGCAAGTTTACCGATCCTCCCGCCGTCCGTTATGGGCGGCGGGCTTTTTATTTCTGTTTTTATTTCTGTCTTTATTTCTCGTCGTCCTGCTGGGTAACGGCCATATCAAGATATGGGCGACGTGTCGTTTCGTCTAAAAAACTTTCGTTTGCTTGCACTCCGCCCGTTATAGCAAAGCACGGGTGATAGTCCAAACCGCCTTTTCCTGATATTATTATCCTGCTGTCAGGCGTTTCCTCCGGCTTTGCCGGATCAAAATTTTTTCTGGGAGGTATGGGAATGAAAAAAACACTTGCGCTTTTTCTGACGGTGTTCATGCTTTTCGGGGCTTCCGCCGCGCTGGCCGAGGAGGTTAGTATTGCCCATGTGATGTTGGGCGCGCTGGAATCAGTCAGAATGATGGATCTCAGCAGGGATAAACTCACCATTACAAGGGCAGATACAGACGAGCAGCTCGAGCCGGACGAGGAGTTTATGGGGCTGCTGACGGCCAAGCTGCGCATCACAAAGCTTATAAACCAGCTTCAGTACACTCCGGGAAGCGCGGGCGTGTTCGATGCCTTTGAGCTTATGCAGAGGATGTACGAGAGCGGTTCCTCGGATATGAGGCAAGCCCCCTTCGATATCGCCGGCTACATAGTCTACCAGATTATTCTGCCCCTTAATCTTGAGCCCGCCATCAGGGAGCTTCCCAAGTATTACGACGCGGTGGTTTCGGTGAAGGACTGGCAGAGCAAGCTTGACTCCATCATGGAGATGGGCAATCTGAACCACGGAAAGATATTCCATCTTGCGGGGTTCCCCAAGGTACGCAAGGCGCCCGAGTACACGGCGCCCATGTATATATCCCATGTGGACGACGAGGTCTACCTCTACGAGATGGATTCGTCCTTGGAGGGCTGGATGTACTCTTTCTGGATGCGCCGCTATTTCCTTGGCAATATGGATGTGGTGAAGATGGTGGTCGACTGGCTTAACGAGAAGCTCGACGAGGTTGAGAGCGCGGTGGGTTAAAGCCCGCCGCTTAAGGGTTAACGCTGCAAGTCAGGCCCGAATTTCCGCCTCCGCCCCCGGGCGGGGGCTTTTTTATTTGGCGGAGGCTGCGGAAAACCGTACATCCTACAAGACGGCCCTCTGCATCCTGTGATTATTAAATTTTATCCCTTGACAAAGCCAGACATTAAGAGTATGTTTTGTTCTGGAACATTTCCTTTCTCTTTTCCCAGTTTTTGTTTTTAAAAAACCTTTCCGGTTATAGCGGACAAGATCAGCATTGTGCG
>CAZXOD010000113.1:2245-7471 GCA_964642285.1 uncultured Synergistaceae bacterium
CATGCGCAAATTTCCTCTCCCGGAGGGAAGGGCTGTACCCGGCCTTTCGCTCATGACGGGGCCGTCTTCTGTCGGCCGGAAAGGAGGACTTATTAATGTCCACGCTTAGGAGAGCTATCGAAATTGCAACCAATGCCCACGAGGGGCAGTTTGACAAGGGAGGCGCCCCGTACATCGGCCACTGTCTCCGGGTTATGGAGAGGGTTATGACCTGGGTTCCCGGGGATGAGGCAGGAATTGCAGCCGTTCTTCACGACGTGGTGGAGGATACTCCCATTACCGTTCAGGACCTCCGGGCCGAGGAGTTTCCGGAGAATTCCTTGAGGGCGCTGGACGCCCTCACCCGCCGGGAGGGAGAGCCCTATTACCATTTTGTTATGAGGGCGGCGGCAAACCCCATTGGGATTTACGTTAAGATGGCGGATCTTTTTGATAACTGTAATATCAGCCGGATTGACAGACCGGGACCCCGGGATCTGCGGAGGCTTAAGAAGTACCAGAACGCAATCAGGTCCATCCGGTCTCTGTTTTTGTGGGAAGAGCTTGCGCCCCTCTCCGAGGCAAATCTCTCCGAACTGTCGGAGCTGCTGGGCAAGGGACACGAAATTATTTCCGACGGAGGCTTCCTGTGCTCCCTATGCGGCAAGGAGGCGGGCCATTATTTCTTTACCGGGAGGGAAAGGGAACTGTCTTACACACTGCGAAGTTTTACAGGGGGCTTCACTATTCCCAGGGCCAGCGAAGGACTCTTTTATCGCCTGGCCCGGATGGTGCGCGAACGGGATGTGCGAGGACTTTTCAAGGCTGATTTTGAGAATACGCCCTTCTACTGCCCAAAATGCGATGCCTGCTACTGCGGCGACCACTACTTCAGCCGCCCTGTTTACGAGGATGCGTACCCCTATCTTTTCGATTACACCTTGGGGCGCTGCCCCTTCGGCCACGAACGGATGCTGGAGGGTTAGACCGTCAAGCGACGCCAGGAATTGACCCCTTTGCGACATAATGAACCAGCTCGCCAACCTCCCTCCCTGTATACCGAATCCCCCCTGGCAAGCGCAGAAAACAATTGCGCCCCATAGGGTAAAATAGCCCTGATGCCCTTTTTACCGGAGGTGACCCGTAATGAAGTATGAAATATGGTTTAACTACGGCAGCAACTTCGAAAGCCCCGAAAACGAGGAGCTGGACGCCCTTTTTGACGGATGCGGCGTCCGCTGCGCCCGCATCAGGCTGGAAGGACTCTCTGGGGGCATTGATTCCCACGTCCGGGCCCTTCGTGAGGGGATGAAGTACTATATCTGGCAGGTTTACGATGAGTGGGACGACTCCGATATAGGCACGCCCGCCATGGTGGAGGAGTTGGCCTCTCCCATCACGGTGATGAGTCAGATTGAGTGGTACTACCACAACCCGGTCTACCCCTATGAGCGCACTCAGGCGGAGTTCGACCGGGTTTACAGGCTGCTCTTTCCCTCGGGCCGGGTGTACGAATGCTACAGATGGTCCGACAACTGGTGCGAGCTCTTTGACATGGGCAGGGAGTGGTTCGGCGCCGGATGCTGGAGCGTCTTCGACAGGGAGGACGGCGTCTTCACTCTCTTTTACGTTACCGATACGGACTGACAGCCTCTAGTCTGTTATTTTGCCCAGGTAAATAAGGTTTTCCACCGCGACGAAGAAGGCTATTCCGCCTCCGGGCCGGGCGAGGTTTGGGTCTTTTTTAAGAACGTCCATAATCAGGCCGGCCTGGTCGGACCGGGCGAGTATAAAGATTATCTCTTTTTCGGGAAACAGGTGTATGCCCAGAAATTCCACGTCTTTCTCGCCGGCGGTGCCCCGTCCTCCCAGGATTACACCCTGGATTGCTCCCGTCTTTGCCGCGGCGGACATAATATCGTCGGCGCAGCCCCTGTTGACTATAACGCAGATCACAACGTTTTTTGCCTGCTCTTCCATTTCTCCGCTCCCGCGTGCGGCGGCCCCGGTAAAAGGGTTCGCACTTTTTCTCAAAATCATGGGCACGTCCACCTGGACGACAAAGCCCTGCCGGTTTCTTCCCGTTTTATCCTCGAAGGCCTTCAGCGCCTTCATTATCTTGGGGGCGTCCTCGTCGGACGCCAGAGTAAAGATGATGTCCTCCGGGCTGTCGTCGGAGCCAAAAAGCCGGTCCAGGCGCGCCTCCGATTTTCCCCTTCCCGGAATGACAGTACCCCCTCTGGCGCCGGCGGCTTTTGTCAGGTCCACAATCTTCTCTCCGTAGCTTCGGCGCACCGCCGTAAACAGCAGCTTGCCGCAGGCGTTTATTTCAGTCGCTTCCATTAAAAGCCTCCCCCGATGATTCTGCGGCCAATCTCCTTGCCGCTTCTTCCTCCTTGCGTTTGAACAGAATGCCCAGGATCTGGATGGTGATAAGCGGGGTCATGGCGATCATGCCCACAACTCCGAAGGCGTCCATTACCGGGTTGCCCCCGAAGGCGTAAGAGGCGCCGAGGGTAAAGGAAAGCACAAAGGTGGAACCCATGGGCCCTGACGCAACTCCACCGGAATCGAAGGCAATGGCGGTAAAAAGCGGGGGGGAGAAGAATGTAAGGCCCATCGCCAGCAAGTACCCGGGAATGAGAAACCACCAGATGCTGAGGGAGAACAGAATTCGCAGCATGGAGATGCCTACCGAGGCGGAGACCCCTATGGAAAGGGCCGCCAGGATAAGACGTCTGCTGATGTGCCCCCCCGATACCTCCTCGACGAGGGTGTTGAGAATCCACACGGCCGGTTCGGCCAGGACTACGATCGCCCCCAGTGTCAACCCTACGGGAAACAGAAGCCAGCTCATCCCCGAGGCTCCGATTTTACCGCCGATGGCGGTGCCTGCCGGAAGAAACCCGCCGTTTACGCCAATAAAAAACAGGATCAGGCCAAAAAAGCTCAGCAGGATTCCCTTAATCATTCTAAACAGACGACTGCGGCTCATCTTGAGAAGGGTGATCTGAAAGACCATGAGCATAACCGCGAGGGGGCCGAGCACCATGGCCACTTCCCTGATGGTTTCAGGGATGACGTGCAGGAAGGCCTCCGTCAGGCTTTCAGCCCCTGAGGGCAGATCGGGCACTACTGTGGGCACGCCGCCACCTCTGGCAAACAGTCCCAGGATCAGTACCGCCATGATGGGGCCGATGGATGCCAGCCCTACAAAGCCGAAGCTGTTCTCCTCCCTGTCGCTTGAACCTTGAACCGCCGCGACTCCCACCCCCATGGCCATGATCACCGGCACCGCCATGGGGCCGGTGGTGGCGCCGCCCGCGTCGAAGGCTATGCCCAGGTACTGGGGCGCCGCGAAGTAGGCGATGCCAAAGAGGGGCAGATAGGAGCCCAGGATCAGGTAGTAGTAGGGGGTTCGCCGCAGCACTCTCCCCAGCCCTGCGGAGACGTAAAGGCCCAGCCCTACGGCGATCATGAGGACCAGCAGGCCTCTGGATATGGACGGGGCAACCACAGCCACCTGATTCGCAAGCACGTGGACGTCCGGTTCGGCGATAGTCGCCGAAAAGCCGATGAAGAAGCCGCCTGCCAGAAGCAGAAATACGTTCCGCTTTTGGAGAAGCTCCGCCCCGACAAGGTGCCCCATTGGTATAACTCCAATGTCCGATCCTGTGAGGAAGAAGGCTAGTCCCACTATGATAAGAACGCCTCCGACAAGGCACTGGAGGAGGAGAGTCGTCCCTATGGGAGCGATGGTGGGGTACAGAAGAAGCACAAGAGCCATGATCGGCACCACTGAGATGCTGATCTCCTTAAGTTTTGCAATCAGGTTCATATCCTTCTCCCTGCGGTGTCTTTCCGGTAAAGGAGCGCCCGGGGCGCCGGCCTTATCATCCCCTTCAGCAGTTGTCGCAGTAGAGCTTTGAAGCCTGCTCAGCCGAAACGGTTATTCCCCTGATCATGGCTGAGCTGAATCCCTCGTGCTCCATTCTGTTCAGGCCGGAGATGGTGCATCCCTTGGGAGTGGTGACCTTGTCTATTTCGCTTTCCGGGTGATTCCCGCCCTCCGAGAGCAGACAGGCGGCGCCCTTAGCGGTCTGGATCGCCATGGCCAGGGCACTTTTGGCGGAAAGGCCTATCTCTATGCCTCCCTGGGAGGCGGCCCGGATGGCCCTCAGGAAAAAGGCTATGCCGCAGGCGCCCAGCGCGGTAGCGGCGATCATGTCCTCTTCGTGAATTCTCAGGGTTTTTCCAACGTCGCTGAAGATGAGCCTCGCCATCTCAAGAGCCTTGTCGTCAGGCCCGTTCGACGCGATGCACGTCATGGATTCCCTCACGGCGATGGCGGTGTTGGGCATGGCCCTGGCAATGCGCATGGATCTTCCTAAAATTTCTTCAATCCGCTTTATGGCAAGCCCCGTCACAACGGAAATAAGAATATGCCGGTCAAAATCCAGCTCCGGGCCAATTTCTGTCAGGACTGAATCCGCTATCCGGGGCTCAACGGTAAGGATTATAACGTCCGATTCCCTTACCGCCTCCAGGTTGTCTTTTGTTACCGCGAAACCGAGGGCTTTAAAATCCTCAAGCAGGTTTGTTCGCCTTCTTGCCAGAATAATGTCGGCGGGGGAGAATGTTTTTCCTCCGGCCAGCCCTCTCGCTATGCTGGTACCTATGTTTCCTGCACCAATAATTGCGATTTTTGTTGCTTTTTTCATCTGCAAAACCTCCCGTTAAATTGCGGACATCCTCCGGGAGATCCGGCGAGCCGTAATTTTCCGATTTGCAGTATATCAGAAAAGCTTTGGGCGGGACACGTGCAATTTTGCTGTGAAAAGGCAACCTGCTCTTCCGCAGGGGTGATGGTATTAAGCAGATTTTATTGGTATTATATAGATATAGTATTCATAATGCTTAAGAGTGCTCCACCCGAACTTAAAACTTTTTTATCAGGAGGTATTTTATAATGAAAAAAATTGCGCTTGTACTTTTTGTTCTTATGCTTGCCGCCCTTCCGGCGTCGGCCCAGGAGGACACCTTTCTTGAGACTGTAAGCTCCTACATCTTAGAGTCTGCAAAATACCACAACCTGGAGCCGGAAAACTTAAGCATTCGGGCCAATGACGGCGGCGAAGTGGACATGGAGGACGTAAAGTTCATAGGCCTTCTTGGAGGCAAGCTTCGAATTGCCCGGATTATAAACAACTTCAGCTACATTTCCGAGGGAAGCGGTACGTCAGACCT
>CAZXOD010000114.1:0-7444 GCA_964642285.1 uncultured Synergistaceae bacterium
CCTCATGCTCGCGCGAGTAATCGTATACCGCCCTGTTGGCCGCGTCCACAGCCCCCTCGGCGCCCCCGGCTCCCACGATAGTGTGAATTTCGTCGATGAAGAGGATGACATCCCTGGCCTCGGTGAGCTCCTTGACCAGCTTCCTCATGCGCTCCTCGAATTCGCCCCTGTACTTGGTGCCCGCGATGAGATTCCCCATGTTGAGCTGCATTACTTTTTTATCCCTGAGTATTTCCGGGATGTCCCCGGCGGCGATCTTCTGGGCGAGCCCTTCCACTATGGCGGTTTTGCCCACGCCGGGGTCGCCGATAAGGACCGGATTGTTTTTAGTCCTCCTGGACAAGATTTGGATAATCCTTCTGATCTCCCTGGCCCTGCCGATTACGGGATCGAGTTCGCCGCTGCGGCCCTTTTCGCTCAGGTCGATTCCCAGCTGGTCCAGGGTGGGGGTTTTCGTCCGTCCTCTTCTTCTCAGTGGATCGGCGGCGGTCTCCCGTCCCCGGTCGCTGTCAGGATCAACTCCGCTGATAAAGCGCTGGACTTCCCGGACCATCAGTCCGTGGTCAATGCCCGCCGACTGGAGGACCTGGGCCGCCGGTCCCTCTCCTTCCGCCAGGATTCCAAGAATTATGTGCTCGGTGCCGACGTAGTTTACGCCCATATTTCTGGCTTCCCTGATGGACAGATCCAGCACTCTCTTGGAACGGGGGCTGAGGGGCAGGTCCACCGGCTTAAGTATGGGATGGGATTTGCCTATGCCTTCTTCTATTTTTTGTTTTATATCGTCAAGCCCCGCGCCAAGGGATTCCAGGGCCTGAACCGCCACTCCCCCGCCCTCGGCGATAATGCCAAGCAGAATATGCTCGGCGCCTATAACGTCACAGCCAAGGCGGAGAGCTTCCCTGTGAGCCAGCTGAACCACCTTCTTGCCTCTTTCAGTGAAAAAATGCCACATTTCCATCATCCTCTACTCTCTGCGGGCCGGAACCCGGAATTCATGCCAGGGCCAGGCTTCGGAGCATCCTTTTAAGAAGTTCGGCCTGAATTATGCTTCGTTTATAGGGGGATATGTCAAACTCGGAACTTCCCAGCTCTTCGGCGTGCCGCATGGCCACCTCGATGAGGAGTCTCTCTCTGGAATCTATTATCCCTCGTTCCCTGAGGGAGGTGAGGAGCCTTTTTATCTCCTGGGCCGATATGGAGTCTCCCACTATCTCTTCGATGTGGTTGATTTTTTCCTCGGGGACGTCGTAGCTGAGCCTGAAAATCCGTATATATCCGTGGCCGCCCCTCTGGCTCTCCACCAGATAGCCCCGTTCCGGGGTGAAGCGGCTTCTTAGAACATAGTTTATCTGGCTCGGCACGCATCCAAAGAACTCGGCCAGGTCCTTTCTCCGGAGCGACACAGCCTCTTCGTCCAGCTCGGAAAAGAGGTTGTTGATGTGGTTTTCGATGACTTTTGTAAGACTAGCCATGGCGCTTCCCTCCAATAATGTTTTCCTCGAAGGTTATTTTACGCCATTGGTCAGCATTAATCAAGACTATTTTTTTTAAAACTGCTTTCCTTTCCCTCGAAAAGCCGCCTTATGTTGTCCCTATGCCTCAGGGTTGAGAGAGCGGCCAGGCATGCCGTCAGTAAAACGTACGGGAGGGGAAACCGGAGCGCGGCGGCAAAGACGGGGAGAATCCACAGGGATATGAGGGAGGCCAGGGATACGTAGCCTTTCAGCCTGAGCAGCAGCAGCCAGACTAGGCCCCCCACAGGGGCGAGAATAAAGGAGAGGGGCGGGTTGATGAAAAAAACCACGCCGTAGGACGAGGCCACGCCCTTGCCGCCCCTGAAGCGAAGCCAGAGCGGAAAGTTATGGCCGCAGACTCCGGCAAAGCCCGCCCAGGACAGCAGTATAGGGTCCGCGATTCCGTACGCTCTTGCCAGGAGTATGCCGAGGGAGGCCTTTATCATGTCGGCAAGGGTTACCGCCACGGCCCATTTTTTTCCCATGAGCCTCCCCACGTTGGTAGCGCCCACGTTGCCGGAACCGAAGGTTCTTATGTCAACTCCCTTTACCAGCCTGGCGGCAAGATACCCCGTCGGGAAAGATCCCGCGAGGTAGGATATTAAAGTCCACAGCAAAAGGTTCATTTTCCCCTTCCTTTCAGCTCCAGAAAGGCGTCCACCACCAGCACGCCCTTTATATTTACAAATACAGGGTTTACTTCAAGTCTGGATACTTCCTGTTCGCAAAAGGCAAGCCGGGAGAAGGCGGACAGAGCCGCGGCGAAAGCCCCTACGTCCAGGCTTTCCCTCAGCCACCCCTCCATAAGCAGAGGCCTGCCCCTGGACTCCTTTATCATGGCATGGGCCTCTTCCAGGCCGAAAGGAGCCACCCTTATAACGCCGTCTGAGAGCAGGTCTCCGTAAATGCCTCCCGCGGAAATCTCCACTATCGGCCCGAACCGGGGATCCCTGCGGAACTCCATTCTCCATTCCGCGCCTCCCCTGACCATTTCCTGCACCAGGACCCCTCTGATTTTTGCCCCTGGGTTTGCTATCCTGGCTTTTTCCAGGGTTCTGCCGTAGGCGTTTCTGAGCTCTTCCTCGTCCTGCAGGTTAAGGGCGATCACCCTGGCCTCCGATTTGTGAAGGATGGCCGGGGACATTACTTTAAGGGCCACGGGATATCCGATGGCTCCCGCAGCTTCGCCGGCCTCCCTGAAAGATCGGCAGAGCCGCTCTTTGGCCACCGGTATTCCGAAGGTTTTCAGCAGGATTTTAGCGTCGTATTCGGTAGGTCTTGGGTGGATGGGGCAGTTGGGCGGGCCGTCCGCATCGTCGGTGAAACAAGGCTTGGGGGTTCCCGCCCCGAGGATCAGGGAGAGGGCGTCAAGGCCCCTCTCTATGCCGGGGATTAAGGAATACAACGGTCCGCCGGCTACAACAAGGCCCTTCCCGCCGGAGGCTATTTTCAAGCGGGGGGAGGAGGGATCGGGAACCTTCACGGCTTTCGCGGACAGAAGGCTCCTCCTGGACAGCTCACTTCGGGCCAGGGCTGCAAACTCTCCCCTTCCGAAGTCTGGAAAAATTCCGGCGGGGATTTTCCCCTGAAAAGCACTGAAGAGCGCCATGGCGTCCACCGCCCGACGTGGCTCTATCAGCCGTATAATGCCCATCTGGCTAAGGGCCGCTGTTTCAACCCCGTCGTCGCCGGGGAGAGGATCATACTCCAGGATTCCGGTGAGGGATCCTTTCCTGGCGGCCTCGGCGGCAAATTCCAGCAGCTCTCGTCCCCTTTTGAGCCTGTCCTTTATGAAAAGGAAGAAGCGTCCCCCGGAGCCCCCTTCAAGAATTCGCCAGGCAGTCTCCAGGGATCCGAGATCGCTTTTTTTGCCGAACGACAGACCGTATTCAACGGGTACGGACCTTTGGCGGGCTATGCCTGTTACCATATCGAAAATCCTCGACCCCGCCGCAAGCACAATCGCTCCGCCGCCCGGGCCGGAGGCGCTTGCAGTGAGCCCAGCGCTTCCGGGGCCTATTATCATGGTGCTCCCCCGGGCTACGCCGGGAAAGGACGGCAGTCCCCGGGACCAGCCTCTGCCAATAATAACGAAGGGTATTTTCTTGTTCAGACATTCCGCCAGGCTTTTTCTTCCGCCCGGGCTGTCTCTTTCTGCCAGGAAAACAGTACGGGGCAAATTTGCCGCCGGCAGGGAAGGGGCCCTGGCAATTCCGGGGGGCAGGCATGAAAAAAGCTTTTCGTCCGGGCCCAACAGAAGGGCGTCGCCGATTCCGGGAAGCTGTTCTGTCTTCTTCAAGGCTTTGTTCCTCCCCCCAAAATTAAAAAAAGGGAGAGCATGGCGGCCCTCCCCTGCCTTTAATGCCAAAAGGACGCGCTATCAGGATATGCCCTTGATTCTGTCAGAACCCTTTTTGATGTTGAGAGAAACAAGATCTTTCTGCTGCAGCACGTCCCATTTGAGGTTCAGCACCAGCAGGAAGAGGGCCGAGTATCCGTCCACCCGCCATGCCTGGGCCTCATCCGCAAAGGCGCTGTAGATGGTGGAAATCTGCTCTCTTCCCTTTCCCTCTTCATCCAGAGACTGTATAAAGGCCTCCAGGGACTCCCTTGTGTCCATCTCGGCGGCCCTGAGGATATCCCACAGGTAGGAGAGGCTGGTTTCTTCGTATTCGGCAGTAGGGACAAAGGGCGGGAAGCCGATGTCCACGGCCTCGTCGGACCATTTTTTCAATATGTCCGACCTATCCCCGAAGTACTGCTTAAGGGCGGCTCTGTTGAAGGGCTGGGGAGGCTGGGGAGCTCCGGGAGAAGATTGCGCCGCGACAGGCATGGCCGTCTCTCTGGCTGTTTCCCACATGGATAGGAAACCTTCGTCAGCCTCCTCAAGCAGGGCGCTGAGCCGGAAGAGCCTTCTCTGCATTTTCTTCCTGGTTACAGAGTCGGTGGGGAGGGATACCTTGGGGGCGTTGGACGCCCATACCTCCTGGAGGACCGTTCTGACTTCAAGGGTGAAGGGAAGATCCTTGTATTTCGCCCACTCTCTGAGGGCCCCTCTGTCCCTGTTAAGGGAGAGTACGTAGGATACGGAGGGGTATCCGTATCTGTCCGGCGCCTCCAGGCTGCTCATGGGGATGGACCGGGACATATCGGCCAGAAATTCTTTCTGGATTATCTGCTCCACTTTTTCCACATCATCGGGAAAACTGACGAGAATTTTTATTGAGCAAAGGTCCGGTATTCCGGTGAGCACAGGACCGTTCGTCATTCCGGGAAACCCTGCCGCCCTGATAAATTCTCCGGGGGCTTTAGCCCTTCCAAGGACGCTGTACACTTCAATGCCCTCTCCCTCGATCAGGTTCTGCAGAAGGTTGGTGATCCTTTCGGCGAACTCCTCATAGAGAGAGTACTTTTCCATGTACTTTCTTCCCCATTCGTCAGTTTTCGATCCGTTCATCCTTTAATCACCGCCCGTAAAAGTAAGTAGCAACTAAATAGCAACGCGGCTTCCTCTGTAATCGTCTTTCGCTGAGGAGCCGACGGCTGAATAATTCCTTGAATACACTATTTCCTGTCCAGTATATAGCAAGTCAACTTCAAATAAAAGCCCTGGCGGGAAAATATTCGGCAACATTACGTTCCTCTTCCGTTTCGTCCCAGGAAGATTTTTTCAAGGGAGATTACCCGCTCCAGAATTTCGCCCCGGGCTCTGAGTTTAGCCGCGTTCAGAAAGATCGCCGCCTTGTCCCTCTCCCCTTTTCTAAGCCAGGCGTGGGCCAGCATGGAAAAGTAGACAGCCTTTTCTTCTTCGGCTTTATTTATTTGACCTGTCTTTTTGTTATCTTCCTTCTGAAGGAGGTAGCTGAGGGCCAGGTTCAGGTAGACCGGCCCGTCCTCGGGGTTAACCCTGATGGCTTCCACCAGGGCGGCCTTGTCGGCGGCCCACCTGGGAGTTTGCTTATCCCCTTCCGGCAGGGTTACCGCCAGGGGCATTCTGCCGCCCAAGGGGCCTTCTCTCACAGGCGTTATATCTCTCCACCTACCCTCGCTGAAGGGGGCGTTTTTAAGAGGAGGAGGGCTGACAGCTGCTTTAGCGGGACGTTCCGCGGCGGGAGTCAGCATTTCTTTCCAGAAGAGGGAAAAGGCCGCCGGGTAATCTCCCCTGGATAGCTCCTCCACTCCCGTGACCGGCTGTTTCGCGCGCGTGGCTGCCGGGACGGGAACGGGTTTTGCCCCCTCGGAAACCTTCGCCCTGGCTGGAACGGGCCTCTTCAGGGCGGGCGCTATCGTGCCCCTGCCGGAAGGAACTAAGGGAGGAGGCGGAGCCTTCTCCTGCGGCAGAGACTTGGGGAGGGTTTCGGTACTGACGTCCGGTTTTTTTACATTATTTTTCTCTTTTTCTTCGCCTTTATCTATTTCAGGAATCGGCTTGTCTCCGGCGGGAGCATCATCGCCGGGACGGAGACCCAGGAGTTTATCTCCGGAGCCTGTCTCCTTCGGAAGCTCTTCATCCTCCGGAAGTTGAACCGGGTCTTTCTCAATTTCGGCAAGGGCTTCGGCGGCCAGGGCGGAGTCGGGGTGAAAGGCCAGAACGGCCCTGAAGTAGTCGGCGGCAGCCGCAGGATCCCCCGCCGCCTTGTTCAGGCTGCCCATGCCCATGAGGGCGTCGTGATCGCTGGGAGTGAGTTCAAGGGCTTTCAGAAAGAAGCTTCTGCTCTCATCGAAATTGCCCAGGCTGAGAGCTGACATCCCCTGCAGAACGTTTTCCTTTACCAGGATATCCCTCTGCCGTCTCTCCGATTCTTCGTTCTGTCTGGAGAGCTCTTTCTCTGCCCTATCAAGGGCCGTCCGGTTTTCTTCCGAGGCGGAAAGATCAAGGGCCTTTCTGTAGGCTGAAACAGCCTGGGCATAATCCTCCCTGGCCTCGTAGGCTCTGCCCATGCCGGCGAAGACAAGGCTGTCGCCGGGGTTAAAATTTATGCTCTCATGAAAAGAGCGGAGAGCGTTTTCGTAAGACGACATGGAGAGGAATAAAAAGCCGAGTTTTGCGTGGACGGCGGGGTCGTCGTGAGCGACCTGGAGGCATTTATAATAGGCGTCCACCGCCTCCCCCCGGCGGTCCAGCCTCTCAAGGGCGTCAGCGACGCCAAGCAGCGCCTCAAGCAGAGCGGGGTCCTTTTCCGCGGCCCTGCTGTAGCACTCCAGGGCGCCTTCGTAGTCGCCTCCCCCGTAGAGTTCCCTGCCCTTCACCAGAAGGTCGGCTGCGCTCTCTCTTCCGATAAGCAGCCAGGCTCCGGCAGCGATGGCGGCGGCGGTGAATCCTGCGGCGGCCAGCTTTTTGCCCCTGCCGGCCCTGTCGGGCTTTCGTCTTTCAGCGAAAAGACGGGGCATGACGGGGGGGATGATCTCCGCTTCCCCCCCTACGACTTCATCGGCCTGGACATAGAAAGAAGAGGGCGTTTCGCTTTCTGGCTCAGGCATGTCCGGAACCGCTTCCGGTTCTTTCTCATCCTCCGGCGGAATAATTAACTCCTGCTCCGTAAGGGTTACGGCAGGAGCGGCAGGCTCTTCCTCCTCTGCCGGGTCGGGCAGGATTTCAGGCCGCCCAGAGCCAGGGGGCGCGACGGGCAGCCCCAGAAGGGCCGCCTGGTCTGCGCCAGGCACAGGCTCCGGATGCGGGGCTCCCCTATCCGGAGCCTCGCCTCTTAGCCAGCTTTCCAAGTTTTTATCCAAATTGTCACCTCCAGGCGAACCGGGGTCATTGAAATTGTATCAAATAAAACGATGCCCGGGCCTATTCTTCGGTGAAGCCGATGAGTTTTCAACAGCAAAAAAGCCCTTCTCTCTTACGGAGAAAGGCTTTTATCAAGCTATGGTGCGGAGGGGGAGACTCGAACTCCCACAGCCTCGCGGCCACAAGGTCCTTA
>CAZXOD010000115.1:0-7418 GCA_964642285.1 uncultured Synergistaceae bacterium
CCATTTCCCGACCAGTGCCACTATTCTGGCGTCCACTCCGGTGATGGCGGAGGGAAGCTCCAGGAAGTTAGCGTTGCCGAAAAGCCCGCCGGATTTTACCGGCTCGTTCTTCCAGGTGATGCGGAAGAGGTTGGCCGTATCCACGTCCCACAGGCCGGTCTTTTTAAGCCTCTCCTTGATGGACGCCGGGGTGTGGGTATCGGGGTCCTTCATCTGCTTGATGGTAGGGATGACTATGTTTCTCTTTTTTGCCGTCTCAACGGCGTGCTTAAGCCCCTCCTCATTTATGGTGAGGTCGATTCCGTACTTCATTCACACTCTCCTTTATTCAAGCCCCGGGTACAGGGGGTGATTTTTGCAGGCCTCAAGTACCTCGGCCCGGACCGCGGCGATCTCTTTTTCGTCCTCCACGTTTTTGACCACCCTATCCATCCAGTGGGCGATCCGCCTCATGTCGTCCTCGCCGAAACCTCTGGTGGTAAGGGCCGGCGTCCCGATGCGAATTCCGCTGGTGACGAAGGGGCTCCTGGTGTCGAAGGGGACAGAGTTTTTGTTCACTGTTATTCCTGCCCTGTCCAGGGCCGCCTCGGCATCCTTGCCTGTAACGCCTTTGGAGTTGAGGTTAACCAGGATGAGGTGGTTGTCCGTTCCGCCGGAGACCAGGTGGAAGTCGCACGAGAGGAGTCCTTCAGCCAAAGCCTTGGCGTTGGCAACCACCTTCTTCTGATACTCGGCGAAGGAGGGCTCCAGGGCTTCTTTAAACGCCACGGCTTTGGCGGCGATAACGTGCATCAGAGGACCGCCCTGCATTCCGGGGAAGATGTTCTTGTCAACGTCCCTGGCGTACTCGGCGGTGGTAAGGATCATGCCGCCCCTGGGACCCCGCAGGGTCTTGTGAGTGGTGGTGGTAAGGAAGTGGCAGTATGGAACAGGGTCCTTGTGGCATTTGGCGGCTATAAGCCCCGCAATGTGGGCAATATCAAAGAATAGAAGGGCGCCGACCTTATCGGCAATAGCCCTAAACTTTTCGGCGTCGATCTCCCTGGGGTAGGCGGAGCCGCCGCAGACAATCATTTTAGGCTTGTGTTCAAGGGCCAGCCGCTCTACTTCTGCAAAATCGATCTGCTCCGTGGTCTTGTCCACCCCGTAGGGTACGATGTTGAACAGCTTTCCCGAAAAATTTACGGGCGAGCCGTGGGTGAGATGTCCTCCGTGGGCCAGATTCATGGCCAGGATGGTGTCCCCAGGGTTGAGGACCGAGAAGTAGACCGCCATATTGGCCTGGGACCCCGAGTGGGGCTGAACGTTAACGTGGTCGCAGCCAAAGAGCTGTTTGGCCCTGTCCCGGGCAAGGTTTTCAGCCTTGTCAACGAAGTGGCAGCCTCCGTAATAGCGGGCGCCGGGGTACCCCTCCGCGTACTTGTTGGTCATGATGGACCCGGTAGCCGCAAGAACGGCCCTGGAGACGAAGTTCTCCGACGCTATCAGCTCCAGTCCATCCCTCTGTCTCTCCAGCTCTTCAGATATGGCGCTGAATATTTCCGGGTCCGCCTCTTTGAGAAACTCCTGTCCTTTTTCTAACACTGTATCCCACTCCTTTCAAGTTGTTCGGAAAATTTTTCAATATACGGCTCCGATACCAGCGGAGAGCCCACCGACTTTCTTGCGCTGTCTATGTCCTTAAGGCCGTTGCCGGTTACTACAACGCCGACTCTCTCTCCCTTTGCAAGCAGGCCCCCCCGGGCCGCCTTTCTGAAGCCTGCGAAGGCCGCAGCCCCGGCGGGCTCGCCGAAGACCCCCGTCTTTCTGGCAAGTTCCGGGATGGCCGAGAGGATTTCATCGTCCGTTACCGTCACCATGGCTCCCTCCGTCTCTCTTACGGCCCGCAGCGCCTTTGCCCAGTTTCTGGGAGCGCCCACCGAGATGCTGTCCGCCACCGTATCCGCGGGGCCGAAGGTCACCCGGGAGGCTCCCTCTTCCCAAGCGTCGTACACGGGGCTTGCTCCCCTGGCCTGAACGCCGGTTATCTTCGGAAACGAGGAGATAAGCCCCAAGGCCTTCAGGTCGGAAAAGCCCTTGTACAGTCCGCTTATGCAGCAGCCGTCGCCCACGGAGATAAATATCCGGTCGGGCGGATTCCAGCCGCTCTGCTCCGCAATCTCCAGGGCGCAGGTCTTTTTGCCCTCCACGAGGTAGGGATTTATGGCGCAGTTCCTGTTGTACCAGCCGAATTTTTCTATGGCCGCAGTAGCCAGGTTGAAGGCCTGGGAGTAGTCTCCCTTCACAAGCACTACCGTCGCCCCGTAGACCAGCAGCTGGGCCACCTTGGCGGCGGGGGCCTTTTCAGGCACGAAGATGAAGCTACTGAGGCCCCCCACGGCGGCAAAGCCCGAAAGAGAGCTGGCGGCGTTACCCGTAGAGGCGCAGGCGATTATTTCCCGCCCCAGGCCGAGCGCCCTGGCCGCTCCCACTGCGCTGGCCCTGTCCTTCAGGGAGCCGGTGGGGTTGCGCCCGTCGTCCTTCACAAAAAACTCCGCCACGCCGTACTCCTTCGCTACCTTCGGGCATTCGTACCAGGGAGTCCAGCCGACGGCCAGAGGCGGTATGTGATTTTTATTTTCTATGGGAAGGATCTCCTCGTACCGCCAGAGAGAGCCCTCCCTGCCGGCCAGATTTTCAGGGGTAAGGGTCTCAGAGGCCTTTTTATAGTCGTAGAGCACGTCCAGGGTTCCGTCGATGCCGCACTCCGGACAGGTATATTCAACCTCGCCGGGGGCAAAGGACGCGCCGCACAGCACGCAGCGAAGTTCCACGGGCTTTCCCATATTTCTAGTCTCCTCTCGAAGCCGCCGTCAACGGGGCGGGCTCCCGCTCGGCGGCGGGGGACAGCAGTCGCGCCGCCATGGCTCCGTAGCCCGCACAGGCGCCGACAAGCTCGTTTATCTCGATATATTCGTCCACTCCGTGAACCAGCTCCCTGCGGGAGGGGCCGTAGATCACCGTGGGCAGGCCTCTCTCCGCCGCGAACTGGCACCCGTTGGTACCAAACCCGGGGCGCTCCGAAATGTCGGAAGGAAGGTCTGCGGCGGCCAGGGCCTCCGACAGTACTGCCAGATAGGGAGAGTCCTCCGGCATGACCCAGGCCGGAGCGTAGTGCCGCCCCCTTATGGGAGCGCCCGTGTAGCACCGGTCCTCAATCACGGGAAAAGAGACTTCCGCCCTCAGGCCGGGGATCAGGCCCGACGCGGACGCTATCAGGGCTTCTATCTCCGACGCCGCTCCTTCCAGGGTCTCCCCAGTCAGAAGCCGTCTTTCAAACACCGCGGTGCATTTCTCGGGGATGGCGCCTCCCACCGCGGCGGGAGTGGTGTACAGATTGGTGAGGACAAGAATTCCCTCCCCGAGGAAAGGATCAGCGGGAGGGATGAAGCGCTCTCTTATGAAGGTCAGAAGCGCCGTCATCGTGTCGGCGGCGTTTACGCCGTATTCGGGATGGGACGAGTGGGCCATCTTTCCGAAGGTGTCTATCCTGAACTCTGCCCTGCCCCTCTGCCCCCGTTCAAGATGCAGGGAGGAGGCCTCTCCGATGATGACGCAGTCGGGGGATACAGAGTCGGCGATGGCGCCCGACGCAACGGTTTCGAAGGTCTCCTGGTGAACCGAGGCTCCCACGTAGAGCTCTCCTTCAAACTCCGCGGACGGGTTGGCCCTGAGGGAAGCGCCGGCCACTATCATGGCCGCCAGGGCCCCCTTCTGGTCGGAGGCCGCCCGGCCGTAGATTCTGCCGTCTTCCATAAACGCGCCGTAGGGGTACCGGGACCATTCGGCAACGTCTCCCACGTCCACGTGGTCCATCTGGGAGGTGAGAAGAACTCTTGGTCCTTTTTCAGAGAAGGAAATTACTCCTGTTACGTTTCCGTAGGAGTCGATGGAAACCCGGTCGTAACCGAGGACTGTCATGGTGTTGCTGATGAATCGGGCTACCTCCCCCTCCCTGCCTGAAACGGCGGGGCGGCGGATCAGTTCGCGGCAGAGCCTGATGAGATCTTTTTGCCTGTTCCCATCCATGAACCCGAGCCTCCCTTCATCATAATAACAGAATACACCAGTTGATATAATTTACAAGAAAGAAAAAATGATATAATCCATTGGGTTTACTTATACTAACCGGGAGGTCAAACTATGAATCTTCATCAGCTCAGGATTTTTTGCGCGGTAGTCCACGAGGGTTCTTTTCGCCAGGCGGCGGAAAAGCTGTTTCTCTCCCAGCCCTCCGTCAGCCAGCAGATAGCCGCCCTGGAGAAGGACTTAGGCTTTCTCCTCTTTGAACGGAGGGGCAGATCCATATCCATAACTCCCGAGGGGAAGGCTCTCTACGTCCTGGCCTCGGACCTGATAAAGCAGGCCGACGATATCCCCTCCCGGTTCAGGGACATGAGGTCTCTCCGGGCGGGCGAACTGAAGATGGGGGCTTCAACCTTCGCCGGAAGCCATATCCTTCCGGCCCCTGTAGAGGAGTTTCACAAACGCTTCCCCTCCGTCTCTCTCACCCTGGTCTCCGGCGGAAGCGGCGCCGTTCTGGCCGACCTCAGGTCCGGCAGGGTGGAGCTCGCCGTTTTAGGCCGCAACTTCCCCTTCGCCAAGATGCAGGACCTCACCTACCGCGTTCTGGGCGAAGACCCTCTCGTCCTGGCGACCTCCCCGGCCCACCCCTGGGCGGGCCGGGAGAGAATTCCCTTTTCGGAGGCGTCCGCCCATACGCTGATCCAGTTTACGGAGGACTGCCCACTGGGCAACTACGTGGACGAATTTCTTCTTCGCAACAGGATCAACTTCGGCCGCCGCATCAGCACCGACGATATGGAAGGGGCAAAGCATCTTGCGGCAAGGGGCGTGGGGGCGGTGATCACCAGCCGCCTTTCAGTAAAGAAAGAACTTGATTCCGGGGAACTCGCGTCGGCGTCCCTGACGGGCCTGGACGGACTGTCATGGGAAATTCAGTGCGTCCACTCCTCTCCCAGGGGGCTCTCCTACGCGGGATGGGAGATGATGAAGCTGCTGGAGGAGCACTGTCGGAACCTGCTTAATTTAAAGGGCGGCCCTCCGGAGGGCCGCCCCATTGTTTAAAGATTCAGCAGCTCCCTAAGTAAGGCGGTCTTCTCCCGGAAGGTCTGAATGGCTCCGTCCAGAGGAGCGGACGAGCTCATGTCCACTCCCGCCTCCCTGAGGATGTCCAGGGAGTAGGCGGAGCTTCCCCTTGACAGAAAGCGAATGTAGCGTTCCCTCTCCTCATCCCCTCCTTTAAGGATATCCGAGCTCAGGGCCGCGGCGGCGGCAAAGCCCGTCACATATTTATATACGTAGAAAGAGCTGTAAAAATGAGGAATTCTCGCCCATTCGATGAAAATCTCCTCGTCAGCGATCATGGCGGGGCCGTGATATCTTTGGTTAAGCTCCCGCCACATGCCGCACATATGTTCCGCGGTGAGAGCTCCGCCTTTCTGCACCATTTCGTGGGCATCTCTTTCAAACTCGGCGAACATGGTCTGTCTGAAGACGGTGGTCCTCACCTGGTCAAGATAGTGGTTTAGCAGAAAAATCTTCTCTTCCTTTGACGCCTTGTTCAGTAGATGCTCCAGCAGCAGGGCCTCGTTGGTGGTGGAGGCCACCTCCGCCAGGAAGATGGTGTAGTCCGCGTACACCTTGGGCTGGGTCCTGTGGGAAAACCAGGTGTGTAGAGAGTGCCCCATCTCGTGGGCAATGGTGAAGACATCCCTGAGGGTTCCGTTGTAATTGAGCAGAACGTAGGGATGAGTCCCATAGCTTCCCCACGAATAGGCGCCCTTTCTTTTGCCCTGATTTTCGTAAACGTCGATCCACCGGGAGGAGAACCCCTCCTTAAGGGCCCTGGAGTACTCCGGCCCCAGGGGCGCGAGGCTCTGAACCACCATCTCAACCCCTTCTTCATAGGGAATGGGGGCGTCGGGCTCGTCCGCCAGGGGGACGTTCAGGTCGTACATGCGCAGCTCGTCCAGGCCCAGGGCCTTTTTGCGCAGGGCCATATAGTCGTGGAGGGCGTCCAGGTTCCGGTTTACCGTATCCACCACGGTGGAATAGACCTCAGGCCCGATATTGTCCCCGTGGAGGGACGCCTCCAGGGCGGAGGGATACTTCCTCGTGCGGGCGAAGAACAGGTCCGACTTTACGCTGCCTGAGTAAAGGGCGGCCAGAGTGTTGCGAAACTTGCCGTAGGTGGAAAAAAGGCCGTCGAAGGCGTCCTTT
This sequence comes from uncultured Synergistaceae bacterium, assembly GCA_964642285.1. Lineage (GTDB taxonomy): Bacteria > Synergistota > Synergistia > Synergistales > Aminobacteriaceae > Aminivibrio. The sequence continues at coordinate 6,283 of CAZXOD010000115.1, forward strand.
CTGACTCTGCGATCTCTGGAGCGGCTGAGCAGGTAGTATCTCTCCTCGGTCAGCTCGGTCTCCCGCCCTTTTTCATCAGTGATGAAGGGAAACTTCATATCGGCGTTGGTGAGAAGGGAGAAGGCGTTTTCCGGCGTCTGGGCCGGCTCCGACGCCCTGGCCAGGATCTCCTCCTCTCCCTGAGAGAGGACGTGGTCCTCGGTCCTGAGGAGGTCCTCAAAATGGTGTCGGTAGACCTCTAGTTCCGGCAGGCTGGACAGGGTCGCCGCTACTTTTTCCTTCCCCGCGGCCAGCACCTCGGGCCGGTAGAAAGAGAGGGCGGCGCCCCAGGAGGCCAGAACGCCGCCGGCTCTGTCGGCTCTGGCCTGCTCTGAGGTTTTCCCCGTATCCTCATGGCTTTTCATAAGGGCGTAGGAGTAAACCTTTCCAAGCCTTTCTGAAATCCGGTCCTCCATTTTTAAAAACTCAAGCAGCGCGGCGGGGGATTCGAAAAGCCTCCCTCTGAAAGAGGACGGCTCATCCATCTCGGACTTCAGAAGCTCGAACGCCTTTTCCCAATCCTCTTCCGAATTAAAGATGGCGTCCAGATTCCAGGTCATTTCGGCGGGGATTTCGCTTCTGAGGGGAATTTTTTCCCGGCCAGGGGAATTCTCAGCGGAAAAAAAAGGGTGAAAACCCATGAGAAACACTCCTTTCAATGTTAAAACACCTTTAAAATAAAAACATCGGATTACAGAAGGCCAGCGACCCCACCTTCAGAGAAAAAGCCGGTAACACACTCATCATGGCGAAACAGTACACCCAGCACATCTATTTTATAGCAAGAAAGTACTTCGTGGAGTACGCTTCATATTCCGGCGCCGATCTTCAGGCCTGCGACCATCTTGACATGTTCGCCTTCTCGGTGGGCAGATTCGCTTCTGCCGTGATGCAGTTCGAAAACCAGACCGATGTGATCCGTCTCGGTCGGGCCCTCAAGATAGCCGCCCTCAGCTCTGCTCTCTTCAGCTCCATTTCCGGCCCCGACGCAGCTAATGCGTACAGCGCCATCACGGAAATAGTAACGACCTGGAATGTATCATTTTTCACGCCGGGGAAGAGAGATTGTCTTGCGGGCAATAGTATCCCGGCAGACC
>CAZXOD010000116.1:0-7373 GCA_964642285.1 uncultured Synergistaceae bacterium
AGCTGGTGGCCACCGCCCCCAACGTTATCTACGAGGTAAAGACCAAAAGCGGGGAGGTCATAGAAGCCCACAGGCCTTCCGACTTCCCCGAGGTCGGCGAGATCGAGGAGGTCAGCGAGCCGGTAATAAAGATATCCCTCTTCGTCCCTACCGAGTATGTGGGCAAGGTGATGCAGCTGTGCCAGGACCGGAGGGGAGTCTACGTATCCATGGACTACCTGGCCCCCGACAGGGTAAGAATCGTTTACGAGCTGCCCCTGGCGGAGTTCATCATAGACTTTCACGACAAACTGAAGTCCCAGACCAGGGGATACGCCTCCCTGGACTACGAGTACATCGGCCTGAAGCCCGCGGATCTTGTGAGGGTGGACGTGCTGGTGAGCGGCGAGGCGGCGGACGCCTTCTCCTTCATATGCCACAGGGACGCCGCTTACCACAGGGGCCAGGCTGCGGCGAGAAAACTTAAGGAGCTGATTCCAAGCCAGCTTTTCGAAGTGCCCATCCAGGCGTCCATCGGCAAGAAAGTGATCGTCCGGCAGAACGTAAAGGCCCTCCGCAAGGACGTGCTGGCCAAGTGCTACGGAGGGGATATCTCCAGAAAGAGAAAGCTCCTGGAAAAGCAGAAGGAAGGCAAAAAGCGGATGAAGCAGATAGGAAGGGTTTCAATCCCCCAGGAGGCCTTCCTGGCCTTCCTGCAGTCCGAAGAGGATGACGAGTAGCACCTCTCTCCCGTCAGAGATAGCTTCTTATCTTGGCAGGCTGGAGGAGCCCTTCTCGGTCTATGTCCACATACCCTTTTGCCTGCGCAAGTGCCCCTACTGCTCTTTTTTCAGCGTGCCCGCGGCGGAAGCGTCCATAGAAAAATACCTGGACAGCCTGAAAGAGGAGATCCTCTTCTACCGGGATTTCATCCCGGCGACAGGCGAGGCCCATACCCTGTATTTCGGCGGCGGCACCCCCACCCTGCTCTCCCCGGTTCAGTGGGACGGCCTTCTCTCCTTTTGCAGGGCAAACCTGAATATCTCCGCCCATGCCGAGATTACCGCGGAGGCGAACCCTGAATCCTTCACGGAGGATCACGGCAGGGTTTGGAGGGAAAAGGGCGTAACCAGGGTAAGCATTGGGGTTCAGAGCTTTCGGGATGATGAACTGCGCCTGCTTTGCCGCCCCCATGACGCCCGGGGGGCGGAAGAGGCTGTTTCCAGAGCGGTGGAGAAGGGCTTCTCAGTCGGAGTTGACCTTATGTTCGGCCTGGAGGGGCAGACCCTTCGCTCGTGGGCCTCGTCGGTAAAAAAGGCGCTGAGCCTCGGAGCCGACCACCTGTCCCTCTACCAGCTGACCATCGAGGAGGGGTGCGAGTGGAGAGCCTCCCCACCGACAGGCCTGGCGGACGGGTACCCCCTCTATAGGTGGAGTCAGTGGTATCTTCCGCAAAAAGGCTTTATCCAGTATGAGATTGCGAACTTTTCCCTTCCCGGCCGCAGCAGCCGCCATAACGGGGCGTACTGGAGCAGAAGTCCAGTGCTCGGGCTAGGCGCCGGCGCCTGGGGATTTTTAGGGGGCGTCCGGTATAAAAACGAGTCCGACCTGGCCCTCTACGCCGCTTTCGTGAGGGAGCGGGGCGGCGGGGCGGCGGAGGCGGAGCGGGTTACGGGAGAAAAGGCTGCCAGGGAGGCGGCGGTGCTCATGCTGAGGAGAAAAAGCGGCATTTCGTACCGGGAGTTTGCCGGGCAGTTTGGCGGCGGCGTCCTTGAGGAGATCCGGGACACTTTCAGGCGCGAAGTTCCCCGGGACTGTTATCTGGAGGAATCCGGGAGCCTCTCCCTCACAAAAAAGGGAATGAGGGTGGCAAACGCAATCTGGAGCGCCTTAATCTGACGAACATGAAAGGAGCCACCCTGTCGTGGAATATGGATTAATAAGGTTTGGCCCGGGAGAGGACGGCCTGGTGGAGGACGTGCTTACGGCCTTGTCCCGGTTCGCGCCGGCAAGATCCGTCAAAGGGTATCCGGTGGATGTGGCTGACTCCCTTCGGGGAGGTCTTTCATTCATTGAGGGCGAAACGCTGGCGGGCTCCCCGGCCGGAGGATCCCTGCTGCCCCTCTCCAGGATATATGTCTCCCTGGAGGGCGAGGGAGGATTTCTTCTCGTTGCCGCGGACTCCATGGAGGAGAGGGCCGGATGGATAAGCCGCCATATGGCGGCTGTCCCCGGCAAAAGCTTCAGCGGCGTCATAGACAAAACATACCCGGGCAGGGACTGGACCCTGGTGGGCATAACCACCCCCGGCTGGATGGTCCTCTTCGACGAGGATCTGCACCTGGCGGCCCAGGACCATTTCGACGACGACGTAAAGGTGGCCTATCTTCCGGCGGAGGAGAGGGCGCTCGCCTTTCTTACTCCTGACAGGAGCGCTGCCGAGGCCCTCTTCTTCCTGACGGAGTATCTTCTGTCCTGCCTCCCCCCGAGGGGAGAGGATGAGGCGGAAGACTTTACAGGCTGAGGATTTTTTCTGATTCCAGCAGGGCGCTCGTAATCTCGAACATATTTGAGATTATCCCCGCTCCTATGTCGGCGGAGATGCCGAAGTGATTGGTGCAGGTCCCGCAGACCAGAATTTTTACTCCTTTTCCCTCGAGCGTCAGAAGATGATCGCAGGAGGAGGTGCTCTTCAGGGCCAGCTTCACTCCCTCGTTCATCAGGGCTATTACTCCCGGAGGGTCGGAGAGCTCGGCAAGGGTGCCCAGGAAGCTCTTTGTCAGAATTTCTCCCAGCATGGCGTCCTCGCCGCCCATGGTGGCCTTGGTGACGAGGATGGCAGTTCCGCGGGGAGAAGCTGGTTCCACCCCTGTCTCTTCAGCTTTCGCGAGCTGCGGGGCGGACTTGCCTTTCTCTGCGGCCGCCGGAAGACCCTCTTCTTTCGTTCCCCGGACGATAATTGTTCCCTCCTGGTCCATCATCCTTATCCGGTAGCCGTGTTTCTCCAGAAAACGCTGCACGTTGGATGCGGATACGGCATTGTCAAGAAGCACTTCGATCTCCCGTTCTCCGGCGTCAACGCAGACTTTTGTCATCATTACAGGCTGGGGACAGTTTCTGCCCCTCGCGTCGATTGCAGCCATAATTGTCCTCCTGTCCAGTCGGTTTTTTGTGCCGTTCAGCCTGTTATTATAGGGTAGAATAGAGGACAGAGCAAAGCCGCTCTTTTTCTTCTTTAAAATAGTCCGGGCGGTTATTTTATAATTCATATTCCCCAGAGGTGATGTTGACGCCATGACGACTAATTCTGCGGAACAAAATAAACTCCGCTCCCTTCCGGCCATGGATCTTCTGTTGGACATGCCAGCGGCGGAGCCCTTCACAAAGGTTCTGGGCAGGGAGACGGTGAAAAAGACGCTGGGCGAGGCAGTCGCCTCCCTCAGGAGGAAAATTCTGGCGGGCGAGGACCTTGAACCCTCAGCGGATTCAGTTTTCAGCATAGCCTTTCCGATTTTGACGGAGAGAGCCCGGGGTTCTCTCCGGCCCGTAGTAAATGGCACGGGAGTGGTTATCCATACCAACCTGGGAAGGTCCTGTCTTTCTCAGGAGGCTATCAGGGCCGTCAGCGCAGCGGCGGGCAGATACAGCACCCTGGAGTACGATCTCTCCGGGGGCTCCCGGGGCCACAGAAGCGACCACGTGGAATGGCTTATTAAAGAGGCTACGGACGCCGAGGCGGCTCTGGTGGTGAACAACAACGCCGGAGCGGTTCTGCTGATGCTGGCGGGCCTGTGCTCGGGCAGGGAAGTGGTCGTGTCCCGGGGAGAGCTGGTGGAGATAGGGGGTTCCTTCCGGATCCCCGACATCATGGCCTTTTCCGGGGCGAGACTTTCGGAAGTGGGGGCCACCAACAGAACCCACCTGAAGGACTATCGCAGCGGCGTGACCGAAAACACTGCCGCCCTCCTTAAAGTCCACCCGTCCAACTTTAGAATGGAGGGCTTCACCGCATCCGTTTCCAGGGAGGAGCTTGCCGCCCTGGCCCGGGAGAAGGGGCTGCTCTTTTTGGAGGACCTCGGGAGTGGAGCCCTTATCGACCTTGAATCCATGGGCCTGAGGGGGGAGCCCACCGTGTCCCGGTGTCTGGCCGAGGGAGTGGACCTGGTTAGCTTCTCCGGCGACAAGATGCTGGGCGGTCCCCAGATAGGCGTTCTGGCGGGAAAAAAAGAACTTATTGACCGACTCAGAAGCTATCCGCTGCTCAGGGCCCTCAGGGTGGACAAGATGACCCTGGCGGCCTTCGAGGCGACCCTGCGGCTCTATCTTTCGGGAAGAAGCCTGGAGATACCTACCCTGGCCATGCTGAACGAGCCGGGGGAGAGTTTAAGAAGAAAAGCCGGCAGGCTGGCGGCAAAACTAAAAAAAATCCTGCCCCCGGAGGCCGTCTCCGTGGTAGAGGCGGACGACGCCGTCGGAGGGGGGGCCTTTCCGGCGGAAAAGCTTCCGGGCTGGGCGGCGGCGGTTGCTCCGCCTGCAGGCAGGAGCGCCGGCGCCCTGCTGTCGGACCTCAGAAACGCCTCCTTTCCCGTAATCGCCGGCGCCAGAGAGAACATGGTCCTGATTCATGTCCGCACCCTTCTCCCGGGAGACGATCAAATAATCTGCGGGGCCTTCGCGGAAATCGCGGAGAAGGAGTAGAGCTATGGAGACCAGGGAAATTTCCCTTGTCCTCGGCACGGCGGGCCATATCGACCACGGCAAGACCACCCTGGTAAAGGCCCTCACCGGCCTGGACTGCGACAGGCTGGGCGAGGAGAAGAAGCGGGGGATAACTATCGAGCTGGGCTTTGCGCCCCTGGTCCTTGACGACGGCAGGGTGATAAGCATCGTGGACGTACCTGGCCACGAAAAATTTATCCGGCAGATGGTGGCGGGCGCGTCAGGAGTGGACGGCGTTCTCCTGGTCGTGGCGGCGGACGAGGGGGTTATGCCCCAGACCAGGGAGCACCTGGAGATCTTAAAGCTCCTCGGGATAAAGGACGGCCTGGTGGCCGTAACAAAGACCGACTCCGTGGAGGAGGACTTCCTGGAGCTGGTGCTGGAGGACATAAACGATTTTCTGAAGGGTTCCTTCCTGGAGGGAAAGGCGATGGTCACCGTCTCCGCAAAGACAGGGGAGAACCTGCAGAACCTGAAGGATGAGCTGTCCCGCCTTGTGGACAGGATAGAGCCCAGGCCCAGAAGAGGGCCCTTCTATCTTCCCATCGACAGGTCCTTCCCAGTGGCGGGCTTCGGCGCCGTTGTCACCGGCACCGCCTACAGGGGCGAGATCTCCGCGGGAATGGATTCGGCGGTCCTTCCCTCCGGAAGGGAGGGAAGGGTGCGAAGCGTTCAGGTGCACGGCTCCGGAGTCCAGTCGGCCCGGGCGGGGCAGAGGGTCGCTGTGAGCGTTTCGGGGATCTCCCCGGAAGATCTCGCCAGAGGGGATGTCCTGTGCGCGAAGGGAGTTTACGGGGCCACCCGTTGTTTCGAATGCGAGCTGACCCTTCTTGAGTCCGCGGCAGATCCCATCCGTCACTGGCAGAGGGTTCGGCTGCACGTAGGCACGTCCGACGTAGTGGCGAGAGTAGCCCTTCTAGAGAGCGCCTTCCTTCAGCCGGGCGAGACCAGGGCCGCCCAGATCGTGGCCGAGGAGGATATTGTCTGCCTCGTGGACCAGCGGTTTGTCCTGAGAAAGTACAGCCCCCTGGAGACCATCGGCGGAGGCAGAGTGCTCTTCCCCTACGGAGTCAAGCCCAGGGGAAGAAAGGCCAGAAAGATCTGCACGGACAGAATTCGCTCCCTGGCCGCCGCCAGGGGCCCCGAAGAGCGGCTTCTGGCCCTGGCGGAATCTTTCTCCATGCTCGACCTGGCCGACGGCGGCCTGTATATTCAGGAGACCCAGGCTGATGCGGCCCGTCTTGCCGAAAATCTCAGGCGGGCGGAAAAAGCTGTCTTTCTTCAGGGGGAAAGAAAGCTCCTTCTTTCCCGGGAAGGTTTTCAGAAGCTGGCGGACGCCGTGGAATCCTTCCTGGGTGCCTATCACGAAGCCTACCCCTCCCAGAAGGGGGCCCCAGCCGATGAAACCGCCCTCTCCGCCCTCAAGGCTTTCGAACCCAGGACCGCCAAGGCCTTTCTTGAGGCCCTTGCCGCCGGAGGCTCGGTGATCAGGACCGAAGAGGGTCTTCTCCGCCTGAGCGGCTTCGAGCCTAGAGACGACGAGGCCTTTGAAAGGCACTCATCCCTCGTCCTGGCCTTTTGTCGGGAGAGAGGGTTTCAGCCCCCCCTTATTTCCGAGGCCAAAGAAGCCGTCCCCATTGGAGAAAGGGAGTTTTCTACCCTCCTCAAGGGTATGAGGGAGACGGGGCTGATCTCCATAGTATCCGGCGAATTCCTCCTCTCATCCGAGGTGGAGAACGACCTTCTGCGAATTCTGCTCCAGGAGAAGGAGGGCATTACTATCGCCAGGGTGAGGGACATAACGAACAGCTCAAGAAAGTTTATCCTGCCCCTCCTTGAATATCTGGACGCGAAGGGGTACACGCGAAGAGCCGGGGAAAAAAGGGTGCTTATGGCCTCAAGACTTCCCAAATCTGTAGTTTCCCCCTGAGGCGGCAAACTCCGGTCTCAACCCGGCCGCAACCCTTATACCGAAGCCGGAGGGGGCAGCTGCAAGGCTCGCCGTGATATTTGATATTTTTTCATATTTATGGTAAGATTCATATAACATGTATTATGTTGGGAGTGACCCGAATGGCTACAATTTCTTCGATCCGCGAACAGATTTCGCTCTACAAGGGATTGAAAGTCCGCTACAGAACAGCCAAAGGTCGCCGCAAAGTGGAGGAACGCCAGGGGGTAATCCTTGAGACCTATCCGAACCTGTTTACTCTTTACGTCGAATCTCAGGATAGCAAAGTTTCCTTCAGCTATGCGGAGCTTTTGACCCGGGAGGTTGAACTGGAGCTTCTTTCCGGAAACAGGCACTGATCCCTGACAAAACTTTAGCGCAAAAGCCCCGACGCAGCTGCGGCGGGGCTTTTGCGCATTCTGTGGGCAAGGAGGAACCAAGATGTTTTTTATCCGGTCCTGCGCCAAGCTGAATATCTCCTTACGGGTGACGGGGAAGAGGCCCGACGGTTTCCACGAGATCAGGTCTGTTTTTTTTCGTATTTCAGCCCTGGAATCATTGACAATTACGCCTCAATATGGTCATAATGTCAGAAATCAACTCACCCTCTCGGGGGAAGAAGTAAGGGGCGAGAACATTCTGTGGAAAATTCTGCGCCGCGCCAGGCAGATAGCGGAGTTTCCCCCTCTCCATATCGGCCTTGTAAAGAACATCCCCCCGGGAA
>CAZXOD010000117.1:0-4895 GCA_964642285.1 uncultured Synergistaceae bacterium
CCGCAAGAGCAAGTCGGCGGCCAAGTCCATGATCCTGGAAGTGCTGCCCGTCATCCCGCCCGACCTGCGCCCCATGGTGCAGCTTGACGGCGGCAGGTTTGCCACCTCCGACCTCAACGACCTCTACCGGAGGGTCATAAACCGCAACAACAGACTTAAAAAACTTCAGGAGCTCAAGGCTCCCGAGATAATAATACGCAATGAGAAGCGCATGCTCCAGGAGGCGGTGGACGCCCTCATCGACAACGGCCGCATGGGCAAGGCGGTGCTTGGGGCGGGGAACAGACCCCTCAAGAGCCTTACCGACCTCCTCCGGGGCAAGAAGGGCCGTTTTCGCCAGAACCTGCTGGGCAAGCGGGTGGACTACTCGGGCCGTTCAGTCATAGTCATCGGCCCCCAGCTCAAGATATACCAGTGCGGCCTTCCCAAGCAGATGGCCCTGGAGCTGTTCAAGCCCTTTGTAATCAGGCAGCTGGTGGAGCGGGGGCTCGCCCCCAACGTAAAGAACGCCAAGCGCCTTATTGAGCGGGGCCGGGAGGAGATCTGGGGAATCCTTGAAGAGATCATCAAGGACCACCCCGTAATGCTCAACCGAGCGCCTACCCTTCACAGACTGGGAATCCAGGCCTTCGAGCCGGTTCTCATGGAGGGCAAGGCCATCCGGCTGCACCCCATGGTCTGCACCGCCTTCAACGCCGACTTCGACGGCGACCAGATGGCGGTTCACGTGCCCCTGTCCATCGAGTCCCAGGCAGAGGCCCGGCTGCTCATGCTCTCTGCCAACAACCTGCTCTCCCCTGCCAGCGGCCGGCCCGTAATGACCCCCACCCAGGACATAGTCCTGGGAATCTACTGTCTCACCGACATGAAGGACGAAGAAGAGGGAGAGAGGCTTCCCCACTATTCGGGCATAGACGACGCGCTGATTGCCTTTAACCACGGCGCGGTCAAGGTGGACAGCCGCATAAAGCTCATCCGGGATCCCTCCTGGGAGGGAGAGGAGAAGTGGCTTATCACCTCGCCGGGGCGGGTACTCTTCAACAACATCCTTCCCGAGGGCCTGCAGTTCATAAACAAGCAGCTCGACAAGAGGGAGCTCGGCCACATTCTTGACAAGGCCTACGACATGGTGGACAGAGTCTCCATGGTGAAGATGCTGGACGACATCAAGGCCCTGGGCTACCGGTGGGCGACCTTGAGCGGCATCAGCTTCGGGGTGAAGTCCATCATCATCCCTCCGGAGAAAAAGCGGCTTACCGAGGAGGCCACCCATGACGACGACGAGCTCAAGGCGGAGTACGAGATGGGCATCCTCACCCAGGACGAGTACCTGTTCCAGAAGGAGAGCCTCTGGTCCGAAAAGTCCAGGGTTATTGCTGAAAATATAGTCAACCACATGGACCGCACCAACTCCATCCGCATGATGGTGGACAGCGGCGCCAGGGGAAGCAGGAGCCAGATGGGACAGATGGCCGGAATCCGGGGCCTCATGTCCGACCCCTCGGGACGGATAATCGACTATCCCATCACCGCAAACTTCCGGGAAGGCATGAGCATGCTGGAGTTCTTCATCTCCACTCACGGCGCCCGGAAGGGCCTGGTTGACACCGCCCTCCGCACCGCCAAGTCGGGCTACCTGACGAGGCGGCTTGTGGACGTGGCCCAGGATCTCATCATCACCGAAGCGGACTGCGGCTCCGAAAGGGGTGTCTGCATAGAGCCCCTGAAGCAGGATGACAAGATAATGATCCGCCTCTCCGAGAGAATCGAGGGCAGAAATGCCCTCGCGGACATCCTCAATCCCGCCACCGGCGAAGTTATCGTCAGGGCGGGCCAGTGCATACTGTCCAATGAGGCGAGGCGCATTGAGGACGCCGGGATAGAATCCGTCTGGGTCCGGAGCCCCCTCACCTGCCGCCTTCGTCACGGCATATGCCAGGCCTGCTACGGCATGGACCTTGCTACCAGGAAGGAAGTCCCCATGGGCGAGGCGGTGGGCGTCGTGGCAGCCCAGTCCATCGGCGAGCCGGGAACCCAGCTCACCATGCGCACCTTCCACACCGGGGGAGTCCGTCTTACGGGAGAGGACATTACCCAGGGCCTTCCCAGAATCGAGCAGCTCTTCGAGGCCAGAAGGCCTAAGAAAGTAGCCTTCCTGGCGGGCCTTGACGGCCATGTGGCCGAAGTGCGCCATATGGAGGGCAAGAGAAGGGTGACCATCGTCTCCGGAGAGGGCGAGACGGAAGAGAAAATCACCCACAACATCCCCATAGGCCAAAATCTCCTCGTGGAAGAAGGGGACGATGTCAGAAAGAGCGACAAGCTCACCGAGGGCAGCGTAGATCCCCAGCAGCTCCTCGAGGTGGAAGGCATAGAGGCGGTGCGGCGGGCTCTTGTGGACGAAATCCAGGAGGTCTACCGCTCCCAGGGCGTTTCCATAAACAACAAGCATATAGAAGTAATCCTTCGCAAGGTGGCCCCCGTGAACCGGGTGAAAATCGACGAGGAGGGCGACACCTCCTTTGTGGCCGGCGACCTCGTCTGGACTGACGAGATCGACGCGGAGGCCGCCCTGATAGAAAAGGAAAACGAGGAGAACATCGCAGAGGCGGTGCGCATCTTCTCCGGCCGCACCCTGCTGGACGTCGCCACCAAAAAGGGAAGCGACATCATGGCAGAATTCATCGGCGCCCCCCTGGAGGAAGAGGCCATAAGAATGATCCTCAGGCCCGGCATGATGATCTCCTCCGCGCTGGTGGAGGATGATGAAGGAAACCCTGTCAACGTCATAGTGGGAGAGGCGGCCTTCCGAAAGCAGATGGAGGGCATGGACCTGATAACACCCTTCTCGTCCCCCGACGGAAAGGAGATTCCCGCCGGCACCCGCCTTACTCTGGGGCAGCTGGGCATCATAACCTCCGGAGATCCGGCAGTAATCCGCATTCGCGACGGCGCAACCCTGGACAAGCTGACGGACGCCGCCTACCTGGCCGAGGACATCTTGGCCGGCGGCGAGGTAATAGCTAAGAAGGACACCGCCTTCACCGGGAAGGAAGCGGAACTGTGCAGGGAACTCGACATCCCGTCGGTGACCTTATGGCACTCCGTGGACAGGGTAAACCTGACCGATCTTATGGAGGAGAGCCTTAAGGACAAGTGGGGCAGGCCCCTCACCCAGGCCCTGGACGGGGAGGGCTACGCCCTTGCCCATATACCCCAGTTTGTGGACGCGTCCATAATAAAAAAGATCCTTGACGGCGCCGTCTCCGCCTTTGAAATCGAGGGGGAGATCTACTCCAGAGACACGATTTTAAAGGATATACTCGCCTCAAGAGTTGCCGACAGGATTTTGCTGGAGCCCATAGTGAATGGAGACGGGGAGACGCTCGCGAACCCCGGCGACAAGGCGGGCAAGGAAGTTACGGAGGCCATCGCGGCGAATGCTGAAATAAAGGAAATAGTGGTCCGTCCCACGGGCGCTTCCCGGAAGGACGAGAAAATCATAACGGCGCGGGTGACCTTCGTGCGCAAGCTGAGAGAGGCTCCAAGGGTGAAGCCCTTTATCCACGGCATCACCAAGGCGGCCCTGGCCACGGACAGCTTCCTTAGCGCGGCCTCCTTCCAGCAGACCGCCCAGGTGCTGGCCCAGGCCGCCGTCAGGGGCGAGATAGATCCCCTGGAAGGCCTGAAGGAGAACGTCATCATCGGCCACCTGATCCCCGCCGGTACGGGGTCGGAGAAGTTCAGGGCCCTTCGGGTCGCGGAAGTCAGGCCGCCCGCAGCGGAAGAGAAAGAACTGAGCGGGGAATAAATTAACGGCGGAAGAGGCGGGATGGGCCGGCCTTTTGGCCTTTGCCCGGAAAAGGGACTTGACACAAATCCCGCCTCTTTGCTATCATTCCTTGGTGCTTTCGCACAGGAGGGATTTTTTTGCCTTTAAACGAGCTGGCAGTTCCCGAACGAATAACGGGAGTCCGCCAGATAAGGCGGAAGCTTGAAACAGGCGGGCTTAAGAAGCTTTTCATAGCCAGGGACGCAGATGAAGCCCTCGTCGCTCCCATCGAGGCGGAGGCCCGGCGGCAGGGCATACCTGTCGAGCTGGCCGAAGATATGATCCGGCTTGGGAGGGCCTGCGCCATAAGCCGCGGCGCGTCCGTGGCGGGAATTTGCAGATCCGGGGCCGAGGGGCCCCTGGAATGAAAAAAATATGGAAGGAGGAAATTGAGTGCCTACAATCAACCAGCTTATCCGGCACGGCCGCCAGGACAAAAAGCAGAAGACATACGCCCCCGCCCTGCAGGGAAACCCTGCCAGGAGAGGAGTATGCACCAGGGTGTACACTGTAACGCCAAAGAAGCCCAACTCTGCTCTGAGGAAGGTCGCCCGTGTCCGTCTCACCAACGGCATCGAGGTGACGTCCTATATTCCAGGGATAGGCCACAACCTGCAGGAACACTCCGTGGTCCTGGTAAGGGGAGGCCGCGTGAAGGACTTGCCCGGCGTGCGCTACCATATCATCAGGGGCGCCCTTGACTGCGGGGGAGTGGAAAATCGCAAGAAATCCCGTTCCAAGTACGGCGCCAGAAAGCCCAAATAGGGTTTTGGGCGTCAGCATAGTTTTGAGGAGGGGTTGACCTATGCCGCGGAAGGGGCATGTCAAGAAAAGACAAAGCCTGCCTGATACAAGATTCGGCAGCACAGCGCTAACAAAGTTCATCAACAGCCTTATGCGACAGGGGAAGAAGAGTGTCGCCGAAAAGATTATGTACAGGGCCCTGGATATTGCCGGAGAGAAGCTCAGCGTAGAGCCTTTCGAAGTGTTCACCAAGGCCATGGACAATGTTCGTCCCCTGGTTGAAGTGCGTCCCCGCAGGGTGGGCGGCGCAACCTACCAG
>CAZXOD010000117.1:4905-7325 GCA_964642285.1 uncultured Synergistaceae bacterium
GGTTCCTCCCGAGAGGGCCCAGGTACTCACCATCCGCTGGATTCTCAGCTACGCCAGGGGAAAGAAGGGAATTCCCATGGCCGAAAGACTGGCCAGGGAGTTCATGGACGCCTATAAGGGCGAGGGCAGCTCCATAAAGAGAAAAGAAGATACTCACAAGATGGCGGAGGCCAACCGCGCGTTCGCTCACTACCGCTGGTAGAAGCGACGGAGCGGAGGCCTTTCCATTTCAAACTGATGGAAACGAGGTTTTGTGGCAACCATGCAAACTCTTGAAATGAAAAGAATACGAAACATCGGGATCGCGGCCCACATCGACGCGGGCAAGACGACCACCACCGAGCGTATTCTTTTCTACACCGGAAGAAACTATAAAATGGGCGAAACCCATGAAGGCGCCGCCACCATGGACTGGATGGAGCAGGAGAAGGAGCGGGGGATAACCATAACCTCCGCGGCCACAACCTGTATCTGGGCCGATCATTTCGTCAATATTATTGATACGCCCGGCCACGTGGACTTTACGGTGGAAGTGGAAAGGTCCATGAGGGTCCTGGACGGCGCTGTGGCCGTATTCTGCGCCGTGGGCGGAGTCGAGCCCCAGTCTGAGACCGTATGGCGCCAGGCGGACAAGTACCATGTTCCGAGAGTCGCCTTTATCAACAAGATGGACCGGGTGGGCGCTGATTTTTATAACGTAGTCCGGGAGATCAGGGAAAAGCTTGGCACAAAGCCCGTGCCCATCCAGATTCCCATTGGCGCCGAGGACGGGTTTGCCGGCCTTATCGACCTTGTGAACTTCATGGGAGTTCAGTACACGGACGACCTCGGCACTGAGCCCAGAGTAATTGCCGTCCCCTCCCACCTCGAAGAGGAAGCGAAGGCGGCCAGGGACTCCATGATAGAGATGCTGGCCGACTACGACGAGGAGATCATGAGCCTCTATCTTGAGGGCGAGGAGGTCGGGGCGGATCTCATTAAAAAAGCTATCAGGGCGGGCACCGTCGGCCTGAAGATTGTCCCGGTCATCTGCGGATCGGCCTTTAAAAACAAGGGCGTGCAGCCTCTTCTTGACGCCGTGGTGGACTACCTGCCCAGCCCCCTGGATCTGCCTCCGGTAACGGGGACAAATCCCGACACCCTCGAAGAGGAAGTCAGGGTAAGCAGCAGCGAAGAGCCTCTGGCGGGCCTGGCCTTCAAGATCATGGTGGACCCTTTTGTGGGCCGCCTGGTATTTGTAAGGATTTATTCGGGCAGGCTGACCAAAGGCTCAACAGTGTTCAACGCCACCACCGGATCCCGGGAGAGAGTGGGCCGCATTCTCAGAATGCACGCCAACAAGAGAGAAGAGCTCGACGAAGTCGGCGCCGGCATGATCGTCGCCCTCCCCGGGCTTAAGATGACCAAGACGGGTGATACCCTCTGCGACGAGAATAAGCCCATCGTTCTTGAAAACCTGATCTTCCCTGAGCCGGTAATCTCCCTCTCAGTAGAGCCCGCGACCAAAAACGACAAGCTCAAGCTCACCAAGGGTCTATCGGCTCTTGCGGAAGAAGACCCCACCTTCAAGGTGAAGACCGATGAAGAAACCTCCCAGACCATCATCTCGGGCATGGGAGAGCTTCACCTGGAGATAATCGTAGGCCGCCTCAAGAGAGAGTTTGCGGTGGACGTCAAGGTAGGCCGGCCTCAGGTCGCCTACAGGGAGGCCATCAAAAAAGCTTCCAGGGCCGAAGGCCGCTACGTCCGCCAGTCGGGAGGCAGGGGCCAGTACGGCCACGTGGTCTTCGAGATGGAGCCTCTCGAAGAAGGCCTGGGGTATGAATTTGAAGATAAAATCGTCGGCGGGGCAGTGCCCAAAGAGTACATTGCCGCCGTGGAAAAGGGCCTGGAAGAAGCGCTCAACAACGGCATTCTCGGCGGGTATCCCGTCATCGGGCTGAAGATCGCCCTGGTGGACGGAAGCTACCACGAGGTCGACAGCTCCGAGATGGCCTTCAGGATCGCGGCTTCCATGGGTTTCAAGGAGGCCATGAGGCAGGCCGATCCCGTTCTCATGGAACCGGTCATGTCGGTGGAAGTAGTAACCCCGGAGGACTATATCGGCGACGTTATCGGCGATCTCTCCTCCAGAAGGGGCCGCATCGAGGGAATGGAGACCAGAATGAATACAAGGGTAGTAAAGTCCTTCGTGCCCCTGGCCGAAATGTTCGGCTACGCGACGGACCTTCGCAGCAAGACGTCGGGACGGGCTACCTACTCCATGCAGTTCCACCACTACGAGGCGGTATCAGCGGACATAGCGGAAAAAATCCTGCAGGTCTGACGTAAAAAATAAAAACACGCAAATTTTAGGAGGGAATAAAATGGCAAAGGAAAAGTTTGAGAGGTCCAAGCCCCATTTAAACATAGGAACGATA
>CAZXOD010000118.1:0-7271 GCA_964642285.1 uncultured Synergistaceae bacterium
GAGCTCATCTCAGGGCAGGGTACGACGGGCCTTGAAATTATGGAGGACCTCCCCGACGTCGATACGGTGGTGGTTCCCCTGGGCGGAGGGGGCCTCCTGGCGGGAGTTGCGGCGGCCATTAAAGAGACCCGCCCCACCGTGCGGGTGATCGGAGTGGAGCCCGCCAACATTCAGCGCTACGCCGAGAGCCGCAAGGCGGGCAAGCCCGTGAAGGTGGAGATGGGGCCCACTCTTGCCGATGGCCTCATGATCACCGTTACGGGGGAGAACAACTATCCTCTCATCGACAAGTACGTGGACGAGATAGTACCCGCCTCTGACGACTTTATCTACAAAGCTCTCATGGAGATAGTCTTCAAGGGCAAGCTGCTGGTGGAGCCCTCGGCGTCCGTGGGCGTGGCGGCCGCCCTGGGCGGAAGCTTCAAAGTCAAACCGGGAGAGAAGATCTGCTTCCTGCTGTCAGGGGGCAACATCGACCCGGAAAAACTCGCGGACATCATAGCTCACGAAACGGCGTAGCAAAGCAGGCCGCCGGTTCCCCGGCGGCCTTTTCAATATGGGAAGGGAGGCGGCGCAGTGGAATTTGATCTTGTAATAGCCGGGGGCGAAATTGTCTCCGGGAGAGGCGTCTTCACCGGCTCAGTCGGAATAAACGGAGGGCTCGTAGCCGCGGTGGCCGGAGCGGGGACGGAGCTCCGCGGCAGGACCGTCGTAGATGCGAAAGGGCTCATGGTACTCCCCGGGCTTATCGACGCCCATTCTCACGCGGGCCACGGAGACCCCGACCGGGAGAACTTCACCGCCTACAGCCGGGCCTGTGCGGCGGGTGGGGTTACAACTTTCATCGACATGCCCCTGTCAAACCCCTCTACCCTTACGACAGAGCTCCTCAGGGAGAAAATTGAGACCTCCGGGGCGGCAAGCCACGTGGACTACGCCCTTTACGGAGGTGCGGTTCCCGGCTACCTGGATCATATCGAATCCATGGTAAAGGAGGGGGCCGGGGCGTTTAAGGCCTTCACCTGCCGCTGCTCCAACTACCCCATGACCGACGACGGCACTCTCCTTGAGGCCATGAAAACTCTTGAAAAAACGGGAGGCATCCTGTCGGTTCACGCAGAAAACGACACACTAATTCAGAATCTGGTGGACAACCTTATGGCCGCAGGGAAAAACGGCTCCCGGGCCTACCTGGACTCCCACCCTCCCTACTCGGAACTGGAGGCGGTGCAAAGAGTCTTCTTCCTTGCCGCCCTGGCGCCCCGGTGCAGGGTACACATAGCCCACGTCAGCATCCCCGAAGGCATGGAGCTTATGAGAAGACTCCGGGGCGAGGGGATGAACAACATCTCGGCGGAGACTTGCCCTCAGTACCTTGGCATGAACGAGGATGACCTGGTGGCCATAGGGGCCTTCGCCAAGTGCGACCCTCCCGTACGGTCCGCGGAGGCGGTGGAGCGGATGTGGGAGCTGGTTATCGACGGTACTGTGGACATCATTGCGAGCGACCACTCCCCTCATCCCCTGTCCAAAAAGACGGAAGTGGAGTCCGACTTCTGGAAAGTGGCCGAGGGCTGCACGGGAATCCAGACCATGTTCCCGGTAGTGCTGACTGAGGGCCGAAAAAGAGGGCTATCCTGGCAGAGGCTTGTTCAGCTTATGGCCGAGCGCCCGGCGGAACTCTTCGGCCTGGCACACAGAAAGGGAAGCCTCGCGCCCGGCATAGACGGCGACGTTGTCCTTGTGGATCCGGAAAAAGAATGGGTCCTGGAGGAAAATGACCTTCAGCACCTGGTGAAGCATAGTCCCTTCACCGGCAGAGCCTTCAAGGGCCGTGTAGTTAAGACCTTCGTCCGGGGAGAGCTTGTCTACGATGACGGCGCACCGGAAAAGGTAGTCAACAGGCCGGGCTGGGGCAAATACTGTCCCATGGAGGCGAGACCATGAAAATACTGGTGATCAACCCCAATTCTGACAGAGAGTTCACCCGACTGATAGAGGAGTCCGCAAAGCGGGCCGCCTCTCCGGGCACAGAGATAATCTGCGAAAATGCTCCAGGGGGGCCGCTCTTTATCGAGACTCACAGGGACGAGGCCCTCTGCGCGCCCGGGATGATGGAGCTAGTAAACCGCCACAGCGACGCTGACGGTTTTGTGATAGCCTGCACCTGCGACCCCAACCTGGACGTGCTTCGGGAGATGACCGACAGTCCCGTGGTAGGTGCGGGGGAGGCCTCTATGCTCTTTGCCCTGCCCCTGGGGGCCCGATTCTCGGTGATACAGATCACCGAAGGATCGGTGCAGGCCAAACGGGAGCTGGTGCGTCGTTACGGCTTCCAGGACCGGTGCGCCTCGGTGCGCTCCATCTGTATGGACGGGGAAGAGTCCCGGGAGGACAAGCTCTGTGAGGCGGCCGCACTGGCCAGGGACTGCGACGGGGCAGAAGTTATCACCCTCGGCTGCGCCTGCCTGGCGGGGCTGGACGAAAGGCTTCAGGAGGCCCTGGGTATTCCGGTGGTGGACGGCATATCCGCCGGAGTGCGCCTGGCCGAGGCCCTGGCAAGAGGCGGGGCGTTTACCAGCCGACAGGGCAAGTACCGTGGCTGTTAGAGCCGGCGGCGGGAGGGGAAGGCAATATGTTTGATCTGGTAATCAGGGGAGCGCTTATCGCCGACGGCACGGGCGGAGATCTTTTCAGCGCTGACGTAGCCGTAAAGGACGGCCGCATCGCCCGCATTGGAACGGACCTTGGCGAGGGGGCCAGAGTCATCGACGGATCGGGACAGGTCCTCAGCCCAGGCTTTATCGACATGCACACCCATATGGATCTGGAGCTGCTCAGGGATAAAAAGCCTGACGCCAAGATCCGCCAGGGGGTCACCACGGACCTCATCGGCCAGGACGGCCTGGGGGCCGCCCCCGTGTCCCCGGAGAACAGAAAGCTTCTGGCCGACATACTTTCTGGCCTTAACGGAGTAATTGACGATGAAAAGTGGTCCTGGGGTTCCTTCGGCGAGTATCTGGCCGCCCTGGAAAAGACGGGCCTTCCCAACAACGTGGCGACCCTGGTAAGCCAGGGGCCGGTCAGAATCGAAGCCATGGGCATGGACGAACGCCCTCCCACAGAGCGGGAGCTGGACATTCAGAGGGCCCTCGTCCGGGAGGCCATGGAGGAGGGGGCCTTCGGCCTTTCATCGGGGCTCATCTACCCTCCCTGTCCCTATGCCGATGAATCGGAACTGACGGAGCTAAACAGGGAAGTGGCAGCTTTTGACGGTATTTTTGTCGTCCACCAGCGGGATGAGGGTTACTACCTCTCCCGGTCCTTCGACGAGATATGCGGGATATCGAGGCGCTCCGGGGTCCGCCTTCACGTCTCCCACCTCCAGGCCTACGGCCGGGTAAACTGGCCCATCATGGACGAAGTACTGGCCAAGGCCGACGCATTCCTGGACGAGGGGGGAGAGGTCACCTGGGACAGATACCCCTACCTGGCCGGGTGCACTACTCTGACTGCGGTCCTCCCCACCTGGACCTTCAACGAGGGAACCGACGCCCTCATAGCGAATCTGACAGACTCCGCCTACAGAAGGAAAATTCACGCCGACTTTGCCCTGGGGCTGGACGTCTGGCACAACCGCCAGATCTCCGTGGGCTGGGACAATATCATAGTAACGGCGGTGAGGCTGGACCGCAACAAATGGATGGAAGGGCTCTCCTGCCAGGCCATAGCCGACGAACAGGGGAAAAATCCCGTGGACGCCGTGTGCGATCTGCTGGCGGAGGAAAAACTTGCGGTTACCATGATAAGCTTCTACGGCTCTGAGGACGTACTGCGAAAAGTCCTCTCCCACCGTCGCGCCACCGTGGGAAGCGACGGCATCTACGGAGGCCGTCCCCACCCAAGGCTTTACGGATCCTACCCGAAATTCGTCCGGGAGTACGTCCGGGAGAGGGGAGTGTTCACCCTTCAGGAGGGGATAAGAAAAATAACCTCCTTCCCGGCAAAAATCCTGGGCATTGCCGACCGGGGCGTCGTCAGGGAGGACGGCTGGGCGGACCTGGTCCTATTCAATCCTGATACAATCGGAGACAGGGCGACCTACGAGGAGCCGGAACAGTACCCTGAAGGCGTCTCCCGGGTTTTCGTCAACGGCACGGAAGTTGTAAGTCCTTCAGGAACCTGCGGAAACCTCCCCGGAAAGGTTCTCAGGAAAGAGAAATAAGAAGTTTAACTCGGCAAAAAGGCCCTGAAGGTTGACTAAACGGCTGAAACAAATTAGCATTGATAAGGAAGTTCATATCATTCACCAGGAGGGATTTTGATGAAAAAGAGCTTCAGAGCAATTGCGTTGTTCGCATTCGTACTGGTATTTTCAGCATCGGCAGCATTCGCGGCGGAACAGCTTACCATGGGAACCGGAGGCACAGCCGGGACCTACTATCCCCTGGGCGGCGCCATCTCCCAGATCATCAGCGACAACTCCGAGGGCAAGGTTAACATTACCGCCCAGGCCACCGGCGCTTCTGTGGAGAACATCAACCTTCTCGACCTTGGCGACGTGGACCTCATTCTGGTGCAGAACGACCTGACCCACTACGCCGTCCACGGTGAAGAGGCCTTCAAGGGCAGACAGATTGACAGCATCAAAGTTATCGCCCGTCTCTACCCCGAGACAATTCACATGGTGGCGTCAAAGGAGAGCGGAATTAAGGACGTCTCCGAATTCAAGGGCAAGAACATCTCCGTTGGCGCCCCCGGAAGCGGCAACGAAGCTAACGCCCGCCAGATCTTCGACATCTACGGCCTTACCTACGACGATCTTAAACCCCACTTCATCTCCTACGCCGAAACCACCGACCACTTCAAGGACAGACTCGTGGACGCCTTCATCTACACCACCGGCGTTCCCAATCCGTCAATCCAGGACATCAGCACATTGCAGGACATCATCTTCGTTCCCATCGAAGGCGAAATGAGGGACAAACTGATCGCCAAGTACCCCTTCTTCGCCAAGGATACTCTGCCTGCCGATTCCTACCGCGGAATGGAAGGACCCGTGGAGACGGTGGCGGTTCAGTGCATCCTGGCGGCCAGGGCTGATCTTTCCGAGGACACGGTTTACACCATAACCAAGGCCATGTTCTCGAATCTTGAGGCCATCGGAAACGCCCACGCCAAGGGCAAGAGCATCAAGATCACCGAGGCCCTTTTCGGCATCTCCACGCCCCTGCACCCCGGCGCCGAGAAGTTCTACAAGGAGTTCGGGCTTATTAAATAGCCTGAGCCCGATCTATACGGGGAGGCCTTTAACCGGGCCTCCTCTTCACTATGAACCGGAGGGCCTGCCCTGAAAAAAACTCTTTCAATACTCCTTATCTGCTTTTCTGTCCTTGTACTGACCATTCTCCTGTGCTCGCCCCTTCATTTTCTTACATTAAGGGCCGAAGGAGGGCGTCTGCTGGACAGATTTTTAATGTCGCCGGGGGAGAGCTTTGCTGTCAGATATACCCATTCGGTTCAAAAGACTCCGGTCATCGAGGTGTACCGACTGGATTCCCGTCAGGGCCTCGAAGTCAGGGAAACAATTTATCAGGATTTTGGCGCGGGGCTCCCCTTTCTGCTTGAAGGAAGGGCGACCATGGAGACCGGGGACGGGTGGGTGCGCATCCGCGGCATAAACAGGCCCATGAGAGAGGCAGTCTACAGGGTGGGCCGGTTCGCCGAGTTCCACCTGCTGACAGGAGGAAAAGAAATTCCCTTTACCCATTATGAAAAACCCGGACGCCCTATCTATTTCACCGGAGAGAGGCGGCCGTATATTCTATCGTTTTTTTGACGATCTCCTTAAGGAGGAAGCTTTATGGCAGACAGCGAATTTAAGCAAAATGGAGAGACCATCGACTCCTCAGTTGCAGAAGAAGCGTCCGAGACTATGGACGTCGAAAGCATCCTGGAAAAATACGACAAAGAGTCCACCACGAGAAGTCTGACCCCCGCCTGGGAGAAATTGGTAAAGACGATATGCATTCTCTTCTCCCTGTTCCAGCTCTATACGGCGGCTTTCGGGGTGTTTGAGGCTCAGATTCAACGATCCATCCACATGGCCTTTATGCTGGTCCTGGTCTACCTTCTCTATCCCGCCAGGGTGAGCTGGAGAAAAGACGGTATGCAGATTATCGACGTGGGTCTTGCCGTCCTGGGCCTGGCAGTAGGAGCCTACGTAGTGTATGAGTACGTGGACCTTATGATGAGGGCAGGGCTTCCCACCCAGTACGACATTATCTTCGGCGCCATCTGCATACTGCTTGTGCTTGAGGCGTCAAGAAGGGTGGTTGGACTGCCTATAACGCTGGTGGCCATAGTCTTCCTCGCCTACGCTTACTGGGGCCCCTACTTCCCGGGCATGTTCGGTCACCGGGGCTTCGGCCTTAAACGGATAATAGCCCACATGTACGTCACCACCGAGGGAATCCTGGGCACGCCCCTGGGAGTGGCGTCCACTTTTGTCTACCTCTTCATCCTGTTCGGCGCATTCCTGCACAAAACGGGCCTAGGCAAGTTCTTCATCGACCTGGCCCTGGCGGCCACCGGGCACACCGTGGGCGGCCCCGCCAAGGTGGCGGTGCTTGCAAGCGGGCTCTTCGGCACCATCTCGGGAAGTTCTGTAGCAAACGTGGTCACTACGGGAACCTTCACCATCCCTCTGATGAAGAGCATAGGCTACAAGTCTGAATTCGCCGCAGCAGTGGAAGCCGCCGCGTCCACAGGAGGGCAGCTCATGCCCCCCATCATGGGCGCCGCCGCCTTTGTCATGTCCCAGTTCATCGGCATCGCCTACATCCACATTGCAATCGCCGCCGCGTTGCCGGCCATCCTCTACTACCTGGCGGTCTTCTTCCTCCGGCCGTTCTCATCCGACTTCTCGGCATGGCTCACCGCGCTGCTGCAGGGCCGGAAGGAGCGGCGAGCGGAGGGGCGCTCGACCGTGGGGCCCACGGCGGTGCTCGGCGGCGTGCTCTTCGTGCTCCTGGCCCTGATGCTCTTCGCCATGTTCTTCCCGAATATACCCCTCGACCGCTTCATCCCGGTGGCCGAGCTCCGCCCCGTCCGGTTCCACTTCTTCCTCGCGATCGCGATCGCCTCGCAGCTCGTGGTGATGCAGGTCTTCCACCGGTGGCTCTCCATCAGGATCGCGCGCCCGATCCTGGCCTCGAGCGAGCAAGGCCTGGGCCGGGAGGCCCGCGCCCTCCACCTGCAGGAGCGGCGCG
>CAZXOD010000119.1:0-7116 GCA_964642285.1 uncultured Synergistaceae bacterium
GGTCATACTCACTTTAAACTGTGGGGGATGGTGGGCTATTCGGAGGAACAGCAGGCAGGGGCGGCCATAAAGTCTCACGCCAGGGCCCTGGAGGCGGGGATAACGTCCATCGGCGATATGGGCGAATGCGGCCCGGTTTCATACCACATTATGCAAAAGCTCTGCAGGGAGGGTAAATTTAAAATCCGGGTAAACATGGCCCTCCACAGCATCTTCGGCAAGAGCTATTCGCTGAGGGAGAACGACCTGTGGCTCCAGCTGGGCTTCATGTCCGGCCTGGGGGACGAACGGTTCCGGGTGGGACCCTGCAAATTCATGATTGACGGCGGTTCGGGGGTGCCTTCCTGCGCGACCAGGGAGCCCTACTCCCACGACCCGTCCATGGTGCGGGAGCGGGGCTGGGAGAGGGAGGAGACGGCCCGGTACATTGAAAAAATCGTGGAGGCGGAGTGCCAGTGCACCGCCCACGCCATCGGCGACCTTGCCGTGGAGTTCATGATCGAAGGGTACGAACGGTGCTTCAGGAAGGACCCGGAAAAATTCCGCCGGATGCGCCACAGGATTGAGCACTGCTCCCTGACGGACCCGGACCTTATAGCCCGCATGGCCCGGATGAACATCTGCCCCTCCGTAAACGCGGGCATGATCCAGGCTATCGGGGCCAACTACATGAAATTTTACGGGGAGCGCAACGCCTATATGGCGGCGTTGCGGAGTATGATGGACGCGGGGATCAAATGCTCCCTGTCCAGCGACGCACCGTCGGGCCCCATGGGAATCCACACCATCGACGGGGCCGTAAACCGCTACGACCGCAATCAGAATGTCCAGTGCGACAAAACCCAGGCAATCTCCGTGCCTGAGGCGATTCGCGCAGCGACCTGGAACGGCGCCTACTCCTCCTTCGAAGAGGCTATTAAGGGAAGCCTTGAGGTAGGTAAGCTCGCTGACATGATAGTCCTGTCCGGGGACATCCTGGCCATGGACCCTATGGATATCCACGCCCTTGAGGTGGACTGTACAATCATAGACGGCGTTTTTGAGCACGAGCGGCCGGGACGGGTTTGATCCCCGGTCAGGACAGCAGAAACTGGAAGGAGGTCGTGGAAAACCATGACGGAAGAAACGGGATCAGAAGTTTTAAAGGAGAACGAACAGGGCTTCATCGAAGACCCCCGCTACAAACAGTGTGAAAAAGAGGCTTGGTACGGCGTTATTCTAGGGATTGTCAACCTAGTCATATGGGCCGTTGCCGGGTATGGACTCGGGAGCGGCCCGGTGGAGGAGTACACTTACATTATGGGCTTTCCCGCATGGTTCTTCGTAAGCTGCATTGTCAACTCTGCGTTCGCAATCGCCGCGACCGCCTATATCGTCGCGAAAAAGATGATGATAATGCCTCTCGATCCCATGACTAAAGAAGAAGCCGAGGAGTTCGTCCGGAATGGAGGGGGAACGCTGTGAGCGGTGTTCAGTGGTCAACGCTTCTGCCCATCGTATGCTATTTTGCGCTGATGTACCTGATAGGCTTTTATGCCCTCGAACTTGTGAACAGGGCCAGCCACCGCAAGGGGGGCAGCGGTTCAGCCTACATGGAGGAGTACATGACCGGTGGGCGCGGAACGGGCGGTTTCGTGCTCGCAATGACCCTAGTAGCCACCTACCTTAGCGCCGGAAGCTTCATAGGCGGGCCCGGGACTGCATACACTCATGGGCTTGCGTGGGTTTTCCTCGCCATGTCTCAACTTCCCACCGGATACTACACGCTGATGGTGCTTGGGAAAAAGTTCGCCATAGTCTCGCGCAAAACGGGCGCCAACTCCATAAGCGACTTTCTGCGCGCCCGCTACGAGAGCAACGCCGTTCTGCTCATAGCCTCCCTGTCGATTATTTTCTTCCTCATTGCTGCGATGGCAGCCCAGCTGATAGGCGCCGCCCGCCTGCTGCAGGGATCGACCGGGCTTGATTATAAAACGGCCCTTGTCTTCTTTGCCATCACCGTCGTAGTGCACACGGCCGTAGGAGGGTTCCGCGGCGTAGTCCTCAACGACACGCTTCAGGGAGTTGTAATGACTGTGTCCACTGTCGCGCTCTTCATAGCCATCGTTGTAAAAGGCGGTGGCATCGGAAACATGGTTCAGGGTATGAAAGCGGTCAACCCGGGCATGATCTCTCCCTACGGAGTGAATGAAGGATTCATGACCGTCCCGTGGGTCTCCAGCTTCTGGGTGCTTGTGGGTTTCGCGGTCGTCGGCCTGCCCGCCATCGCCCAGCGGGCCATGAGCTACAAAGACTCTAAGAGCCTGCACTCGGGAATTCTCTATGGAACGGTTGTTTCTCTCGTGCTGCTGATGGGTATGCACCTTGCCGGGGCCTTCGGAGTTACCCAGGTCTCGGGGATAGCGTCGGGCGACCTGGTGATCCCCACCCTTATCACAAACCTGTTCAACCCCGTTGTCGCGGGGCTCATCCTGGCCGGTCCCCTTGCGGCCGTCATGTCCACTGTGGATTCCCAGCTGCTGGTAGTGGTTGCCGCAATAATCAACGACCTGCTGGTCAACTACATCAGGCCCGAACTGAAGGAGAACTTCAAAAAACTACGCTCTATCACCATCGTCACCTGCTTCATCGTCGGCCTGATCATCGTGGTGCTGGCCTTCGACCCGCCGGAGCTGATGGTGTGGCTAAACCTGTTTGCAACCGCGGGACAGCTGTCCACCTTCCTGTGGCCCACCATTCTGGGGCTGTACTGGAAGGGCGCCAACGCCCCCGGCGCCATCGCAGGCATGATATCGGGCATTGGAACATACCTTTATTTCAACTACTATATGCCCAGGCCCATCGGGCTGCACCCGATAGTGCCCGCGTTGGTTCTTTCACTGCTTGCGTTTATCGTAGTCGCCAAGATGACGAAAAAACCGTCAGAAAAGGTAATACGGCTCTTCTGGGAGCTGTAAAGACAAATCACCCGGAAGGGAAGCTCGTTTGGGTAAACAGACAAGCTATTCCCGACTTTCTGAGCTACGATTTCCGGGATATTTAACGTCAGGGGACAGGGAGAAAACCATCCCCGGAGGTCGACAATGGGACGGGGCCTGTCCCTGGTTTTACAGGGTGATATTTCCCCCGTAAAGCTCCGGGAGAGGCCCCGTCCCGCTTTAGGAGCGGGGGCAAAAACCACACCCCCGACGAGTTCCTGATTACAGAAGATCTCATCCGGTCCGGAGAAATGGTGCAAAAGCTGATCATGGCTTACAGCGAAAGAAACAGACTCTAATTTTTGTATCAATCAGGGAAGCCTTTCCAAAACTGTCTCCAGCGCCTTCAGGGACAGATTCATGTTGTTCTCCTCCCTAGCGGCATTTGCCTCGTCCATTGAACTGAAGGAGCCGGCAAGAGGGGCTTTCACAGAAATAATAAAGAGCAGGTCTCCCTTGTGCGCCCAGAGGGAAGAGCCGCTCCATAAGGCCACCGCCGCCGCTACTTCCATATCCCGGTATTTTGTTGACGCGTAATCATGTTTCTTTCTGGCCTCAGCCTGCCTCACAAAAACGTCCGCCGCGGAGTCGTATATGCCCTCTTCCGATATTTCCTCGTCGGAGGCAATTCTCAGCTTAACTTCGTAAACCCCTCCGTCTTTTTTGAAAAAGTATGTGCAGACCTTACCCGCGGGAGAAACAGCGTCCGTCCCGCGAACCGTGGTTGCCTCCAATCCAAGAAGAGCTTCGGCGTCTTCCTGTGAAAAAAGCCCGCAGGGATCGGGAACATCCGCGCGGGCAGAGCCTGCCGGAAAAGCAAAAATAAAAAGGAAAAGAAGTATCGCCATCGAAATTCCGGTTGACTTTTTCATAAGGCTCATCCTCCTCGATTTTTTCCTCTGGTTTGCCTCACTATACCATCATGTTGCTGAATCTTCCCTACATAATATGAAGTAAGAGGCCTGTTGCCTCTGACGGCAATTCACGGGAAAAGTGAAATTCTTGACAGGAAGGGCAGAAGAAAATATGATATTAGTTGCTCTATAGAAAATGCAGTTGCTATATATAACCAAGGGATGATTGCCGTGGAACTTTTGAATTCAGCAGAAAACGTATTGAATATCCTTTTTGTCTGGATTGATACCCGGCGCACGGAGCTTGGTCTTACCGAGATCAGCCGCGCTACCGGAATAAACAAGAGCACGGTTTATAAAATACTTCTTTCTCTTAGGGAGCGCCACCTTGTCGAACTAAACGGCAAGACAAAAAAATACAGCCTCGGGGCGAGAGCTTTGGAGCTTGGGGCTTTTTTCAGCAGAAACTTGAATCTTAAGGACGCGGCTCACCCGTGGCTGCAAAAGCTGGCCCTTGAATCGGGCAAGACCGTCACCTTCGCCCTGAGAAAAGAAGCGCACCTTGTTTTTATCGACAGGGTGGACGGGTCCGAGAATGTGCGGTTTTACTGCGATATAGGAAAAGTAATACCCTATAATAGCGGAGCGGCGGCAAAGGCCGTGTTTGCCTACCTCCCCACCGAACAGGCGGAGATAATCGCCGGAGAATCAGAAAAGAAATTTACTGAAAACACAAAAACATGGGCGCAGATGCTTCATGAAGCTGAGTTGATAAAAGAAAGGGGGTATTCAATCAGCGACGAAGAGGTAGATAAAGGTGTGATAGCAGTAGGAGTGCCGGTTTTTGACGGCGGCGGAAATGTTCTGGCCGGCCTGGCCCTGGCTGGACTGAAATTCACGATAGAAGAGAGGGAGCTTGAGAAAATGATATCCCTTTCAGTGGATTGCGCCCGGTCCATATCGCTGAAGATGGGAGCCTCCTTTGGCAATTCCCGTTATGCTGAGTGGGAAAGAGCCGCGTTTGGCGGAAGCAAATAGTTGAAAAGGAGTGATCGGCTTTGAGCGCTAATTCTTCGGGACGGAAAAAAACCCACTACCAACTCTCCGTAAAAGAATTTAAATTCGCATTTTTCACGACTATGATCTATATTCTTTTATCCTGCGCCATCTCGTACTTCCTAGGGTATAACAAGCCTGTAGAAGAGATTCCCATTATATGGGGAATTCCGTCATGGGCTCTGTTCGGAGTAGTAATTCCATGGGTTCTTATGGTGCTGCTTACCATTGTGTACGGTTTCTTCGTAATGGAAGGAGATGACGACTAATGCAGACGTCTCCGGTAACTATGGCGGTATTTTTCAGCTACTACGTTGTGCTGATCGGAATCTCCGTTTACGCTTATTACAGGGGAAAGAGCGCCAAGAGCTTTTCCGAGGAGTACTACGTTGCGGGCAGGTCCTTCGGGCCCTGGATTGTGGCCTTTATGTGGGCTACTTCGTGGACCAGCGGAGGGACTTTCATCGGAACCCCGGCGGTCTACTATTCCATGGGATGGACGGCCCTTTTGTGGCAGGCGGGGGCGGGCGTTCTGGGCATGATAGGCATGCTTTCAATCGGCCGCAGAATCTCCCGATTCGCTGCCGAACATAACTGCGTCACCCTTCCGGACCTTTTCGTTGAAAGATTCCAGAGCAGGCTCATGGGAATCATCGCGGCGATCTCCATCCTGATCTTCGGAGTCGCTTATATGGTCTCCCAGTACATCGCGGCTGCTCGTATCCTTGAGACCTTCATGGGCATGTCCTACTTCTGGGCTATTGTATCCTTCGCGGTAGTGGTGGGCCTTTACACAACTATCGGCGGAATAAGGGGAGTCGCCTACAATACCCTCCTTCAGGGCTTTGTCATGCTCGGCGGATCCGTGGCCATCGCGGTCATCCTGGTTAAAGCCGCCGGCGGCCTGCCCGAGATTACCCGGCAGCTTGCGGAGCTTGACTCCAACCTAATCATGCCTCCGGGGCCCAAAAACTTCCTGCCCCTGCCTACCGCCTTTTCCACCTTCTTCATCCTTGGCGTGGCGGTTATGGCCCAGCCCCACGTTGTCACAAGGATCTTCACCGTAAAGAACATGATGTCCCTGAAGAGGGCGGGCGCCCTCATCGGGCTGATCACCATGGTCTGGTTCTTCTCCCTGTTTGCCAGCGCCCTGGCGGCCCGGGCTTTGATTCCAGCCATCGATGTGCCCGACAGAATCTTCCCCACGGTGGTGCTTGGCTACAGCGGAAACATCCTCGCGGGCATCCTGCTTTCGGCGCCTTTCGCGGCGGTTATGTCCACCGTCTCGTCCCTCATCATCTCCACCAGCGGCGCCCTGATGAAGGATATCTACCAGCGCAACTTCAATCCCAATGCCAGCGAGAAAACCATCAAGACCGCCAGCTATCTTGCTACTGTTGTAATAAGCGCCGTGGTCATGGTGCTTTCGTTCAGGCCGCCTCAGTTCCTTCAGGACATAGTGATGTTTGCCATCTCCGGCTTCGCGGCATCCTTCACCGTCCCCATAATCCTGGGATTCTTCTGGAAGGGCGGAACCCCCATGGGCGGTCTGCTGTCCATGATCTCGGGATTTGTCACCCTGCTCGTGCTCTACGCCCAGGCTAACCCCAACCCCTTCGGGTTTAACCCCCTTGTCTGGGGACTCGTTGTCTCCGCAATTGTCATGGTGGTGGTGAGCAAGGTAACAAAACCCAACGACAGCAAGTTTATGGAGAAAATATTCGAGTAGATTTCCTTAAGCCGCGGCTTAAAGTTTCAGTAAGCCAATGAAAAACAGGGTGAACCTTTCATTAAGGGTTCACCCTGTCTTTTATCCTGTCCTAGGCGTTAAGAAGCGCGGCCTCCGCCTCCTTCATAATCTGCTCCAGTTCGGCGGCCGCCATTTCTACTACGGGAAGGCAGCGGATCTTTTCATCCCTGTCCCTGTGCAACTCCTTGAGAGGGCCGCAATAAATTTCGCCGTGCCTCTCCATGAATCGTTCGAGAAAGGCCTTGCATAGCTCTTTTACCGCGGGGTCTTCATGGGATTTTGTTCTGGTGAATCTGACTGAAATAGCGGCCACGGCGCCCGAGAGCGCGCCGCAGCAGTTCATATCAAGGCCCATTCCTCCGCCGAATCCCGCCATTATTCTAAGTCCCACGGGATCAATTCCCAGGCTGTATTCGTCGTTTGCAGCGCAGAGGAGGCTTTCCGCGCAGTTCATATTCTCGTTGAGATAGTAGTGACT
>CAZXOD010000120.1:0-7114 GCA_964642285.1 uncultured Synergistaceae bacterium
ACCAGTGACCTCTTCCGTGTGAAGGAAGCGCTACTTCCGCTGAGCTAATCGCCCGAAAGCGAAATGTATTATACCTTGGCCGGCAGCCCTTTGCAAGCAGAATTTTTTTGCGGCGGTTGAAGCCGCGTCGCAAAATGCAGTTCATTTGGCGATTCCGGTAAAAAGTAGATTGGCGTTAGCATTTAAACATCTTCCTATTTCTTTTTTGTGGAGTATAATTGTTTCGGCAGGTGATGTCTGATTGATTGATATTTCTTCCTTGGGACAGATTCAGGATCTTTGGGAATACTGGGGTTTTGAGCCCTGGAACTCAGACGGCATGAAGGGCGTCTACCGCAGGGTTACGTTCGTAAAAAGCGGTTTGCTCGGCGAAGTATGCAGATATTACGCCGATGATTATATTATATGGAGCCATCTGGGAAGGGCGGACAGGAGCCGCGTTCTTCAAGCCTGCAGGCCCAAGCCCGAACTTATGACCCAGAGATATTTATTCGTTGAGGGTGCGGAAACCGGAGAAAAAGGCGTGGTTAAGTCTTTTTGGCTTGGTTTCCGGGGATATGCGGAGGTTCATACATTTACTCCCGGGGGTGAAATCGGGAAGCGAGTCAAGGATCTTGCCCCGCTGGTTGATACGGCTTTGGAAATCCTCCGCAAAAGAAAAAACAACCCCGGAGGTGATGTCATCGAAGAATAACGCAGCGCTGTTCCCTTTTCATTTACTTTATTAAATTTATCCGGAGGTGAATATAAGTGTTAGCAATCCTTTTTGGCGTATCTATCGTCTTGTTCCTGGTTTGCTACAAAGTGTACGGAGGCTACCTTGCGAGGACGTTTGCCCTGGACGACTCGATCCAGACTCCGGCAGAGTGCCTTTTTGACGGCATCGACTACTGCCCGGCTCACCCGGCAGTACTTCTGGGACACCACTTTGCTTCTATTGCCGGAGCGGGCCCCATCGTCGGCCCCATTACCGCTGCGGCCATGTTCGGCTGGCTCCCGGCCTATCTGTGGTGCGTCATAGGCTCGGCTTTCCTCGGCGGACCCCACGATATGGGATCTCTGGTGGCGTCCATGCGCCACGACGGAAAGTCCGTGGGAGAAGTGGTGGACAGGTGGATTGGCCGCAGGGGGAAGGTCCTCTTCCTCTGCTTCACCATTCTTGCTCTCATCCTTGTGGTCGCGGTCTTCCTTCAGCTCTCCGCCGGTTCCTTCGCGGCCGACCCGGCAGTGGCCTTCTCAGCTTCCCTGTACATCGGCATGGCTCTTCTCTTCGGCGTGCTCATCTACCAGTACCGGGTGCCCCTGTGGCTCATGACCGTGGTCATGGTGCCTATCGTAATCTACGCCTGCTGGTACGGAAACTACTCCCCCTGGGTGGCCGATACCTTTAAGTTCTCCATGGAGACCTGGCGCTGGCTGCTTGTGCTCTACATCTTCCTGGCCTCCGTTCTGCCCGTGTGGCTCCTTCTTCAGCCCAGGGACTACCTGGCCTCCTACTTCCTGTACTTCGCGGTGATCATCGGCGCAATAGGCATGTTCATGGGCCGGGGCGAGGGCTTTGAAGTCGTTCTGCCGGCTTTCAAAGGGTTTGTGGCGAACAACCAGTATATGTGGCCCATGCTGTTCGTGATTGTGGCCTGCGGCGCCATCTCTGGCTTCCACTCCCTGGTAGGAAGCGGCACCACATCCAAGCAGCTGCGCAAGGAGTCCGACACGGTTATGGTCGGCTACGGCGCCATGCTGCTTGAAGGCGTTGTGGCGGTAATAGCCATCGGTACGATTATGCTTACCGGTGTCATAGCCGAGGGCGGCCCCACCATCACCTACGCCCAGGGCTTCGGCAAGTTTGCCGCTATTATCGGCATCGACCCCAAAGTGGGCATGTCGCTGGGTCTTCTGGCCGTAAACTCCTTCCTGCTTACCTCTCTTGATACGGCTACCAGGCTTACCCGCTACCAGATCCAGGAGCTGTCCAACATGAAGGTGGACAAGTACACCGCCACCGTCATCACCGTAGCTGCGGCCATGGGCCTTCTTCTCACCAAGACCCACGGTCCCACTGGCGCTGTTATCCCGGCGTGGGCTGCTATCTGGCCCATATTCGGCGCCTCCAACCAGCTTGTGGCTGCTCTCGCGCTCCTTGCCATAGGCGTGTGGGTTGCCAAAGCGCTTAAGAGGGATAACAGGTTTGCCATGATCCCCATGTGGTTCATGCTTGTCACCACGGTGGCCGCGCTGGGAATCATGATCAAGGAGAACCTCGCCTACGAGAATCCCAACTATATCCTCGTGGTGCCTTCCATCCTGCTCCTTGTACTGGCGATCCTCATGGTTCTGGAATCCTTCAAGGCCCTGAAGGAAGCCGATAAGGCCCAGCTGTAGCGATATCTGAATCCGCATAAAAAAGGGAAGGCCCCCCGGGCCTTCCCTTTTTAAATTGTGAAATCCGCCGGACTCTCCCTGGCTAATCGCCCATCTTTCCTACGCTGAAGGACTTTGCGCTCCATGATTTTCCCCGTTTTCTGCCCGGGGCGTCGAGCACCTCCAAAAATCTGCTGCCGCATCTGGGGCATCTCATGGCCGCCGATTTCTCTTCCAGTTCAAATTCGCTCTTGCACGACAGGCATTTAAATTTTCCCATGGAATACCACCTCCGTTTTTTCTAAGCCGTCCGTTCCGCAACAATTCAGCATTAAGTTACATTATACCAGATTACCCTTTGCGGGGCGGAAGGGCCGCCAGGGGGTATAATGGTCGGAACCTGAAAGGGAAGGGAGGATTAACATGCTCTTTTCATCGCTGAAGCAAAGACAGGATGTCTGCTGCGTTCTGTGCGGAGCGGCGGGGCTGGGGATTCAGACCGTGGAGGACATGCTGGCGAGGGTCATAGTGGACGAGGGTTTTTGCGTCTTCGGTTCCAGGGAGTACATGTCCAGGGTAAGGGGAGGGAATAATTCCACCGAGCTTCGAATCTCCTCAAACCCCGTAGACGCCCTTATCGACAGGATAGACATTCTTGTCGCCATGAGCCGGAACGTGCGGCAGAATATTCTGGAGAGAATTACGCCCGGCACGGTTATTTTGGGCGACAGGGATGAGCTGAAGGGCGAACTTGAGGACAGGGGCGCCCAGTTCATCCACATCCCTCTGTCCGCCCTGGCAAAGGAGACGGGAGGAGCCATCTACTCCAACTCCATCGCCGCGGGAGCGTTGCTGGGAGTTTTGGGCCTCGGCACGGAGGGGGCCGCGAACTTTTTCCGCAGCCGTTTTGCCGGGAAGGACGATGTGGTGAGTAAGAACATCGCCGCCCTGGAGACAGGTTGTGAACTGGGCGCTTCCCTGGCGGGAGAGGGAGGGGTGCTTAAGGGTTTTTCGCGGAGCGGAAAATTCGGCAGGACTATTATCAACGGTTCCGACGCCGTAGCACTGGGCGCCATGGCCGCGGGGTGCAATTTTGTTGCGGCCTATCCAATGTCCCCCGCCACCGGGGTGCTGTCTTTTTTCTACAGGCACGCTGAGAAGGCGGGCGCCGTGGTGGAGCAGACCGAGGACGAGCCCGCCGCCATAAATATGGCCGTAGGGGCCTCCTACGCCGGAGCCCGTCCCATGGTCACCACCTCCGGAGGCGGCTTTGCGCTCATGGCCGAGGGGCTGAGCCTTGCGGGAGTTGTGGAGACGCCGCTGGTGGTGCACCTTGCCCAGAGGCCGGGCCCCGCTACGGGAATGGCGACCAGGACAGAGCAGGCCGACCTGGAGCTTGCCCTTCACTCCGGCCACGGCGAATTCCCGAGGGCGGTTTACGCCCCGGGAACCATGGAGACGGCCTTCAGTCTGACCCAGGAGGCCTTCGACGCTGCCCTGACTTTTCAGACCCCTGCCATTGTGCTGACGGACCAGTACTTTGTAAACGCCTTTTATAACATGGACGAAAGTTCCCTCTCCTGGCTGAACGAACCGTCGCCCGTCCAGCCAACGGCCGACGGCTACCGCCGTTACGAGGATACGGCCGACGGCTGCTCCCCCAGAGGGGTCCCCGGATGGGGGAAGGGTATCGTCGGGGCGGACAGCCACGAACATGATGAGGTGGGGCACGTCTACGAGGATTTCCACCTCAGGACTAGGATGCAGGACAAACGGATGAGAAAGCTGCGGGGCCTGACGGCCCGGGCCATTCCTCCCCGCCTGTTCGGCCCTGAAAATTACCGGAACCTGGTGGTCTGCTGGGGGTCTACCCTGGCCATCTTCAGGGAGGCCCTCGCGGGTCTGAACCGGGATGACACGGCCCTGCTGGCCTTCGAGCAGGTCTGGCCCCTGGCGCCGTCGGCGGCCGCCCTGCTGGAGCGGGCGTCCTTTATCGCGGTGGCGGAGGGCAACAGCACGGGACAGTTCGCCAGGCTGCTAAGGGCGGAGTTCGGCGTGAAGGCGGACGGGAAGATACTGAAGTACAGCGGGTTGCAGTTTTCGGTGGAAGAGGCGGCAGCAAGGCTTGCCGAAATACTTCCGGACAGGGGAGGGAACCGGTAATGGACTATAAACAGTTTGATCTTCCCGGCATTGATAACTCCTGGTGCCCGGGGTGCGGCGATTTTCTTATTCTGGACTCGATCAAAAAGGCCCTCGCCGAGCTGGGGCTCACCCCTCTTGACGCGGTAGTCGTCTCGGGGATAGGGCAGGCGGCCAAGACGCCTCATCACATGAAAGTTCACTTCTTCAACGGCCTGCACGGCAGGGCTCTGTCCAACGCCACCGCCATCAAGGCCGCCAACCCGGCCCTGGAAGTGATCGCCGTGGGCGGGGACGGAGACATGTACGGCGAGGGGGGCAATCACTTCATCCATACGATCAGGCGGAACCCCGGGATAACTAACCTGGTCTACAACAACATGGTTTACGGCCTCACTAAGGGACAGGCGTCCCCCACGAGCCCCAGGGGATTTCGCACCTCCACCCAGGTGGACGGGGTGAAGTCGGCGCCCTTCAACCCTCTGGCCACCGCCCTGGCACAGGGAGCCACTTTCGTGGCCCGGGCCTTTGCGGGCAACGGCGAACAGACCAAGGAGATCATCAAGAGGGCCATCCGCCACAAGGGCTATGCCCTGGTGGATATCTTCCAGCCCTGCGTCTCTTTTAACCACGTCCATACCTACAAGTGGTTCAGAGAGAACACCTATACCCTGGAAGGCCATGACGAAGGGAACTTCGACGGCGCCATGAAGCTGGCCCTTCTGCGGGAGGGACCTTTCCCCCTCGGAGTGATCTACCGGGAAGAGGGAATTCCGACCTTTGAGGATACCCTTCCGGCGTACAGAGAGGACAAGCGGCCCCTCTTCAAGAGGGAGGCGCCCCGGAAGGCGGCGGCGGAGCTGCTGGCCGCCATGGGACAATAGACTGAGGGAGGCTAATCCATGAAAGAAGGAGATCTGTTCCCGTCCTTCAAACTTTCCGACGGATCGGGCAGAGAGTGGAGCGGCGGGGATTTTGCCGGCCGCAGATTTGTAATCTTCTTTTACAGCAAAAACAACACGTCAGGGTGAACCAATGAGGTCAGGGATTTTTCGGACAGGCTGTCCGAATTTGAGGGGCTGTCCTGTGGGGTGGCCGGCGTAAGTCCGGACTCGGCGGAGAGCCACCGCAAGTTCGCCGAAAAGCTGGGAGTTTCCTTCCCGCTGCTTAGCGACGCTGAAAAAAAGCTGCTGCAGGACTGCGGATTCTGGGTTCCAAAGAAGATGTACGGCAGGGAGTATATGGGAGTGGAGAGGTCCACTGTGATTGTCGGCCCCGGAGGGCAGATTGAAAAAATTTTCCGCAAAGTAAGGGTGGCGGGCCACGCTGAAAAAGTGCTCTCTGCCGTCAGGGAGCTTGCGGGCTGAATGAAATAAAGGGGAGCGGACGCCCGCTCCCCTTTAAT
This sequence comes from uncultured Synergistaceae bacterium, assembly GCA_964642285.1. GTDB lineage: Bacteria > Synergistota > Synergistia > Synergistales > Aminobacteriaceae > Aminivibrio. The sequence continues at coordinate 5,909 of CAZXOD010000120.1, forward strand.
ATCGCTCGCCCTCATAGGGAGGAAATCTGAATAAGCCCCTCCGTCTCCTCGGGCGGAAGCGCCCGGGCCATCTCCTCGGCCGTAAACCCCGTTTCCGGGTGTCTCCAGTAGGGGGCCGCCTGGGCCAGGGGCAGCAGTACGAAGGCCCTCCTCGCCATCTCCGGATGGGGGATGGTGAGTTCCGGGGTCTTCAGGATAAGGCTGTCGTAGAAGATTATATCGAGGTCGATCAGGCGGGGACCCCATTTCCACGTGCGGGTTCTGCCGAGGCTCTCCTCGATGGCCTTAACCGCGGCCAGCGTTTCCTCCGGGGAGAGGCGCGTCTCCGCAAGGACGCAGGCGTTTAAAAACCTTGGCTGATCTTTGACGCCCCAGGGAGGGGTCTCGAAGACGTCGCTTGACGCCGTAATTACAAAGCCCATTTTCTTTAGGGAGTCCACCGCTTTTCTAAGTATCTGAAGGCGGTCCCCCAGGTTGCTGCCCAGGGAGAGGGCTACGACGCTCATCGTCCTGCCTCCCCCACGGCGGCCAGCATGGTCAGAACCCGGACGTTTGCCTCCGCGTCATGAACCCGTACCAAGGAAGCGCCCTTAAGGGCGCAGAGGGCCGTCAGCGCCAGGGTCCCCTCCAGGCGGTCCGCCGGGTCATCCAGGCCCAGGATCCGGCCGATAAAGGCCTTTCTTGAATGGCCCACGAGCAGGGGCCGTCCAAAGATGCGGAAGGCCTCCAGATTCCTGAGAATTTTTAAATTGTCCCCGCAGCCTTTGCCGAAGCCAATGCCCGGATCGATAATTATTTTTTCCCGGTCGATGCCGGCCCCTTCGGCGGCCTCAAGGCGCTCTTCAAAGTACTCCAGAATATCCTTCACCGTGTCCTCGTACGTGGGGTTCTTCTGCATATCCCTGGGCGTACCCTGGATGTGGGAGAGGACCAGGGCCGCTCCCGAGCCGGCTGCGACCCCGGCAAGATCCGGGTCGAAGGCCAGTCCTGAAATATCGTTTATGATGTCGGCGCCCGCGTTTACCGCTTCTTTCGCCACCGACGCCTTCCAGGTGTCTGCGGAGATGACCGCCGCTGGAAACTCCTTCCGGATCAGTTTTACGGCGGGTATGAGCCGCTTAAGCTCCTCATCCGCGGGAAGAGCCTCCGAGCCGGGCCTGGTGGACTCCGCTCCTATGTCCAGCACTGCCGCGCCTCCCTCGATCA
>CAZXOD010000121.1:0-7005 GCA_964642285.1 uncultured Synergistaceae bacterium
GTACGGCCTCAGGGCGCTTCTCTACATGGCGGAGCGGTACGACGGCGAGAGCACTGTGCCTCTGGGGGAAATAGCAAAACAACAGCAGGTCTCGGAGAAGTATCTCGAGCAGCTTTTTATAAGATTGCGCAGGAAGGAAATAATCCAGGGAGTCCGGGGCGCCCAGGGAGGGTATTTTCTGCAGAGGCATCCCCGGGATGTCACAGTGGCCTCGGTGGTGGAGGCCTTGGAAGGAGACATAACCTTCGCCGACTGCCTCAGCGACGGAGGCTGCAGAAACAGGGACTCCTGCGCCACCCATGATCTGTGGACCAGGCTCAAAGACAGCATTGACGGAATTTTGGAGGACACTACCCTTTACGATCTAGTGAACGGCAGCCGGCGCGGTAGCGGCCAGAATCCCGACGTAACAGACGGCTGAGGCCGAAGAGAGGAGAAGCTCAAAATGTCCAGACAGGTATATCTTGATTACGCAGCAACTTCTTTTACGGCGCCGGAAGTGGTATCGGCAATGATGCCCTATTTTACCGAAAACTTCGGGAACCCCTCCTCAATCTATTCTTTTTCGGATAAAAACAGAAAGGCGATTGACGAGGCCCGGCAGAAGGCGGCGGCGGTTATAGGAGCGTCAAAGGACGAAATTTACTTTACCAGCGGAGGCACCGAGGCGGACAACTGGGCCCTCAAGGGCGCCGCAGAGAGAAACCGGTCCAAGGGAAACCACATTATTACTACTAAAATTGAACATCACGCCGTACTTCATACAGCGGAATACCTGGCCAAAAACGGCTTCGACGTAACCTTCCTAGACGTGGACTCCGAAGGACGGGTTTCCATGGAGGAGCTTAAAAAGGCTGTGACGGACAAGACCATCCTTGTATCGGTGGTCTTTGCCAACAACGAGATCGGCACCATACAGCCCGTATCCGAAATAGGCGCCTTCTGCAGAGAGAGAGGCATTCTCTTTCATACCGACGCGGTGCAGGCGGCGGCTCATCTTCCCATCGACGTAAAGGCCATGAATATCGATCTTCTCTCCATGGCCGCCCACAAGTTTTACGGCCCCAAGGGAGTTGGCGCCCTCTATATCCGAAAGGGCGTCCGCATCGACAACTTTATGCACGGCGGGGGCCAGGAAAAGGGGCGCAGGGCTACCACTGAGAACGTGGCGGGGATAGTGGGCATGGGCAAGGCCATAGAGCTTGCCTCCGACAGGATGAAGGAGGCCTCGGCGAGGATAGCGCGGCTCAGGGATATGCTCGTTGACGGGGTTTTAAAGACTATTCCCCACTCGAAGCTCAACGGGGCTCCCTCGGGAGAGCGGCTGCCGAATAACGCCAACTTCAGCTTCATCGGCATCGAGGGAGAGACGCTGCTGCTCGACCTCGACAGAGCCGGAATTTACGGCTCCACGGGAAGCGCCTGCTCCTCCGGCTCCCTCGACCCGTCCCACGTCCTGATGGCCATAGGCCTGTCCCACGAGCTGGCCCACGGCTCTCTGAGGCTTACCCTGGGGGAGGAGACCACCGAAGACGATATTAAGTACGTCCTTGAGACATTGCCCGGAATAGTGGCGCACCGCAGGGAGATGTCGCCCCTGTGGGAAGACTACCTGAAAAGCTTGTAGAAAGAAGGGAATACCATGTACAGCGAAAAAGTGCTGGATCATTTCCAGAATCCCAGAAACGTGGGAGAGATAGAAAACCCTGACGGAGTCGGCCAGGCGGGCAACCCCAAGTGCGGCGATATTATGAAGATCTACCTCCGGGTGGAGAACGATATCATCACCGACATCAGATTCAAGACCTTCGGCTGCGCGTCCGCCATAGCGTCCTCCAGCATGGCCACGGAGCTGGTTAAGGGAAAAACGGTGGAAGAGGCCTGGAACCTTACCAACAGAGCTGTGGCTGAGGCCCTGGACGGCCTGCCTCCCGTAAAAATGCACTGCTCCATTCTGGCGGAGGAGGCAATTCACGCGGCGATAAACAACTACCGCAGGAACAAGGGCCTTCCCGTATGGGAAGAGGAGACTCACGATGAACTTGTGCACCATCACGCCCATCATCACGGGTAGTCCATGAGCGACGGACTCGTCCGGTGTCCGTGGCCCGGCAGAGACTCTTTGTACGTTGAATATCACGACCGGGAGTGGGGCGTCCCCGAAAGGGACGACGGCAAGCTGTTTGAATTTCTGGTCCTGGAGGGCGCCCAGGCGGGTTTGTCCTGGATATCCATCCTCCGCAGGCGGGAGGAGTACCGGAGAGCCTTCGACGGATTCGATCCTGAACGAATTGCCCGGTACGATGAAAAAAAGATAGAAAGCCTGCTGCAGGACCGGGGGATAATCCGCAACCGCAGGAAGATTGAGGGGGCCGTCGCCAATGCGAGGGCTTTCCTCGACCTTAAGGAGTCGGTGGGGTCTTTCTCCTCGTTTTTTTGGGATTTTGTGGACGACTGTCCCATCGTGAACAGGAGAGAGGCCTGGGACGAAGTCCCCCCATCTACGCCTCTTTCAGAGAAGATCAGCGGGGTGATGAAGAAGAAGGGTTTCGTATTCTTCGGACCTGTGATCTGCTACTCTCATATGCAGGCCATGGGCCTGGTTAACGATCACCTGGTATCCTGCTTCCGTCATATGGAATGTAACGAAAAATAAAAAACCGGCGGCTCTGCGTACTGCGCATGCCGCCGGTCTGTTTTTTCCTTAGCGAAGCCCTTCAAAAGGCCCTCTCCAGCGCATCTTTGAGGGCGAAAAGGATACGGGTTCCGGCGCTTCTACCTTTCTTCCCGTTGAAAAACCTTCAAAGGGGCCTCTCCAGCTGGTGGAGAACATGCCGTTGAGATGGCGGTCGTCCCTGCGGTAAAACTCCATGCTTCCCTCTGTTTCCATTCCGCTGCTGTTCTGTTTCATGATGATCATCCTCCTAAAAATTATAATGACAGGCCGGCAAATAAAAAACCGGGGACTCCTGTTATAGGGGTCCCCGGTTCCGGTGTTTTTCCGTACGGCTATTAGCCGAACCCACCGGAAGGGGGACCGCCAATAATGAGTACGAGGAGCAGTACAAGGCCGTTATTAACAGCAGCTTTCATTTTGTGTCCTCCTTTCCGGCGCAACGCCTTTTTGCATTGTTTCAAAACATGTTAGTCTGTTTTGCAAAACTTGTCAAGGTATTAAATGTTAGACTTTTAGCTACAATAGTGTCGTTCGCTTTTTGCCCCGCGCGGAAAATTTCTGGACTGGCAGTTTCAGCAAAGTATTTCAAAGCGGCGTGCTGGCTTCTCAATACGTTTTTCGCCGCCCGGGTTAACGGTTCTATTTGTGTCCGAACTTCCTGACGCTCCTGCCCAGAGTTTTGCCCAGGAAGCGGCCGTTATCCACAACTATCTCTCCGTTTTTGATAACGCACTGAATCCCGGTCGGGACCTGCCTCGGGTTGACGAAATCGTCAGTTCCGTTAATCGCGGCAGGATCGAAGATAACAAAGTCGGCAATCAACCCTGACTTTATAAGCCCTCTGTCGCCCAGGCCAAATCTCTGGGCGGGGAAACCCGATATTTTCCAAACGGCTTTTTCAAGAGGAAAAACCTGCTGGTCCCTTGAAAAATGTCCGAGCACTCTCGGGAATGTGCCGAAGCACCGGGGGTGAGGCTTTCCGTAGGCAAGCTTTCCCGTGTGCGCCGTTGCCAGAGAGTCGGATCCGATCATGGACAGCTCATGAGCCATAATGCGCCGATTGTCGGAGTCGGATTGAGATATGATTACAATGGTCACTTCTCCTCTTTCGGACAGCATTATGTCCAGTATGGCGTCGGGAGCTTCGACTCCTCTTTCATCAGCCGCCTGCTGAATGGTCTTGCCCTCCAGAGATTTATCCGTCGTGCTTGAGGAAATGAGGATATTTTTATAGCCCGCCCCTTTTATAAAATTATCCCACCCTGGAATTTCGCCCAGGAAGTCATTTTTGATCCTCTCTCTTTCGCCGGCATTTTCAAGTCTGCCCAGCATCTTTTCGACGCCTCCCTCTCTTGCCCAGGGGGGTAGGACTACGCTTATCAGAGTCGAGCCCGCAATGTAGGGATAGACGTCGCAGGCCACGTCCACGCCCCTCGCCCGGGCCTCCTCCATCATTCTTAGAGTGTCGGCTGAAAGGCCCTCATAGTCCTGAATGATCTTGTGATGGGAGATCTGGAGTCTGCACCCTCCCGCTTCAGCGGCTGACAGAGCCTCCTCGACGGATTTAAGTATCTCTCCCGACTCGCTCCTCATATGAGTGGCATAAACTCCGTCGTAATGGGCGGCTATTTTACAAAATTCGATGATTTCCGGAGGGGTTGAGAAGCATCCCGGCGGGTAGATAAGCCCGCTTGAAAAACCTACGCAGCCATCCTCCATCTCCATGGAAAAAAGCTCTTTCATCTTCTCAAGCTCCGCAGCGGTTGGTTCTCTGTCGTCAAACCCCATGACAGCCAGTCTGACGGTTCCATGACCGGACAGAAAGGCAAGGTCCGTGGCAAATCCGTTTTCGTCGACTATGTCCATCAGCTCTCCGGCCCTGGTCCATTGGAAATCCGGCATGGCCTCCCTTGGTATGAAGGGCTTAAGATAGTCCCGAAGGAGGTCGAGGCGGCCGGGGCTTACGGGGGTCAGGGAGAGGCCGCAGTTTCCGGCTACTTCGGTTGTAACGCCCTGGACAATCTTGGCATCTGCATCGGGAACTGTCGCGCTGTTCAGGTCGGAGTGAGTGTGGGGGTCGACGAATCCCGGGGCCGCGGCTCTGCCCCCGGCGTCGATGATCTGTCTGCCCCTCGAAGGGTGGAGCTTTCCCGTTCCTGCAATAACTCCGTCATTGACGGCGATGTCCGCGAAATACCAGGGTCCGCCGGAGCCGTCGTAGACTTTCGCATTTTTAATAATCAGATCAAACTCTTTTGGCATTTTATTAAATCCTCCGTTTCATTGCGCGTTCTGGCCCGTTATGCCGAACCATGTCCGGATGATCCCCCTCGGAGTCTTCGGCGTTATGCAGCTTACGCCCACTGTAAGGACAAGGGAGACTACAAGAGCGACCACTATGGCGTGCATTCCAAAAGTTATGCTGAAAGGAAGGAAATTTCCGGCGCCAAGTATGTAGGCGGTAAGTCCTCCCATCATGCCCGCAGCGGCGCCGAACTCGTTGATGCGCATGGAGTACAGGCCGAGCAGAAGAGGCCAGAAGAAAGAGGAAGCCAGTCCCCCCACCGAAAAAATTACGAGATGCTGGAGAGCCTGCGGCGGTTTTACAGAGGCGGCAAAGATGAGGGCACATACGGCGATGGTAGTCCACAAATTGATCCTTTTGAGGCTTTCCGGAGACGCGTCGGGCTTTATCAGCGTCTGATAGGCGTCTTTTACCAGGCTGGAAGTGATAACGATGATCATGGCTCCAACCGTTGACTGGATTGCGCCTGTCACGCCCGCCAGGGTAATGCCGGCGAGCCAGGGCGGCAGGACTACCATCGCCAGGGCGGGAATAGCGTGGTCGGCCACTTTAAGGCCCGGCACAATGGCGTTCGCAAGAATTCCCAGGTAAGGCAATGTCATAGTCCATAGAACGACGAAAACGCCTCCTATTAATATGGCTTTATGCATGGCCCGGGTGTCCTTGTAAGTCAGGGCTCCCACTGCCGCATGGGGCAGTCCGATAATTACGAATCCGAAATTAAGCCACATGGATATATGGTAGGCGATAGGCCAGCTCCATGGAGACATAAGATCAGGGTTCGACTGACCAATCCCTCTCAGCGTTGCCTCAAGGGGGGCCGCATAGATTACAGAGCCCGCGGTTAAAGCGATAACCGCGATAGTCATTACAATCCCCTGAAAGACAATGGCGATGGCCACGCCCTTGATGCCTCCGATTGCAATTACCGCAAGGACAACGCCGGAAAATAAAATAAGCCCCAATTCGTAGGACATGCCGGTCATGCTTTCAAAAAGCCTTGATCCTCCCACAATCTGGGCGACAACGTAGCTGCCCATAAAACATACTATGCTGAGGACCCCGAACGCTCCGATCAGCTTGCTCTTGTTGAATCTGTGCATGAGAAGGCCGAAGATGGATTGAGCGCCGATTCTCCTGGACACTATTCCGATTTTCTTTCCCACTTCGCCCAATACGATAAAGTTCATAAAGTTCTGAGCTCCGGCTACAAGGACCCAGGTGCCCCCAAGCCTGTAACCAAGTCCCGGCCCTCCCAGAAAGGTACCCGCGCTGCAGAGTCCTGCGGCAATCATCATAGCAACTACAAGAGAGCCCATTCCCCGCCCTCCGGTGTAGAATTCGTCAAGATATTTGTTTACAGAGACTTTGTCCATATTCTTTTTAGCGAAATATCCGATCAACAGCATTATGGCGGTATACCCAAGGAATGTGGCAATTATTACCGCTCTTGCGCCTTCAGAAACCTGCAGCTCCATAGTTGTCCCTCCGTGTCTGATGATTTGCTGGTGCTATTATCCTGTTACCCCATTAAATCCATATCCTGAAAAACCCTCATGGTTATAAACATAACGACCAGCAGGAAGACGGCGGTGGTAAGCCATGCTCCGACGGCGACCCAAAGGGGAACGCCAAGTACATAGACATATTTTGTTACGTCCCCTCTTCCCAGGAAGTAGGACAGACCTATGCTTGTCAGCGCGTAGGCTATCCACACGCCGAAAGTAAGTTTCATCTCAAACTCGCATCTCTTAAACCGGGGATCTACCTCGATTTCGTCAAAACTGTAGTCTCTTTCCATATCCATGCTGCCCATAAAGATCTCTCCTTAATTAAATTGAGTCAGGTCCATCCATAGGTCTCCCGATCATGGTTAATGCCAGGACCTGTTCGTTTCACCTGCGCCCCCCGTCAGGCCTCTTTTCCGGAAACCATTTAACCGCCCTTCTGTTTTATGATGACCACCTCCTTAAAAATTAAGATGACAGGCCGGCAAATAAAAAAACCGGGGACTCCTGTTATA
>CAZXOD010000122.1:0-3245 GCA_964642285.1 uncultured Synergistaceae bacterium
ATCCCTCTGCCATGTTACCGAGGGCAGGTAGGCGCCCTTCAGGGTAAAAGTGACCGTATCCGTACCCAGAGCTCCCACCTCGGGCTGGGGCAGCGAAGTGCCCGTAAGCTCCACCAGCAGCAGGTCAGATCCCATCTGACGCAGCATAAGCCCTCCCACCGGGGGCAGATGGGCGTATGACGGCTTCTCCTCCGCCAATGCCGGCGCCGCACCCGCGACTACTCCGAAGGCTATGATGGAGAACAGAAAAAAGACGATAATTTTAGAAAAGCGCTTCATAGTTCGATCCTCCTCTACAGTCCCGGAGCGATGTCCATATTCTTGCCGGACCATCGGACGGTCACCTTGTCGGCCCCTATCCGGACCACTTTCCCCTCGCCGTTGCCGAAGGAATAGCCGTTCTTTACAATAATGCCCGTTCCTACCCCTTCGATATCCATGATGGCCATGGACTGATTGCCCGCCACCATAATAGCCCTGACAAACATAATGGGCGGAATAATCTCCCGGACATAGACGGGAATCGACGTCTCAATCCCGCCCGCAGCTACATCCGTTCCGCCTGAACCAGCTCCGGCGCCCGTGCCCGGCTCGGGAATGGCCGAGGCCTGCATAGTGGGCACAAAGGGCTGCCTGGAGGCCTCAATCACCGCCCCGGCCAGGGTAAGGCTCCTGGTGCGGGTATCCACTGCCGCCCGGAAATCGTCAATTACCTTTTCAAGCCTCACGGCGTCCTTTGCGGACACGCTTTCCACCGGAGGAATGGTTATCTCCTCCTGCTGGTTCAGCTCAATATACTGCCTGAAGTTCCATCCGGACCAGACGGCTCCGGCCAGAAGCAACAGGATTGCGATAAGCCGGAGGATGTGGTAACCTCCTTCTCCCGCTACAAGCCTTCCGGTAAAACCTTCGTGATTAAGTTCATCAACCATGGCCGTCACCTACTTTTTCAGCACGGACTGGATAACGGCGACGCCCTTCGCGTTCTCCCCGTCCACTGAATTCATCGAAACAGAGGCCACCCGCACGGCGACCTTCAGATTTCGCCAGTCCGCCAGCGTCCTTACGAAAGAATAGTAAGGCCCCTCAAAATCTATCTGAACGCCGCTTCTGCCCGCGGGAGTGTTCGTGGGCTTAACCACGTTGCTCCTCACGCCGTTTCTGGTAAGTTCCTGCTGAACCCAGGCGTAGAAGTCCACCTCGTTCTCCGGGATTCCAAGCTGGTACTTCTCAAGTCGGGCGATGGCCTTCTTGTAGACGTCGATCTGCTTCATCTGCTCCTTCGCCTGCTGCTCCAGCTTCATGCTAAGCGTTTTAAGCCCTCTGATCTCGGTTTTAAGCTCCTTCATCTCGCCGATATAGTAATACTGCCCGTAAGCAAGACCGGCCACCATAAGAATAAAAACCAGAAAAAACAGGGCGTCCTTTCTAACCGTACTCACCGGACCGGCCCCCTTCCCTTTCCGTCGCCGGAGGACAGAGTTGAAAGATCCCTCAGAATGCAGGAGAGGGTGAAATCCACCATGGACTCGTTATCCTTCGTGATCCTTGTAGTGACGGGAAAATCCACCGTGGCCGCCACGCCCGCGTCCAGCAGGCCCTTGGCGAACTCCACTACGTCGTGCTCCACGTAGGAATTACCCTTGATAACCGCCTTGCCCGGCGCGATGGACACTGATGAGACCCAAACCCCCAGGGGAAGGGAGGTCTCAATGGAGTTAAGGAACTCAAGGGCGGGAAGCTCCTCATGAAGCAGATTCAGCGCCGAAACATAAACCGCCTCCACCGCCGCAAGCCGCTTGATCTCGTTGGACATCTTCAGATTTTGGGCCTGCTGCATGGCCACCTGGTCGTTCAGCATGGTTATCTCCGCGTTCATCCCGCTGACCTTCATAAAGGACATGGCAAGAGTGACCCCGCCTACCAGGAAAAAAGCCAGAAAAAGTGCAACCATGAGTACCCTTGCGGCATTAACCTTTTTCTTGCGGGCCGCCACCATAGAGCGGGGCCGCAGATCGAGTTTTACCTTCATAGCAGATCTCTCACCGCCAATCCTATGGCCGCTTCCCAACTGCTGTTTCCATCGTCGGGCTCCGCAATACCCCATGTATCCCACACATTAACCGCCAGGGTCTTCAGCCCCGTCGCGCTCTCCAGAGCTTTCTGGAAGCCGCTGTCCCGTCCGTAACCGCCCCCCGTCATGATAAGGTCTACGGAAAGATCGCGGTACTGGTTCTTCACGAAGGTAAGGGTGTTGCTTATCTCCCTCACCAGAGCGTCGTAATCCCTCCCGGCTTCAAGGCCCGCCTCTTCCGTGGACGGAATTTCAATAAGGGATGTGCGGTACAGAATGCCGTTGTCCCTGTAGCCCAGCACAAGCTGGGACACATCCTTGTCGGCGAACACAGCCAGATAGCCCGCCGCATAGGCTGAAACAGGCCCCAGCCCCGCCCTGAACATGGAGACGTTCAGAGGCTCGATGGAGTTCAGCTCCATGCCCACCGATGAAGCAACCCTCATAAGGGATTCCACCGTGCGAAGCCTGCACGCCGCCACAAGCACCGACATTTTTCCCGGCTCCATCTCCACCGGATTGTCCACCCGGGCTATATCGGCGGCTGCATCGGAGTAGGAGTATGGAAAGAATTTTTCAAAATCCCACCGAAGGGCCTCTCTGGCGTCCTCCATCTCCATCTCGGGCATTTCGATAACCCGAATAAGGATATCCCTGGACGGAATGCCCAGGTTGACGGGAGACTTAAAACCGCCGTCAAGGCTGCTTCCGATGCTCTCAAAAATGGGAAGCAGGGCCCCCACATCGGAGAGAGAATCCCGCTTTACGGCGGTTCCGCCAGTAGGCGCCTGTAGCTTGCGGCGCATCTTAAGGCCCGAAAGATCGCCGTCCAGCTCTACGTACCTCACATAATCTTCGTGAAGCGCAAGAGCCGCCCTGTTCTGCGACTTGAAAAATGCCGAAGCGCCCATGCCGCAACGCCCTCCCCGCCTGAATTTATGAATACTGATTTCAACTCATTATACACTATTTTTTAAAGTCCAACAGTATCGCATTCTTAAAGCGCCCAAAAATAAATATTCAAATCAGCCAGAAAGAACACCTGATATATCCGAAGGGCCTGCTATCGTAAAGCGGCCAGGAGCGTGCCGCCTAAGCGATCGACACCTGTGTCGCCTGCTTTGCTCTGCATAAGCGACCGACGCAAACGGGAAAACCGCCCGTTTGGTCG
>CAZXOD010000122.1:3345-6932 GCA_964642285.1 uncultured Synergistaceae bacterium
CTGCTTTGCTCTGCATAAGCGACCGACGCAAACGGGAAAACCGCCCGTTTGGTCGCCTGCTTATTTCATCCCGAACGGAGCAAAGCGACGGAGGGATCTGTCTCTGCACTTGCCCTTGACTCTGCCCTTGACTCTGCCCCTGCCCCTAAGCCCTCTGCCTCTTCAGTCTCAAAATCTCGTCTTCTGTAAGGCCGGTTAAATCAATTATCACAGGAACAGACATTCCCCGTTCCAGCATCCTGCGGGCAGTTTCATGTTTTCCCTTCTCGATTCCCTTCTCAATCCCCTTCTCAATTCCCTTCTCAATTCCCTTCTCCATGCCCTTCTTCTCCATCAGACTTACATACACCTCGCCGGCCTCCTTTCTTTGTTCCAACTCTTCTTCCCACTGATCCCAAACCTCAACATCTTTTATACGCATTACTCCCTCTATAAACCACAACAAGGCCATCTTGTCCTCATGAGTCCAGCCCCGTTTCTTGAGTTCTTCCAGAAGAATCTTCATATATTCCAACTTCCGGGGGTCCGATTTCCTCTGCTTCCATGCCTGCATTCCCGCGTAATGAGCCAGGTCAAAGGGGTTATCACTCATTCTCAGCTTCTCTTCATCACCATCATACACTCTTAAAACAGGATAGCTGTAAAAAACCTCGGATCCAAAACCCTGCCACCGATAAAAACCATCCTCCTGGTCTGCGGGAATGGGCTGTATCAAAAGCGCAAGCCCCGCTACCGGACGATTATACCTGCTCTCAAGCAGACAGCGGTAACGATGCATTCTGAGGGGAAAGTTTTCCTTTCCTCCTCTGCCCTGAATTTCCACATGGAGCAAAATCCAGGCTTCCCCGCCTGATAGAAGAGGAACCTCCGCCAGCATGTCAACAAACTTATTTGTATCCGGAGGACTTTCAGAGTATCGCCGCGAATACCGGGCAAGCTTCCGAAGTTCCGTATCCAGAAATCTAACGGAAATATCCGGATTAATTTCATCCGCATACGCCGGGAGGACGGATTTAAGCATTGAAACAAAATGCAGCGTTAAAAAATCCTTCCACAGCGAATCGTTATTATTCCTGTTATTTATGGACCCGCCCGTTTTATCCGATTGGCCGACGATAAAAATTCCTCCCCGAAGCTGACCATATAAACCGTGCAAACGTAAGTATTTGTTTTAGCGGGCGAGCGTGTGATTTTCATCCCGCTCGCCCAGCGAAAAGTGGCCTGGGGCGCTCTGCCTAAGCGATCGACTCAAACGAAAAAATCGTTCGTTTGGTCGCCTGCTTATGTCATCCCGAACGCCCTAAGGGCGGAGGGATCTGGTTTTGAACTTGACTCTGATCCTGATTCCGCCCCTGGCTCCTGCTTTCCTCAAACTCCCGCCTTAAAATCGGGCCGCGAATACATTTACAACGGTCTTGCCTTCAAAAACAAGTGTAATGCTTGAATGTTTAAATCTCCTTAGAAACACCGAGGCCTCTATCTCCTGGCCTTCGTGTCCGAAAAAACCTGTCTCCCCGGGATTCCAGTGAAATGTTTTTTCTCCGGATCCCGTTGCCAGCTTTATCGTGGGGGGCGTTTTATCCAAGCTTACCAGGTAGCCCGACAGATCATGCAGAACAGGATTATTTTCAGCTCCGCAAACAAGCGGCCAGAAAACAACCAGTACAACTAATATTGCAGAGAGGATTATTTTTTTCATGGTCTCCAATCCCTCCAGTATGCCGGCCTCGCAACGCCCGACACTCCGTCGTCGTCGCTTTCGTCAGGGGCCGGGCTTTCGAATACAAGCAGATTATCGCTGATTGTAACGTCTCCCGTGTAGGGCTGCAGTACTTTTTTAGGATCCGACGCCGTTGAAAACGCCGTAATGCCCACGTAAACCTTACCGTCGGAGATAGTTATTCCGCTGATTCTGGTCGCTTCCAGCTTAACGCTTTTCTTCCAGCTAACGGCTTGTCCACTGGCGTCCTTAGTCTCAAATCCACCGAGCCCCGTGTCGGCCTTCATAATGTAAAGCTCGCTGTCGCCGACAGAGCAGGGATCGCCACCCACAGGAACATAAGTAGCGAAGAAAATGTAGCCTTTATAGTAAACTGGCGGGGTTGAGACCATTTCGCCGTCTTTAAGCGCCATACGCCAGCCCTTCTGAGAAATGGCCACAGAGTCGTTAAACTCATCTCCGGCGATATTTTGCAGGGCAGGCAGATCGTTCAGGTTAAATGTAGAGTCCGCCGCCATGCTCCTGTTCATGGCAAAAATGTAGCATTTGCCCTTGTCGTCCCCAAAAATCCAGTCAGTATTGCCCGTTCCCCAGAAAAGCCACTTCTGGTTTCTTATCATGGCAATTTCCAGGCCGAAGGGGATTGAATAAAAGTCTCCAGAACCCGAAGTCCCTTCCGGCGTAAATACCTTGGTAAGGCTCCACTGGTCTGTAGATTCCGAGCTCAAATCTCCCTCGAATATCGAGCCATTCTCATCGCCCAGGAAGTACTTCCGTATCCTCATGGCCCTCGGGCCTGCCTCCACTGAAATCGGAGCCACTACCGCTCCCAGGTCGCTGTGGGTAATCTCTTTCAACAGAGTTCCGTCCTTCATGTTCAGGGCAATTACCGCTCTGCCGCCATCGTCGTCGGACGAGGGGAACATCCTGGCGCCGCCTCCGGTAAGAGCTATCCACCTGGTTCCCGAATCAAGTTCCACAGTCCCTACAAATGGCGTGCTCACCGTGAGCCTGAGACTACCCGGAACCGATGATGCGGATGACTGATAACCGTCGAGGGAGGATGAAACTCCGCCCGACTTCTTCCCGTCCCACTTAAGGAAAGTCTGGTTCTCGCTCCTCAGGATTCCCGATCCATAGTAGCAGTTATTTTCCAACGCCCAGAGGAACTGCGGCTTTTCCGGCTCTGTAACGTCCATGGCGTACATCCCGGCGCCCGCCCTTCCCAGGTTGCCAAGCAAAACCGTCCTGTACGTAGTGCCGTCGTCATCCAGAGCCACGTCCTCGGCGACCAGCGGCCCATCCAGCAAATATCTTGGGTAAGAAAGCTTATCGTCGGAAACCCATTTTCCGTCGTCCACTTTAGTGCCTATCAGCCTTGGATAGTTGAGCACATTGGGCGGAATAAAGGCCCACTTTTCCTCCCCTGTTGCCGAATCGAAAGCGTGTACCATGCCGTCGTTGGCGTGCATGTAAACAATGGAAGTCCTGTCTTTCGCCGTGCCTTCCTTAAAGTCCCGGTACGCCGGATCAGTCAGCAGGCTTTGAGGCGCGCCCACCTCCACGAGTCCCACGTGGAAGGGGTCGCCCAGCTTCCAGCGCTTTCCGCCCTCGCTCTCTTTCCAGGGGTCGTCCCCTCTTACCCAGTTAATAAATTTTTTAAACTCATTGTCACTTATAGTAAAGTCCCTTGAAACCAGTTTTTTAAGGTCGGAAAAGTTACCGTCCACAAAATTCTTTAAATTTGTTCCGGCAACTCCCGATGATCCCCCGGACTCATCCCAGTCCGCCGTATAAATATTACGGGAGGCTACTGTTCTGGCGTTGAGCATTGCCCCGGCCTCCCAGTAATCCTTATCATTAGGAT
>CAZXOD010000123.1:0-6857 GCA_964642285.1 uncultured Synergistaceae bacterium
GCTACCGAGAATAGCAATTTTTTGCAAGTAAACGACCTCCTTCGGATGGATAACTCTTTATTTTGCTGTTTCATTAGAGCAGTTTAATTTCTGGTAAGAATAACCCCGGTATTGAAAAAAGTCAACTGAAATGAAAATGAGTCTACTGTGGCTATTAATTTGAAAAGGCGGTTAATTATGAGGATGAACGATAAGATTTGCCTGTGCAGCATGTTCATCAAGCGTGCGGACCTGGCCCGAATTCTTGGGTCAGAAATAAATTCGTCAAGCAGTTTGGGCTGGGGCAGCATGATAAAATTGACTTATGACTAATGATGATTTTAAACTGAGCTCGTTGCAAAAAAGAAGACTCCCAAGGCCTAAGTGTTTGTTGAAGCTGATTCCTGCGGGAGGGAAGAAAGATTTCAGCAGTCCATACCAGGGAGCTGGAGCCCGATGAGCCGCAGTAAAGAAGCAGCACTAAAGGAATATTTCGGCTTCGACGGCTTCAGAACCGGGCAGGAGGAGGTAATCGACTCTCTTCTTGCGGGTCGGGATGCGGTAGGCATTATGCCCACCGGCGCGGGAAAGTCGCTCTGCTTTCAGATTCCCTCTCTTATTTTTGAGGGCGTATCCCTGGTGATATCCCCCCTCATATCCCTGATGAAGGATCAGGTGGGCGCCCTTCGCCAGTCGGGAGTGGCGGCGGCTTACCTGAACAGCGCCCTGACCTACCCCCAGATGAGGACGGTGCTGAAGAACGCAGTCGCCGGTAAGTATTCCCTGCTATACGTCGCCCCAGAGCGCCTTGATACGGAGGACTTCACCGATTTTGTCCGCGGCGCTTCCATACCGTTCATCGCCGTGGACGAGGCTCACTGCGTCTCTCAGTGGGGGCAGGATTTCCGGCCAAGCTATCTGAAGATAGGGGAGTTTGTGCACTCTCTGCCCCGCCGTCCCGTTCTGGGGGCCTTTACCGCCACGGCCACGCCCCAGGTCAGGGACGATATCGTGCGGCTTCTGGACCTGCGGGAGCCCTGCGTGGTGACAACCGGCTTCGACAGGAAAAATTTGTATTTCGAGACGCGGACCCCCGGGAACAGGGAGGCCGCCCTGTTGGAATTTATGGACGCCCGCAGAAAAAAGAACGGCATTGTCTACTGTCTCACCCGCAGGGGAGTGGACGAGGTCTGCGGCAAGCTTTTAAAGGCGGGTCACCGGGCCGCCCCGTATCATGCGGGGCTGTCCCTGGAGGAGAGGCGGGTAAATCAGGATCGGTTCCAGACGGACGATATATCGGTGATAGTGGCCACCAACGCCTTCGGCATGGGGATAGACAAGTCCAACGTGGCCTATGTGCTTCACTACAATATGCCCAAGAATATGGAGAGCTACTACCAGGAGGCCGGGCGGGCGGGGCGGGACGGCTCCCCCGCGGAGTGCGTCCTCTTCTACGGCGGCCAGGACGTGATCACCAACCAGTTTTTTATCGAGAAGGATCGTGAAAACGAGGAGATGGACTCCGAAACCCTCAGGAAGGTGCGGGAGGCGGACCGCAGGCGACTGCGCCAGATGGTGGAGTACTGCCATACGACGGACTGCCTCCGCTCGACCATCCTGGGATACTTCAGCGAGGCCGCCCCGGAATCGTGCGGCAACTGCTCCAACTGTCTGAAGGATTTTAAAATGGAGGATATCACAATCCCAGCTCAGAAAATTCTGTCCTGCGTGCTCAGGATGAAGGAGCGCTACGGAATCATCCTGCTAATCGACACCCTTAGGGGCAGCAGGAGCAAACGGGTTCTGGAGCCGGGGCTTGATGAGCTTTCCACCTATGGCATTATGAAGGACGAGAGCAAGGAGTCCCTGCGGGAAAAGATAAATTTTCTGGTTTTAAGAGGTTTTCTGGAGCTGACCGACGACTCTTTTCCGGTGGTGAGGACCACTCCCCATGCGAGGGGCGTTCTTTTCCGGGGGGAGACTTTAATGATGCCAGTGGCTGTTGAAAAGGCCCGGCCCCCCGTTCGACGGCCAGCAAGGGAGCCCATGCCGGAGATGCCCATTGCCCCGGACCTCTTTGAGAAGCTCCGCGCCCTGCGGAAAGATATAGCCGCCGGCCAGGGCGTCCCCGCATTCATGGTGTTCTCCGACGCAACCCTTAGGGATATGTGCGACAAAATGCCTCGGACGCCCGGGGAGCTGCTTCATGTCAGCGGCGTGGGCACGGTTAAGCAGGAGAGGTACGGCGGGGCGTTTTTGAAGCTTATAAACGAACAGGGCCAAGCTTCGGATTAACGGGGATAGGCCGCCCTGCTTCTTTTTCGGATAAAACAGGATATAATCTGTCAGCGGGCGCAAAAGCGCCGACGAAAAAGCAAGGAGGGCAAAGGCGATGAAAAGCAAGTTTGGCCTGGCGGTTCTGTTGCTGGCCCTTATGGCGGTCTTCACGATTTTGGGGGATGCCGCCTGCTCAGAGCCCCGCTACGGCGGGCTGTTAAAAGCGACGATCAACTCCAATCCCGCATCCCTGGACCCCATGTTTGAATCGGGAGAAAGCGAGCTAATCCCCGCCTCCCACATATTCGAGACGGCCCTTGCCACGGGACTGGAGGGGGATACCTATGACTGCGTGTGCTCCTACGAGGAAAAAAACGGAGGCATGGTCCTGGAGCTGACCCTCCGGGACGGGGTGAAGTTTCACGACGGCTCAGAAGTTTCAATCGAGGACGTGAAGGCCTCCACTGACCGGTGGCTGGCCAACGTCAGCTTTGCAAAAAGCCACGTGGGCTCAAAACTGGAAAGCCTGGAGACAGAGGGCAACAGGCTTATCTTCACCTTTAAAGAATCCGCCCCTCTGGCCCTGATAGCCATCGGCGCGTGGAGCCGGGGGCTTTACATATTTCCAAAGTCCGTATGTGAAAAATACCCGGACAGCAAGATTGAAAATAACGATCTTGTTGGAACCGGACCCTATGCGTTCAAAGAATACCAGCCGGGCAGATTTGTAGCGCTTGAAAGGTTCGAAGGATACGCGCCCAGGGATTCCGGAGGCGCAGGGCTGGCAAGGGCGAAGCAGGGCTACCTGGACAGCATCTATTTCTACCCGGTGTCCGACAAGACCGCCCGCATAACGGGGGTGCAGACGGGAGAGTACGACGTGGGGATAGGCGTCCCCTTCAACATGATCGATACTCTTAAAAAGGACCCCCGGCTTAATGTGGAGATCAAGGAACTGGGCATTATGCCCGTTGTCGTCTTTAACTTCAGTCAGGGGCCCTGCTCCGATGTAAACCTGCGCAATGCGATTCTTGCCTGTCTGGATATGGACGAGCTGATGATGGCCGCCCAGGGAGACCGGTCCCTCTTTTATCTCAATCCTAGCTTTATGCAGAAGTCCAGCCGCTGGTGGACCGACGAGAGTCTTGGAAAGTACAACGTCGTGGATCTTGAAAAGGGCAGGGAGTACCTGAAGGCGTCCTCTTACGACGGAAGGCCTCTTGTCTTTATCACCACCAGAGCGAACGACTATTTTTTCAAGACGGCCCTTTTAATCCAGCAGATGGTAAAGCCCATAGGAATTGAGATCGACCTTCAGGTTTACGATAACCCCACTCTGCGGCAGTACAGGAGCAGGCCGGACAAGTTCGATATGTTCAGCGGAGGAATTACCGCTAAGGTTGACCCAACGCTGATCGCCTTTATGCCCGAGGGGTGGGCGGGGTTTTACAGCTCTGAGAAAAAAACGCACTACTACAATATTCTGACCTCCGAGACAGATTTCGACACCCGCCACAAGGCATGGACAGAGATGACCAGGGTGCTTTACGAAGAGCTTCCGGCAATCACCTTTGGCGAACGGACCGTGGCTGTGGTAAGCAGAAGCTATGTTAAGAACCTCTTTGACACGACGGAAAAATTTTACTGGAATACGTGGATAAGCAGGTGACTGAAGGCTCCCGGCTCATGGGCGACCCCTTAAACGCCCGTGGGAATCCGCGGCTTTGCCGACCGCCGGCGCTTTCTAAAAGGGGGAGGCTGAAATCTTGATCCGCTACACTATAAAGCGACTGATCTCGGCTATTCCCACAGTAATCATCATGGCGGTTCTGATTTTTGTCCTCATCCGCATGGTGCCGGGCAACCCCGCCCTGGTGATGCTGGGAGACGACGCTACCGCCGATGAGATAGCCAGAATGGAAGAGCGGCTCGGGATAGAAAAGCCCATATTTCTTCAGTTTCTTGTCTGGGGAAGAAGCCTGCTCGAAGGGGATCTGGGGAGGTCAATCTATTTCAGGGCGCCGGTGACTGAGGTGATCTCTTCTCACCTTGAGCCCACGGCGCTCCTTGTCCTGTACAGTACGGCTATTTTTCTGCTTGCAGGCATTCCCCTGGGGGTCCTGGCCGCTGTGCACAGAAACGGGCCTGTGGACAGGCTTTGCATGACAGCCTCCATGGTGGGCATATCCATGCCCGGATTCTGGCTTGGGTTGATTTTAGTGATTGTATTTTCAGTTAAATTGGATCTTCTTCCCTCGGTGGGGTATGTCATGCTCCGGGAGGGGGGAGTTGCTGAAAGCCTGAAGTATCTGACTCTGCCCGCCTTTGCCATGGGTCTGCAAAGGGCCGCCGGCATCGCCCGGGTTACGAGGTCGGGCATGCTTGAGGTGCTGGAAAACGACTTCATAAGAACCGCCCGGGCTAAAGGGATGAGAGAAAGAAGGGTTATAGGGCTCCACGCCCTCAAGAACGCCGCAAACCAGATCCTCACCCAGGCGGGAATCTCCATCGCTCATATAATGGGAGGTTCTGTGGTTATCGAGAACGTGTTCAACATCCCGGGGCTGGGAAAACTTGCCTTCGACTCCATTACCCGCAGGGATTACCCCGCCATCCAGGGCCATATTATTTTGGTGGCGGCAATCTATATCTTAGTGAACCTTATCGTCGATCTGCTGTACAAGTTCTTCGACCCCCGGGTGGAATACAAGTAATGAGGCTCTGCTGATGAACCGTTCAAAAATATGGAACAAGTATAAATCAGTGGCCCTCGGGGGATTCATGTTTATGATCATAGCCATGACGGCCCTGTTCGCGCCCCAGATCGCGACTCACGATCCGGCGGAGATCTCCATGGCCAAAGCCCTGCAGGCTCCGTCGGCCGCTCACCTGTGCGGAACCGATGAGTTCGGCAGGGACGTCTTCTCCCGCATTGTATACGGCTCCCGCATCTCACTGTCCATCTCCCTCTCAGTCCTTGTGGCAACGGGCGCGGCGGGGACGATGCTCGGGCTGCTGGCAGGCTATTACGGAGCGGCGGATATGATTATCATGAGGATTATGGACGGACTGATGGCCTTCCCAACCGTGATTTTAGCCCTCGTGCTTCTGACCGTGCTGGGGCCGGGCATAGGAAATATTGTCCTGGCCCTCTCACTGACTCAAATACCCCGGGTTGTGAGGACGATCAGGGCCACGGCAATATCGGCCAGACAGTACGAGCACGTGGAGGCCGCCAGGGCCATGGGCGCCTCGGATTTTCGCATAATGTTCAAATACATCCTGCCCCTTTGCATTTCACCCCTGATAATCCGCCTTACCCTGATCATGGCCCTTACGGTGCTGAACGAGGCCAGCCTGACCTTTCTTGGCGCGGGCCTTCCTCCTGAAACTCCAAGCTGGGGCTCCATTCTCTCCGAGGCGCGCCAGCATGCCACCACCTCCCCCTATCTTATTCTTCTGCCGGGAGGGGCCATAGTCTGGTCCGTAATGGCCCTGAACATCCTGGGCGACGGCCTTAGGGACGCCCTTGACCCCAGGCTGGGATGAGAAAAGGGACATAGTATCATGAGCTCTTCCGATAAAGTCCTCGACGTTCGAAATCTTTCGGTAAAATTTTCTTCTTTTGGCGAATCGGTGGAGATTATCCGTGATATCAGCTTTGATATCAAAAGGGGGGAGACTGTCGGGATTGTGGGCGAGAGCGGCTGCGGCAAGACCATGACAGCCCTTGCCATTATGGGGCTGATAAAATCCCCTCCCGGCGTTGTCTCCGGCTCGGTAAGGGTAAACGGGCGCAGCCTGCTGGAGCTGAGCGGGGACGAGATGCGCAAGCTGCGGGGCAGCGAGATCTCCATGATATTCCAGGAGCCCATGACGTCCCTCAACCCAGTTATGACGATAGGGAAGCAGATGGAGGAGGTCTTTCGCTTTCATAAAGGAATGGCCCGGGCCCAGTCCCGGGAGATGTCCGTCAGGATGCTTCGCCTTGTAAACATTGCCCTGCCCGAACAAAGGATGAATGAATATCCCCACCAGCTTTCAGGCGGAATGAGACAGAGGGTGATGATCGCCATGGCCCTCTCATGCAGTCCCGGGCTGCTCATAGCCGACGAACCGACCACCGCCCTCGACGTTACAATTCAGGCCCAGATTCTGGATCTTATGAAAAAGCTAGGGAAAGATCTTGGCGCCTCCATTATGCTAATCACCCACGACCTCGGCGTTGTGGCCGAAATCTGCTCCCGGGCGCTGATACTGTACTGCGGCCAGATCGTGGAGGAGATCATGACCAAAGATCTCTTCAGCCCTCTGCACCCCTATACCAGGGGACTTCTGGACTCTCTGCCGGGGCCGGGCAGGGAGGGTAAGCTGCACGTTATCCCCGGGGCGGTGCCGGGGGCAAGGGATTTTCCGGGCGGATGCGTATTCCATCCCCGCTGCGGGTTTGCGATGGAAAAATGTTTCACCCGGACCCCCCCCATGACTGATGTCGCTCAAGGACACAGGGTAAGATGCCTGCTTTTCGAGAACGGCGGAAATCCTTACGCTGCCGGTAGTTCCAGGGAGGCAGGGAGATGAGGGAAGTTATCCTGAATGTG
>CAZXOD010000124.1:0-6767 GCA_964642285.1 uncultured Synergistaceae bacterium
CCGAAGGCCTCTTCCTCAACGCAGAATCTGTGCCAGGCCTCTTCCTCCTCCACCCCCACATCCGGGTCGGCGGTGTCGCTCAGCAGAAAGAAGTCGAACCGCTCCGGGGTTTCCGTCCGCCCTACGGAGCGGAAAGTCGTGCGGAGGCCAGCCATGACCCGTTTCACGTCCTCGTTGCATATGGGCACAAGGATGGCGGTGCGGGCGGCGGGGTCGGCGATGGCGGAATTAAGGCCGTCGCAGGCTTTTGAGACTCTGAAGGGGTCCCTTTTGGTCAGCAGCACCCAGAGCCCTGCCACGGAGGTCCAGAAGCCTACGGAGATCCAGGCGAAGAGAGTGGCGAAAGCCGCCACAAGAAAGGCGTCCAGCAGAATGCTTCCCCGGTCGGGGAGAAGCCTGGCCATGGTGTTGGACGAGATGACGGAGGGTATAAGAACCATGGCCGACAGCAGAAAGCGCCTCCTGCCGCCGGCGTTCCTCCAGGCGGGGACGGTGTTTTTTCCGGTCACTGCTTTTCCCTCCCGCCGAAGATCTTCCGGAGCCGCCGACTTAAAAAGCGCTTAAAGGCAGTTCTCCACGGCAACCGGTCCATCTCCGCCGACACCATGGATCTCCGGTTGATCGGGGGGTATGAGAGCAGACAAGGCTCTTCATGCGCGCCTGAAGGGGATGGAAGCCCCTCTCGCTCCAGCAGCCGGGCAAGGGCGTCCATGGCCCCGGAAGGGCTTTCGGGGGCCTCTTCCAGGCTTGCGGCGGCCATGCGCAGTCCTGAAGCGGGCTGAATGTCCAGGGCGCTTATATAGAGCAGCACCCTGTCCCTGGCCGATCTCTGCCTGGGGGAGACGGTTTCTTTTACAGAATCCGGGTTGGCGGGGGTCATGGATTCCTACTGGTCGTCGGGTTTAAAAAAGTTGGAAGCTTCACGGGCTCTGCGGGGTTTAAAACAGGTTGTCCAGCCAGTGGAGAAGCTCCACCGTGTCCAGCATGTCGGGCCCGCCGGGGGCCACGAAGCCCGCCCTCCGGTAGACGGGGGCGTCAGGGTCGTCTCCGGGGCCGGGGAGGGCGGCGCAGTGCATGCCCGCCTCCAGGGCGGCCTCCACGCCGTACCTTGTGTCCTCGAAGACTACCGTCTCGTCGGGGCGTACGTTCATCCGCCGGGCGGCCTCAAGGAAGATGTCGGGGGCGGGCTTTCCCCGCCTTACCTCCGATGACGAAATTATATGGGTGAAATGACGCCGGACTGAGAACATCTCAAGTATCTCCGACGCTATGAAGGCATTCGAGCCCGTGGCTACGACCATGGGCAGTCCCCGCTCCGCCAGGGCCTCCAGGAGGGGCTTCATGGGGGGGTACATTCTTGTTGAGGAGAGGGCGATCTTCCTGTAGAGGGCGTTTTTTTCGTCCACCAGGGCCATGACGTCGTCCTCAAGGTCGTAGTTGGCCTTTATCCGCCGCACCATCTCCACAATGTCCTTGCCCACGAAGGCGGCTTTGTCCTCCCTGGAGAAGGTGATTCCCCGCCTTGCCAGGAGGATGCGGTCGCTCTCGTAGTGGTTTGCCTCGCTGTCTATCAGCGTGCCGTCCAGGTCGAAAACGGCAAGCTTCAGGGACCGTACCTCCTCTTCCTCCACAGGCTCCCTGTCCCCCGCCATAAATGACAGGGGCGATTCCATGGACATGAACGCAATGGGGGATTCCAGCATAGGAGTATACACTTTCCCTTCTGATTTCTTTCCGGGAATTGTATCACATACCGCCGCTCCCCGTCACGAAGGGACTGCCATCAAGTTCTTTTTGTGGCGTACAATGTCCACCGAAACGCCGTAGACTTCAGATATGACCTCTCCGGGCGCCTCGGACGGGGTGAAGACGCCCCGGATGGAGCCGTCCTTCAGAAACAGCAGCCGGTCGGCGAACCGCAGGGCGGCGTTGATGTCGTGGAGGCTCATCAGGGCCGCCACGCCCCGCTCTCTTACCACATTTCGCAGAGTCTCAAGCATATCCAGCTGGTTCTTCAGGTCCAGGCTGCTGGTGGGCTCGTCCAACAGCAGCACCCTCGGCTCCTGCACCAGCGCCCGGGCAAGAAGTACTTTCTGAAATTCGCCGCCGCTCAGCTCGTCCAGGTACCGGAGGGCGAATTTCTCCAGGGAGAGGGAGGCCAGGGCGGATTCCACCGCTTCAAGGTCCTTCTTCTCCACCGACCACCCCAGGCGAGGGCGGCGGCCCAGGAGGACGGCGTCAAATACGGCGAGCCTAACAGTCTCCCCCCGCTGAGGAACGTAGCCGAAGAACTTTGCCCTCTCCCTGGGAGGGCATTTAAGGGCGTCCCGGGACTCCATGAGCACCGATCCCCCGGCGGGTTTTAAAATTCCGTTGATGGTCCGGAGCAGGGTGGTCTTTCCCGTACCGTTGGGGCCCAGCAGGGCCGCTATCTCCCCCGCCGCCAGGGAAAAGGTTACATCCTCCAGCACGGGGACTCCCCGGTAGGCGAAGGAGACTCCGTCCACCTGCAGGATCATGGACGCCGCCTCCTTGCTATCAGGGCCAGGAAGACTGGGGCGCCCAGAAAGGCCGTAAAGACGGATACAGGCAGAGTGCGTGGGGCGAAGGCCAGCCGGGCGGCAGTGTCGGCGGCCAGAAGCAGGAGGCCTCCCATCATGACGGAGCCGGGGATGAGAAAGCGGTGATCCGACCCCAGAAAACGCCGGAGCATATGAGGACAAACAAGCCCCACGAAGCCTATTACGCCGAGCAGGGCCACCATCATGGCCGAAAGCAGGGACGACACTACCATGGCCTCCATGCGGATGCGGGGGGCGGACACCCCCAGGGAGAGGGCGGTCTCCTCCCCGCAGTCGATGGCGTTAAGGTCGAACCGCCTGTAGAAGAAGAGGCAGAAGGAAGGCAGGAGGACCGACGCCATGAGGGGTATGTCTCTCCAGGACGCCCGGGAGACGTCGCCGAAGGTCCAGAACACAGTGGCGGCAATCTGGCTGTCGTCGGCAAAGTACTGAAGGAACATTGTCCCGGCGGTGAAGAGGGAGCTGAGGGCCACCCCGGCCAGCACCATTACGTCCGCCATGCCTCTTGTGGCGGACGTAATGGCAAGGACTACAGCCATGCAGACCAGCGAGGCCAGGAAAGCGGAGCCGGTGGTGAGCCAGGGATTGACTATGGTAACGGCGTTTACGGCGCTGCTCTGCATGCTTCCCGTCCCCAGCACAATAATGGAGAAGGCCGCCCCGAAGGCCGCGGCGTTGGAAAGCCCCAGGGTGAAGGGGGAGCCCAGGGGGTTGCGCAGCACCGACTGCATCACTACTCCCGCCATGGAGAGCCCTCCTCCCGCAAGGAGGGCGGCCAGGGTCTGGGGCAGGCGGATGTTTATAACTATCATGCGCCGACGCTCCTCGCCGCCCCCCAGGAGAGCCGCAGCCACTTCCTTCATCGGGATGGAGACGGCGCCTCTGGAGATGGAGAAGACGGCCAGCAGGACGCACGCAGCCCCAAGCCCCGCAAGAAAGAGCCTTTTTCGGCGGATATGGTCGGCGTAGCCGGAGGCGAGAGAGCAGCCCTCCAGACGCACGGCCTACTCCTCTGGATCCAGGCGGGAAAAAATCCGCCCCGAAAAACCTTCGTTCATTGCGGCAAAGACGGGCTTGCCCACCAGAAAGGTATAAATTTCGTCCGCCATGGCCGTCGGGTCTATGTCCTTAAACTTTTCCGGGTACAGGACCTTGCCCACGAAGTACCCGTTGGCCAGCACCGAGCCATAGTTGATGGTGTAGGAGTTGTAGGGCAGCACGCTCCAGATCCTGCCCTCCCGCACCGCCGTCAGGGTTGAGAGGGCAGGATCGTCCCTCAGCTGGTGAAGGGCGTTTGCATCGTCCCCGGCGGTGGCGGTGCTTATGTCCACGAAAATTATGTCAGGGTCCCACTCCAGCAGCATCTCCTTTGAAACCTGGATCACTTCGGACGGCTTGCCGCCTGTGCCGGAGGCCGCGTTCCGGGCGCCGGTATAAACGAAGGGAGGGTAGCCCGGCTCAGTGGAGACGAAGCCGTGGGAGCCCCGGGACGAAACCCCGCCGATATAGCAGGAGGGTCGGTCTTCTTCCGGTATGTCCGCAGTGCGCCTTTCCAGCTCCGCCAGGTGTCCCTCAAAGAAGGAGATTATTGCGTCAGCCCGTTCCTCCCTGTCCAGAATGGAGCCCATGAGCCGCAGGGTTCGGTAGAACTCCTGCTTTTTATCGGTGAGATTGCCGTACTCGAAACCTACCACGGGAATTCCGGTCTTTTCCGTGAGCTGGTCGGGGTGGGGGCCCGCCATGGGAGAGACTTTGAGGATCACCTGGGGTTGGGGCGAGAGGCCGGCGATCAGTTCGGGGCTGTCCAATCCCCGGAATTCGCCGAAGACGGGCAGATCCTGAAAGCCGGGGTTGGCGATGGAGTAGGGCCGGGTGGAGACCAGAACGCCCAGGGAGGGTACCCGCTGTTCCGCCGAGTCCACAGCCACTACTTTGTCCTGGGCCTGAAGGTAGGTGATCAGGCGCAGGGCCCCCGACCCGGAGCCGATGATCCGCTCAGTCGGGACCGGCACTGTTACGGCGCGGCCAAGGCTGTCCGTCACGGTCATCTCCGCGGCAAAAGCCGGAGGGGTGAAGAAGAATAATGCCATTGCAAGGGCTGCCGGAAAAAGTCTTCGTTTCAACAGAGACACTCCTTTTACGCAGGATGGTTGCAACGGCTATATAGTAGCACGAAAATGGATTTTTGTGTTATTCGTATATTGAAAAAGGCAGGCCCCGCCATTTCGGAAATTTCCGGAAGAGCGGGGCCTGCTGAATTAAAAGCTTCAGGAATTGCCGCGGTACTGCCTAGATGGAGAGCAGCGAGCCCAGGCCCGATACTGAATAGGCGCACCAGGCCAGCAGGGCGCCCATTACCAGGTCCACCCCCCGGCCCTGACGGGTGAAGACCTTTTTCTGAATGGCCCCCAGGGCCGTCCAGGTCATCACTCCGCTGAAGCAGGCCATGGCCAGGAAGAGGCCGCCGCCGAAGAGCCATACTCTGGAGCTCGTCCAGGGCAGTATGAAGGCCGACAGAGTGGTGAGGCCGAAGAGGATTACCTTGGGGTTGAGAAACTGCAGAAAAAATCCCTGCCGGAAGCCCGGCGCCACGGGGACGGCGTCGTCCCCTCCGGAGCCCGTGGGCCTGGGAAAGGCTATCTTCCACGCAAGCCAGAGGATGTAGATTGCCCCCGCGATCCTGAGCCAGGGCAGCAGCGCCGGCAGCAGCGCGGCGAGGACAAGGTTGAAGGCGGCGCAGGCCGTCATGACGATGACGAGCCCTGTTATCATGCCTCCCGCGAGGGGCATGGCTCCGAAAAAGCCGTGAATCCTGGCGGTGTTCATGGCAAAGATGATGTTCGGCCCCGGCGTATGGGACGAGATCAGCACAAAAGTTAAAAACGCGGTCCACTCCATGATGAATCCCCCTTGTCAGGGCCAAGTTCTACCCTGCTCAATGCAATAACCAATAGAGTACCCTCCCCGGGGCGGAAGGGCAAGAGGAAACTGTCTTTCCATTGTCAACAGCCTCCCTGAAATTAGTGCATTAAAAGTCTATCATGCTCCGGGGAATTTCTCCACCAGGCGGACCTTTCCGGTGTTGCGCTCAGAGCTTCTATCCTATACACTTCACACGTGATATGAGGAGGTATGGTTCGTGCAGATAAGTGAATTTCTTGCCGTCGCCAGGGGAGACCGGCCTGCGGACCTGGTCCTCCGGGGGGCCAGGGTGGCAAACGTATTTTCTCTTGAGTACGAGGAGGCGGACGTTGCCCTTTACAGGGGCCGGATCGCCGGCATTGGCAGAGGCTACCGGGGGCTTGCGGAGGAGGACCTCTCCGGAATGGCGCTTGCCCCGGGCTTTATCGACGGCCACTGCCATATCGAAAGCACCATGCTTACTCCGGCGGCCTTCTCTGAGCTTGCCGTGCTGCGGGGGACTACCTCCGCCGCGCCGGACCCCCACGAGATAGCCAACACATGCGGCATGGCGGGGGTTGAGTACATGTGGCGGGAGAGCCTGGGCTGTCCCGTGGACCTCTTTTTTACGGCCCCCTCCTGCGTCCCCGCCTCGGCCTTCGAGACCCCGTATGAGGAGCTGGACGCCTCCGCTGTGGCGGAGATGTTCGCCCGGGGCTGGTGCGACTCCCTGGGGGAGGTTATGAACTACCCCGGCGCAGTCGGGGGTGACCCGGCCCTGTGGGCAAAACTCTACGCCTCGGGGAGCCGGGTAAAATCGGGCCACGCCCCCGGACTCACGGGTAAGGAGCTGTGCGCCTACCTTCTGAGCGGGTGCGACTCCGACCACGAGAGCTTCACCCTGGAGGAGGGGCTGGATAAGCTCCGCAGGGGGATGATGCTCATGATCCGCGAGGGAGCCACCGAGCGCAATCTTAAAGAGCTTGCCCCCCTGGTGAGGGAGAATGAGGCCCGGTCCAGCCGCTGCATGATGGTGAGCGACGACCTCACCGCCCGGTACCTCCGGGATACTGGCCATATGGACGTAAAGATCCGTCTGGCCATTCAGGCTGGCATCTCCCCTCTCGCGGCCCTCAGGATGGTTACCCTTACCCCGGCGGAGTACTTCGGCTGGAAGGACAGGGGAGCCATCGCGCCGGGCCGGATCGCCGACCTGGTAGCGGTGGACAGTCTTGAAAACTGTTCCGTTAAGAAGGTCTGGAAGAGGGGGCGCCCGGTGGTCTC
>CAZXOD010000125.1:0-6756 GCA_964642285.1 uncultured Synergistaceae bacterium
CTACACCAGGACGTACACTCTTTCCCTACACGACGCTCTTCCGATCTGGAGCAGTTTTTTACACCCAGGCTAAAAATATCCTCATGAAAAACTGCACTTTCATAAACAACGAGGCTTACGAGGGGTTCGGGGGAGCGCTAAACATCAGTTTCAGCAGCGGGGCGGTAGTTAACTCCACATTCTACAAAAATAGGGCGGCGTTCGGGGGCGGGGGAATCAGCACTTTTGACAGCCCGGTGAGGATAGTGAACTGCACTCTTTATAAAAACCGGGCCGGACGTGACGACAGGGGGTTCGATTTCCGCGCGGGGGGCGACGCGGGCCCCGAGATTAAAAACTGCATCCTGTGGGGGGACGAGCCGGGCCGGCTCTACGCCAGCGCCAATATCAGGGTGACCCACTGCGTCATAAAGGGCGGGTATCCGGGCGGGGTATTCGTGATCGCCGGTGACCCAAGGCTCAGCGCCGCCTGGTTCAACGGCGGGAAGACCCGGACCTGCGCCATCGGGGAGGGCAGTTCGGCCCTGGACAACGGCGACCCGTATCTTGCGCCGAAGGAGGACCAGAGGGGGCTGCCGAGGCCCAAGGGGAGGGGCGTGGACATAGGCGCTTACGAGGAACAGAACCCGCCTGCGGCGCCCGACCCCAAGCCCGGCTTTTCAGCCTCCCCGCCCGACGGCCCCAAGCACGGGCCCCCGGTGCAGCCGAAGCCGTCGCCGTCGGTGGACCCTTCTGTTTTTAAGCCGAAAAAGCCTGCTCCCCAGAAGCCCGGGCCTCAAAAACCGGACGCCTTCGGGCCTGCTAAGCCGGATCACCAGGGCCCGGGCCCCGACACGCCCGGGGCGGCAAAGCCGCCCGCTTTCAAACCGGTGAAACCAATTAAGCCGGTTAAACCTGTAAAGCCCGATACCGGACCTGACGGGCCGGCAGGCGGACCAGCGCCCGGGCCGGAGCCGTCCCATCCGCCGGTGAAGAAGCCCCCGGCTGTGAAGCCGCCCCTGTTAAAACCGCCGCAAGTTAAGGGTTCTGCGGCGGGGGCCTGACCCTTGTCCGGGTCCCCTGACCTCGCCAGGAGTTTTACTCCATAAAAGGGGCCGGATCCGCAGCCTTCCCCTTTTTAAGAACGTTCAGGTGAAGCCCCGGCGAGGCGCCCTCGCCCACGAGGCCGATCCTTGTATCGGGGGTGACTTCCTGGCCGGGTTTCACGTAAATTATGCCGAGCCCGCCGCAGAACGTGGCGAAGTTGCCCCCGTGGCGGATGAAGACGGCGTTGCCGTACTCCTTCATCCATCCCCCGTGGAGTACAATCCCGGCTGCGGGGGCGTAGACCGGCGTACCGGGGGAGGCGGGCTCAAAGAGGCCCGACCCGGCTTTTTCCATGGTCCCGCCGGTCCTTAAAGGTTTTTTTATCCTGAAGGAGTCGTCCTGAGAAGGAGGCTGAACCTCGCCGGGGAGGCCTGCTGCCGCTTGAGGCGGGGTTTGCGCCGGCTGAACAGGAGCGGCCCCCTCTGTAGGTATGGCGAGGTTCTGCCCCGCCTTAATAATGGAGTCCTCCGTCAGGCCGTTGGCGGCCATGAGGGAGGTTAGTGGAATTTGCGCATTTTTTGCAATTCTGTATAAGGTGTCCCCTTCCCTGACCGTGTAGCTATTGCCTGCGGCCGGTGCGGCGGCGACAGCCCCCGGAGCGTCAGGCAAGGCTTCGGACAGAGCTTCAGGGGGCGGGGGAGGCGTTTCCGCAGCCGAAGGGGTTTTTTTGACCTCTCCGGCAGACGAAGCCGGAACCAGCGGTTCCAGGAATTCGTCCACGTATCTTGGTCTGGGCCAGCCTCCGAGGCCTCTTCTCTTGGCCTCATACAGGGTAACCAGGGCGTCCTCGGGGGATTTGGGCACCAGCAGGGTTATTCCGGCGGCCAGGGGCCTGTCTGTTTGCGAAAGACCGTTGGCGGACGCCA
Organism: uncultured Synergistaceae bacterium; assembly: GCA_964642285.1. Taxonomy (GTDB): domain Bacteria; phylum Synergistota; class Synergistia; order Synergistales; family Aminobacteriaceae; genus Aminivibrio. The sequence goes on from CAZXOD010000125.1 coordinate 1,953, forward strand.
CGTCACCGGCGGAAGTGCCGTACCGCGCTGCCACTGAGGCCACCGTATCCCCTTCTGCAGCAGTATGAACAGTAAAGGGCCTCTCCTTTCCCTGCCCGGGAGAGGAAAACAGCATAATCAGCAGTATTATAAAAAGCTTCATCAAATCCGCCTTTCCTGATATTTTTCATGATTATAGCTCCTTCCGGCGGCGGAGGGGTATAATACCATCCAAATACGGTTGAAAAGAGCCGAAAGGAAGGGAGCGAACACCATGAGCGCAGCGCTTACCGCCGCCGATATTTTCAGGGCGGCAGTTCTGCTGGAGGAGAAAGGCGCCCGGTTTTACGCCGAAGCCGCTTCAAAATTCAAGGGTGAGGAGAGCAAACTGTTCGCCGGGCTTGCGTCCATGGAGCTTAACCACGCCGGACAGTTCCGGACGATCCTTGAGGGCCTGGAGTCTCCGGAAGGGGACGGAATGACGGAAGAGAAGGAGCAGTATCTGGAGGCCCTCACGGGAGGACGCATCTTTACGGAGTCGGAGGACTGGAGGGCCGGGGACGGTTACAGGGAGATCCTGGAGAAGGCCATCGCCGTGGAGAGAAACGCCGTCTTCTTCTACACCGCCGTCAGGGAGACTCTGGTCCGCAAAATGGACGCCGGGGCCGTGGACAGGCTGATTCATGAGGAGGTCGCCCATTTCGAGGCCCTTTCGGCAGTGCTCCGCAAACGGGAGGGAGGAGGGGACGGAGAGTGACGGCGTCCTCCTTTGAATTCTCCCGGGACGATTTCGCGGCGGTCTTCGAAGAGCTGGCCAAAAAGTACGCCGTCTGGGGCCCGAAGCGCTTTCCCGGAAGGGGACGGTTCTTCGGGACCGATCTGGTGAGATACGCCCCCCTGGAGTCCTTCAGAGAGCTTGAGCTTGACGAGAAGAGCAGCGGCTCCCCCAAGGAGGCGGCCTTCCCCCCTGACGAGACCCTCTTCCACTTTACTGGAGAGAGATTTGAGGAGCCGCCCCTGGAGGACGGCCGTGAGACTGTGATCTTTCTGCGCCCCTGCGACGTCAACGGCTTCAGGAGGCTCGACGCCATTTTTCTTGAAAACGGACCGGAGCCGGATTTTTTTTATAAAAGGAGAAGGGAAAAACTCCACTTCTTCATGATCGAGTGCCGGGAGTCCTTCGAGAACTGCTTCTGCGTCTCCATGGGGGCCAACGAGGCCGATGACTACGCCGCGGCCTTTCGGTTTGAAAAGGATCGTATTGAGGTGCAGGTGAAGGACGGCCGGTTCGAAGGGGCCTTCGCTTCGGGCGCGCCCTCGGCCTTTGCCCCGGAGTTCGTTAAGGAGAACTTCAAAAAAGTTTCCCTGCCTGAGGCCCAAGAGATGCCCCCGGAGATGTTCTCCTCCTCCCTGTGGGATGAGTACGGCGACCGGTGCATAGCCTGCGGACGGTGCAACACCTCCTGCGTCACCTGCACCTGCTTCTCCTCCCTCGACCTGTTCTACTCCGACAGCCGAAACTGCGGCGAGCGCCGCAGGGTCTGGGACGGATGCCATCTTGACGGCTTTTCCGACATGGCCGGAGGCCATTCCTTCCGGAAGAAGAAGGGAGAGCGCATGCGGTTCAAGACCTTCCACAAGATCTACGATTTCCGGAAGCGCTTCGGCTACGACATGTGCGTGGGGTGCGGCCGGTGCGACGACGTCTGCCCCGAGTACATCTCCTTCTCCGACTGCATAAACAAAGTTTCGGCGACGCTGAAAGGGGGTAGGACGGAATGAGGGAGAATCCCTTCAGGCCCTTCGGGGCCAGGATAGTCAAAATAACGCCCGAGACGGACCAGGAGTTCACCCTCACCGTGGAGTGCTCCGTCCCCATGGCCCCGGGCCAGTTCTTCCAGGTATCCCTTCCTAAAATAGGCGAGGCCCCTATCTCCATCAGCGCCTGGGGAGCCGATTGGCTCCAGTTCACCGTCCGGGCGGTGGGCAGGCTTACCAACGCCCTGCAGAGCCTGCGGGAGGGGGAAAACCTGTTTATCCGGGGGCCCTACGGCAAGGGCTTTCCCATGGAGACCCTGCGGAACTCTCACCTCGTCATTGTGGCGGGAGGCTCTGGCGTCGCCCCGGTGAGGCCCCTGATAAGGCAGGCGGCAGAGGGGACTCTGCCCCTCAGGTCCCTAAAGGTGATCGCGGGCTTTAAAAATACGGAGAGTCTGCTCTTTGATTACGAGTGGGAGATGTGGAAAAAGAAAGCCGACCTGCTTATAACCATCGACAGGCCCCAAGAGGGGTGGGACGGCCCTGTGGGGCTGGTGACTGAGCATATGAAGAGGCTGGACCTGCCCGACCCCGGAGATGTTCAGTTCGTCATAGTGGGCCCTCCCGTGATGATGAAATTCGCCTGCGCCGAAGCCCGCCTCCTGGGTGTGCCGGAGGAGAATATATGGGTCTCCTTCGAGCGGCTTATGTCCTGCGGGCTGGGCAAGTGCGGCCACTGCAAGATAGACTCCACCTACATCTGCCTGGAGGGGCCCGTGCTCAACTTTTCCAAGGCCTCCCGGCTGATAGACTGAGAGGTGAGCTTTATGTCCCTCGACCTTAACAGAAAAAAAGTTGCCAAGAACGCCTTCCGCATCACCAAGATGCGCAACTCCACGGCCATTAGAATTCGCGTCCCCGGGGGTCACCTCAGCGCTGAGGACCTGAGGGCGGCGGCCGACATCGCCGAAAAGTTCGGCGACGGAAACCTCCATATAACCATCCGCCAGGGGTTTGAAATCCCCAACATCCCCTTCGAACGGATGGCGGAGGTAAACGAGGCCCTGACCCCCATCATCGAACGGCTTGAGCTGCCCTGGGGGGTGGAGTTCGGCTCCTCCGGGGAAGGCTACCCCGCCGCGGGGATGAGAAATATCTCCGCCTGCGTGGGGGCGTGGTTCTGCCCCTTCGCCAACGCCGACACCACGGCCCTGGCCCGGAAGCTGGAGGCCCTGGTCTACCCCAACGACTTCCACACCAAGATCGCAGTCACCGGGTGCCCCAACGACTGCATCAAGGCCCACATGCAGGATTTCGGCATAATCTCCATCTGCACCCCCGAGTACGACTACAGCCGGTGCATCGGCTGCGAGGCCTGCGTGGACGCCTGCAGGCAGAAGGTTACGGGGGCTTTGTCCATGAAGGACGGCAAGGTGATAAAGGACGACCGGCGGTGCATAGGGTGCGGAGAGTGCGTCCTGGCGTGCCCGGTGAGCGCCTGGACCAGGAGGCCGGGGAGTCTCTACCGGCTGGTCATCATGGGCCGCACGGGGAAGAAGAACCCCCGGCTTGCCATGCCCTTCCTGGACCGGGTGACGGAGGAAGTGGTGCTGAAGGTGATCAAAAACACCATGGACTACGTGGGGCAGTACATCCTCAAAAATGTGGCCAAGGAGCACATAGGCTACATCGTGGACAGGACGGGCTTCCCCGTCTTTCGGGACGCCGTGCTGGAGGGGGTTGTCCTGAACCCGGAGGCCAGGGTGGCCAGGCACATGAACTGGCCCGGCTACCACACCCTGGACGACGGAAACCTCAGATTCGTAAAATAAAGGCAGGAAAGGAAGTAAAGTATGTTTGAATCGTCGTACTCAATCCCCTATGCGGGCATCGGCCCCGACGGCCGCATGAAGCTTCCAGTGCTGCTGGACGCCCTGCAGGACATGGCCGACAGGGACGCCCGCAGGATGTCCATGACCGTGTCGGACCTGCTCCCCCAAGGGATAAGCTGGGTTCTCCGGCGGTATTCCCTTTCGGTGGAGAGGTACCCGGAGTTCGGCAGCGAATTTACCGTAAAGACGTGGCACGGGCCGGTACGGAACCTTCACTCGGTGCGGTCCTTCACCGTATGGGACGAAAAGGGGCCCGCAGCGTCGGCGGAGACGAGCTGGATACTAATCGACCTTCAGAGGGGGCGCCCCCTGAGGCTCGACCGGCACTCCACCCCCCTCTACGTCGCCGAGTCCTTCCCCATGGACGCGGAATTTGCCCCTATCCCGTCTCCGGAGGAATGGGATGACGAGCGGTATTTCTCAGTGCGCCGGTGGGACCTGGACAGGAACAACCACGTAAACAACGCAGTCTACTTCTCATGGGCGGCGGAGGCCGTGCCGGGCGAGACGGCGGAGGAGGCGGACCTTGTAGGTGTGGAGGCGGAATATCTTCGCCCCACGGAGGGACGGGGGGACGTAAGGGTCAGGACGGCCCGGCTGGAGGACTCCGGGGGCCTCGCCCGCTACTCCCACTCCATTGCAGGACCCGACGGGGATGAGAAGGCCAGGTTCACCACCCTGTGGCGGTTTGCCTGAACCACTGATATTGCCAGACTGTAAATATAAAACCGGCGGCCGGAAACCGGCCGCCGGTTTTATTCGGGCTGCTACTGAATCCGCTGAAGCGTAAGGCTCATCCCTGTCTCCTGGTTCATGATAGTGAAGGCCATTCCTCCGGGGTACATCTGGAAGTAGTGGGTGAAGTACTGTCCCATGTGGTTTTGGCCGGACATTAAATTTCCCTGGATCTGGAACACGCCGCTTTCCGAAGGCATGCCGTTAATCCAGCTCTGGTACTGGTTCCCCTGGATTTGCATAACATATTGCTGTCCGGCCTGCAGGTATGCCCCCCAAACGCCGTCGAGGCTGAAGGTCTGGGGCGGGTACTGGGGCTGCTGCGGATACTGTGGATATTGAGGCATGGGCTGCTGCGGCATCGGCTGTTGAGGCACAGGCTGCTGCGGATACTGGGGGTATTGCGGCATGGGCTGGGGCATGGGCTGCTGCGGCATAGG
>CAZXOD010000126.1:0-6689 GCA_964642285.1 uncultured Synergistaceae bacterium
TGACACTGCGGGTATGAACCGCATGCTCTAGCCATCTGAGCTACACCGCCGAAATGGTTGCGGGGGCAGGATTTGAACCTGCGACCTTCGGGTTATGAGCCCGACGAGCTTCCTGACTGCTCCACCCCGCGATAATTTCTTCCTGGTGCCGGACGCGGGACTCGAACCCGCACGGACCTTCGTCCACAGGATTTTAAGTCCCGTGCGTCTACCCTTTCCGCCAGCCCGGCCAGCACCAGAGCATTATAGTCATCTATCTGCGTCAAGTCAAGAGGTGGGGACGTTTTCCCTGAAGAGGAAAAATTCCGTCTCAATTACCGCTATTCCATGGAGCGGGGAGCCCGGTATTTTCTGAACAGAACGCTTGGTCTTTCATCTTTTCCAAGGGGCGCGACTTTCATTTTTCCATAGTCGTCGTATACCCTCCGGATAAACAGAACTCCCGATTTTTTCAGATCTATGACCGTCGGGGGTTCGTCCTTTAATACTTCCCTTCCGGTCAGAAGGAGAATTTTAGGCCTCATAAGGTCTCTCTCCTTAGATTCAAGCACCACGCCCATTCTTTCGTCGGACAGCTCCACCACCGATCCGGGAGGGAAGAGCCCCAACGATGCGAGAAACACCCGGACAATGAGCTTGTCAAAGCGGCCGTTGGCCGACGCCAGCAGGGACGATATGGCCTGGTCGCTTCTTTTTTTCCCCGGCACGGCGTTGCCCGAGAGAAGGTTTTCAAAGAAGTTAGCCACGGCGACGACCCTTCCCCCCAGGGGGATGGCCTCCCCCGCCAGGCCGTCGGGGTATCCCGAGCCGTCCCAGGATTCATGGTGAGACCGGACAGCCGAAAGGATATCGTACCTGTCTATGCCGGCGTCTCTCAGAAGAACTTCTCCCAGGATAGGGTGGGTTCGCATTCCCCGGTCCTCCGGCGGGAGAGGTCTTTTCTTCCCGGGCCGGGTGAAGGGCACAAGAAAGGATTTGCCTATGTCGTGAAAAAGACCGGCAATGGTCATGGACTCGACAAATTCGGGCCAGGGAGGCGAGAATCCGCCGGCAATGGAGCCCGCCAGGAGGGATGTGTTGATGGCGTGAAGAAAGGGGCTTTCTTGCCATCCTTCTTCTTCTCCCAGGGAGAGGGTGATCTGGGGCCTTTTTCTGACATAACCGCAGAGAGTCTCTCCCAGCAGAGCCAGGGACCGGATTCCTTTTTCCCTGATCTGTCTGTTCCGTATATTTCCATACACGGCCTCCATCTGGTGGGCCGCCACTCTGGCCACCAGCGGATTAAGCAGTGAAAGAGGAGGCTGAACTTTGTCCAAAAGTCCCCTGAATTCGTCGATGGTAATAAGGGGCGTTTTTTTAACGGGAACTTTTGTTATCCCGTGGGCCCTCAGCAGATCCACCACGCCGGGATGAGTTTCCCTCAGCGCGCTTATGGGAAGCCCTGACGGCAGAAGCAGCGTCGATGAAGAAGTCGCCACATCTCCCGCGATTATCCCTTCTTCATTTAAGAGCAGTTCCACCGGTACCAGTTTTACGGAATCCAATTCTCCTACCTCCGCGAAAATGCGCCTGCCCGGTCAGCTGCCGTGCTTACCGGACTTTTCATCCTATGGATTATAGAAAAGGACAGTCAATTTGACTTAACTGCGCCACCATGCTAAACTGCGAAAATGTCTAAGGCGTGAGTGTTTTAACATAATAAAGTTCCATATTTATTATCGGATACTTTATCCAACCTCTTAAAAAAAGCTTCTTAATTGCCGGTTTTTTTCCGGGACGCCGCCAGGTTCAGCTGAGCGGAAAGTTTTGAAAAATAAAGGAGGCGCCATAAATGCTTGAAAAATGGAAGGACAAGTTGACTGATCAGCTCTGCCAGGCGTTTCTTTCCCTTCAGACGCCCGAAGAAGTTTACAGTTTTCTTGAGGACGTGGCAACTATTGGAGAGATCCGGGCTCTTTCCCAACGTCTGGAGGTTTCAAGGCTGCTCAGCGAAGGGTATACTTACCCCCAGATTGCCCAGCAGACGGGCGCGAGCACCGCTACCATCAGCAGGGTGAAAAAGTTTCTGGAATATGGCGCCGACGGCTACAAGACTGTCCTGGAAAGGATCAGGAAAAAGGAGCAGTGAAACGGCATATTTAAAGAACCGGGGCCCCGATCAGGGGGCCCCGGTTTTTGCAAAGTAAACGCATAGTCCGGACAGCGGACATTTTTCGCACTTGGGCTTTCTTGCGCTGCAAAGGCCCCGGCCGTGCTCGATAATATTTATGTGTCCCCCCAGGAATCTTTCCCGGGGGACCCACGACTCAAGAAGAGTCTGCATCTGCTCAGGGGCTGTCTTCTCCGAAACCCATCCCATCCGTCTGCAGAATCTTGCAATGTGGGTATCTACCGGGAAGGCCGCCTTGTCCAGGTCGAAGAGCATCACGCAGGCCGCGGTCTTAGCGCCGATGCCCGGCAGAGCCCCCAGGTATTCCCACGCCTTTTCATCGCTCCAGTTTCTGAGTTCCCGAAGAGAGTGGGAACCAAAAGTCTCCCGCACTTTTTCAAGGATGAGCAGCATTCGCTCCGACTTTGTATTGGCAAGCCCGGCAGGCCTTATGCAGTCGGCGATTTCCTCTTTGGAAGCGGCGGCGACGGCGCTCCATTCCGGATGGGACGCCTTGAGGGCCGCAAAACCCCTGTCCCTGTTTGTGTCGTTGGTGTTTTGGGAGAGGAGGGTCAGAACCAGTCCGTCCAGAGGCTCTTCATGACCAAGATCAGGTTCTTTTGCCTCGTTGCCCCACAGCTCCTCAAGTATGTCGAAGACCTCGTCAATTTTCTCGGGCCTCGGGAACAGGGCTTCAGTCATTTTTACTCTCGCCTCCGTCTATCTTATACTTCTCCCGGAGCTTTGCCGCCTCTTTCATCCACTTCTTCAGCCTGTTTTTCACCTTCCTGTGGATTGTCGCCGCCGATACGCCGGTGAGGAGCTCTATCCCCTCGTCGACGGACGATACGGCGTAAACGCTGAATTTACCTTCCCTGACTGCGGAAAGGACCTTTTCCTCAAGCATGAGGTGCCGCACATTCTGGACCGGGATGAGAACTCCCTGGTCTCCTGTCAGTCCCCGGTACGCGCAGTAGTCGTAAAATCCCTCGATTTTTTCATTGACGCCGCCGATGGGCTGAATGTTTCCAAACTGGTCCACAGAGCCCGTTACGGCAAACCCCTGCCTCAGTGGGGTGTCGGAGAGGGCCGAAAGGAGGCAGTACAGCTCCGTGGAGGAGGCGCTGTCGCCCTCTATGCCGCCGTAGACCTGTTCGAAGGTAAGCCGGGCGGACAGGGACAGAGGCATATCCTGGGCATATTTTCTGCCGAGATAGCTGGTGAGGATCATCAGCCCCTTGTTGTGGATAGGCCCGGTGAGTTTGACCTCCCGTTCGATGTTGACCACGCCCTCCTGCCCCATGTAGACGTTCGCCGTTATCCTTGAAGGGTGTCCGAAGCGGTAGTCCATGAGGTCCACCACCGACAGGCCGTTGATCTGCCCCGTAACCGCGCCCTCCGTGTCAATTCTTATTACCCCGTCCTCAAAGGCCCTTGCGATCTTTTCCTGGATAAGGTTTGACCGGAATCGTTTCTCCTCCACAGCCCTTCTCACATGGCTGTCAGATACTGCCGGCGCTCCTTCCGCCTTTGCCCAGGCCAGAGATTCCACTATTATGTCGGATATTTTGCTGAACTCCGTGGAGATACGCTCCTGATCGTCGGCATTTCTTGCCGCCCAGTCGATAACCTCAGCCACGGCCTCCGCTCCGAAGGGAAGCCCGTTTTCCCGCCTGAGGCAGCTCGCCACGAACTGGGCCATCTTTAGCTCCGTCTCCGCCGTCCTCTCCATGTCCGTATCAAAATCCGCCTTTATCTTGAACATCTTCTGAAATTCAGGATCGTAGTACTGGAGCAGGGCATAGAGATAGGGCGTTCCCACCATGACCACTTTAAGGTTTATGGGAATGGGCTGGGGCCGCAGGGAGGAGACAGGCACCGCGCCGTACTGTTCTCCCAGGTTTTCTATATTGGCCTCTCCCGTTCGCAGCACTCTCTTCAAAGCCTCCCAGGACATGAAGTTGAGCAGCACTTTTTCCGCGTCCAGCACAAGATAGCCGCCGTTGGCCTTCTGAAAGGCCCCTGCGACGATCTTTTTAAAATCTGTGTAGAGGTAGCCCTGACGGCTCTCGTACTCCACCTTTCCCGAAAGGTTGTAGTAGGTGGGGTTGGTCTCCCAGATGACCGGAGCGCCCTCTTCGGGGTCGTTGCTGACGAATACGTTGACGGTGTAGCGGGTAAAATCCACGTCGGCGTTTTCGTCCTTCACGGCGGCGACGAACATGCCGAAGTTTTCTATGATATCCTCCGCCAGATCGTCGAGCCAGGCGGAGAGTTCTTCCGTCGAGCCGAATTTTTCCTTTATATCCTGGAGGTAGGGGGTAATGGCATTTCTGCAGATCTCCGCCTCAAGCTTTACGATCTTTTCCTTCAGGCCCTTCTCCATGTCCCTGATGGATCTGAGGGTATCCAGAGTCTTCTGGGAGACCTCCTCGGACTTTTTCTGCCACTCCTTCTGTTCTTCCTCTGTAAGAGCTTCGAACTCCTCCTGCTGTATCTCTCTTTTTACGGTTTTGCCGTCCTCTCCCTCCTCCTCGGTGAGGGGGATATTTACAAAGCCCTGGGGAGTTCTTTTCAGGGAGAACTGCTTTTCAGCCGCCCAGGCCTTGACCTCCTCCATAAGGCCGTTGACCTCTTCCTGAAATTCCTTGACCAGCTGGGTCTTGGCGTCCTCGTACTGGCTCTTTTCAAAGGCCTTGCTGATGGCCACCTTGAGTTCCTCAATGAGGTCGTCGAAGGCGGCGCCCATGGCCTTTCCTCTGCCCGCCGGCAGGTTGATGGCCATGGGCCTTCCGGGCTCCTCAAAGCTGTTGACGTATACCCAGTCGTCAGGGGCCGGCTGTTTTTCCGAAGCGGCCCGAAGCCTGTCCAGGGAGTAGGTCGTCCGTCCGCTGCCGGGGTTGCCCAGGACGAAGATGTTATAGCCTCTGCTGTCCACCTCCAGGCCGAAGGAGATGGCCGAAACGGCCCTTTTCTGGCCGATGAACTCCTCAAGGGGCTTCAGGTCGTCCGTCGTTTTGAAACCGAGGGATCCGGCATCGGTTTTTTTCCTGAGCTGATCCGGTGAAAGCGGATTTTTTGCGGTAATCTTTGCCATAGAGTTTTCCTCCCGGTGTCTATCAGTATTTATTTTTCTTCAGCAGTCGATGCCCTTTCTGGCCAGAATTCCCCTGCTGAAGGGGTGTTTAATCTCTCTCATATCGGTTACAAGATCCGCCAGCTCAACCAGCTCCGAAGGAGGGGTTCTGCCGGTAAGGACTATCTCTACATGGAGGGGCTTGTTTTTGAGAAGCTTCAGAGTCTTTTCAAGAGAGATCAGCCCGAAGGAGAGGGCCACGTTTATCTCATCCAGCACCACAAGGTCGTAGCCTCCGGACATTATAGCCTCGAAAGCGGCTGCGAACCCTCTTTCAGCCTCGGCAAAGTCGAGGGGATCGATTTCTCCGGGGTAGATATAGTCGGGCCTCCCCGTCTGAATAAGCTTTACGCCGGGAAGAAAGGCCAGTCCTCTAACCTCGCTGTAGCTCCATCCCTTCATGAACTGGATGAAGGCGGTCCTTCCCCCGCACCCCGCCATCCGGAGGACCAGCCCCAGGGCGCTGGTGGTCTTTCCCTTGCCGTCGCCCATGTAGACGTGAATGAGACCGAAATCCAGAAGAGACATTTACATTTCACCCCTCTCCCTCTATGCACTGTTTTTCTTCTATATTACAATGCAATCAGAATGGAGGTTTGTCAATGCTTTTCCACAGAAAAATTCTTGTTTCGGGCATTGTGCAGGGAGTGGGCTTCCGCCCTTTCTGCGCGAGGCTCGCTGAAAGGCTTAAACTCTCGGGATCGGTGAAAAACACCTCCGGGGGAGTGAAGATAGAATTATTCGGGGAGAGGGAGGCCCTTGACCGCTACGAAAGCTCCCTGGCGGCAGAAAACCCTCCCGCTTCAGTAGTAACCTCTGTGGCGGTCATTGAAGACGGCCCGGCGGAGGGGCCGTCAACCGGCGGCTTCACAATTCTGGAGAGCGAACGGGAGGAGAAGCAGACCGTACTAATACCGCCGGACCTTGCCGTGTGTCCCGACTGTCTGGCGGAGATGAAGGACCCCTCCGACAGAAGATACCGCTACCCCTTTATTAACTGCACAAACTGCGGACCCAGGTACACCATTATAAGAGATCTGCCCTACGACCGGCCAAAAACCGCCATGGCGTCCTTCGCCATGTGTCCCTCCTGCGAGAGGGAGTATCACAACCCCTCCGACAGAAGATTTCACGCCCAGCCCAACGCCTGTTTCGACTGCGGCCCGTCGGTCTGGCTTACGGACGCCCGGGGAGAGGTTATATGCAGGGGAGACGAGGCCGTCAGAAAATGCTCGGCCCTGCTGGACGAAGGGCGCATCGGGGCGATAAAGGGCATAGGGGGCTTTCACATAGCCTGCTCCCCTTTTGACGACAGGGCGGTGGAGCTTCTGAGAGAGCGGAAGAGAAGGAAAGAGAAGCCCTTCGCTGTGATGGCCTCCTCCCTTGAAGAAGCGGGCAGAATGG
>CAZXOD010000127.1:0-6634 GCA_964642285.1 uncultured Synergistaceae bacterium
AAAGCCCAGCCCCGCCGCCGCGCCCTCCGCTCCGCCCTCAGCCGCCGCCGAAGGGGACGATGTAAGGGTCAGGATCAGCCCTGCGACGAGGAGGACCATCATCGCTGTAATGACTCCTCCCAAAATCGCCCTGGGGCGCCCCACTTCGCGGCCCCTTAGAAAAAACCCCGCGCCCGCCGCAAGGACGGCGCCCCCCGCGATAAGAACAAGTCCGCTCATGAAAATTCCTCCCCGGTTCAATCCCGAATATTATTGTCCCAGGTTACGGGGGCGAAGGGACGGCCCCCTCCCTGGTAAAACTTGCTGAAAAATTCGTAGTATTCCAGTCTCAGCGTCTGGATAAAGACTATAAGGCCCTCCAGCCCGACAATTATTATGTTGCCCAGAATAAGCACTACCGCCCGGAAGATCACTCCCCCCGGCAGATTGCGGACCATGTCGCTCAGCATGAACACCGCCGCCGACAGTCCGGCGTGGTTAAGGGCGAAGGCCGCCAGGCGCACGAAGGACGCCGTGTTGCTCAGGAAAGAGAGCATGGCGTGAAAGACGGAAAAGGTGTGAACCACCCCTCCCTCTCCCTCCTCCCCGGACCTGAAGATCAGGCGGTCCAGCAGGGAGCTGAAGAGGATCACCAGAAAGAGGACTCCGCACAAACCCGTGAGGGCGGCGGGCGGTCCGTCCGCCGTCGTAAAGGCCATGGCGGCGGCGCCGGCGGCGGCCCAGTAGAACAGGAGCCCCGCGAGCCCGTCGCCGTCGAAGAGCATCTTTCCCCATTTCTCCGCCCGCCTGAGGGCCAGGATGTTTATCAGTATTCCCATGCTCATAAAGGCTACCCCCACAAAGAGGGAGGTGCGGATAAGGTCGTCGATGCCCCTCATGGGAGAGGTCCAGAGGGAGGGCAGAATCTCCTCCGACCCGAAGACGCTTCCGTATAAAAGGCCGAAGATCATGGCCGAGACCCCCGCGATGCGGATCACCGACGCGAAGGCTTTGTTAAGAATCCCCCTCCGGGCCAGGTACCACGCCCCGGCGGCGATCAGAAAGCCGTGCCCCACGTCGCCGAACATAAAGGCGAAGAAGAGGCAGAAGCTTAGCGCCACCAGGGGAGAGGGGTCAGTCTCCCCGTAGGCGGGAAGGCTGTAGAGGGCCACTATCTCCTGGAAGGTTTTTGCCAGAAAGTTATTCTTTAAAAGGGTGGGAAGCTCCCTGCCCCGCTTCTGAAGGTCCCGTCCCTTTTCTGTAAGCAGCAGGGTGTTGGGGCCCAGCGCCTCCACCCTGCCGGCCACCTCTTCAAGGGTGGGCGCGGGGATGATCCCCGAAAGAATGAAGATGCCGGCCAGCTCCCCCCGCTGCTGACACAGGGCGTAAACCCGCTGAAGGGAGTGGACGGAGCAGTAAAGCTTCTCCATCTCGGCTCTGCTTCGCTCCAGGTAGTTTCTGGGCGCCTCCCGCAGGACCCGGAGTTCCCGCTCCGAGTCCTGCTGCCGCTCCCTCAGGCGCTCCCTGAGGTCCTCTCCGGCGCCCTCAAAGATTTCCCCAAGCTCGTACTCCTTGAGGTAGACGGACCGGAAGATCTTGCCCGCCTCCTCCAGGTAGTCCTTCGCGCAGAAGACAATCGCCAAAACGGCGCCCTTGTCGGCGGCGGCCGGATAGACCAGCAGAGGCGTCACGGCGGACATCTCCTCCAGCTTTTTGTAGTTCTCCGGGCTCAGCCGGCCGAAGGTGATGGAAAGAAATTTTGTGTTCAGCGATTCCTCCACGCTTCTGTCGGCGGCGGCCAGGGCGTCGAGGAAGTTTCCGGCGGCCAGCAGCTTCTCCCGCTTCTCCTCCAGAACCTCCTCCCGCTTTTTCCAGTCCTCTGTCCTTTTTGCCACTTCTCCCACCCGTTCGACGCACTCGTCCCTGGAACAGGGAGGGGCCCCCCGGGCGCAGATAAGGTCCTCGGGGAGCTCCGCCCCGGAGGCCTTCCAAACGTAGTCCAGCTTGTCCAGAAGCTCGTCATAGGGATTTTTCTGGAAGGTGGTTATTCTTGCCCCCCCGGACGACAGGGAGGCGGGGCGCTTCTCCAGGGCAAATTCGAGAGGAACGGGCTCAAAGTTGCCAAGGGTGAGCAGCTCCGCGGCAAGCTCCACTATCTCCTCTTCAGGCCCGATGAGCGAAATTCCGGTCATCTCTACTACTGCCACTGCGATCTCCCCTCTCTTCCGGCCGCCGACATGCGGGACGGGTGTATAAGGAACTCCCTGGACTTGTCCCTGTCGTAGCCATACCGGACGCATTCAATTATTGTAAACAGGTCCTTCACCTCAAGCTCCCTGAGGGTCAGATAGGCAAGCACGGCGTGTACGCCCGGCGATCCGGAGCGGAAAACGGCCCCGGAGATTCTGAACAGGACCCTGTAGAGGTTGTGCTCCAGGGTCATCTCGTCCGCCTCTACGGCGGAGTTCTCGCCCAGCTCTCCGAAGGCGTCCCCATAGGGGCCCGATCTTAGAATATCAATCATGGAAGGCGTATCGGGGGCAAAGGCTATGGCGCTCAGAGCCCCAAACTTAAGCCGGTAGCGCACCGGCAGCGTCAGGCTCAGGGCCTCCTCGGGGCTCATGGAAAAAAAGCGCCGGCCCCGGTAGATCCAGTATATGTTTATAAGATCGGCCCGGGTTCCGAAGATGTGCCGGACGCCCCGTCCCTCGCTTCCGGGGAGTTTTCCCCCCCCTGAAAGAATATTTGTCATAAAGAAGGAGTCCAGGGCCATCTTCACCCGGAAGAGGGAGCCTCCCTGCTTTTCCGCCCGCTTCATGGGCTCTTCCAGAATGTTGTAGAGAGGGTAGCCCTTCATGGCCTCCAGCACTTCCCTCAGGGTGCGGGCAGCCAGGAGCTTCTCCCCGTCCGCCACAGTGATTGGAACTGAGGCTATCCTCCGCCGCAGGGCCTCTCTGCTGCCCGCCCCGGCGGAGATAATGTTGATCACCCTCCTCACCAGGTCCACGTCGAACCGCTCCCCCCATGCTCTGAGAAGGGCGGCTCGTTCAGGACCCAGGTATCGGCAGAAGGGTATCTCCTCCAGCAGGGGGACGGTGGTAATGGCGGCCTCCAGGTCAACCCTGTGAATAGTCTCCGGGGACGGCCCCGGGATATACTGTCCGTAGGCCTCGGTTTTGGCCAGGTAGGCCGCTACCTCTCCCACGGTCTCCAGGGCGAGGATGCGGGCATAGTCCGCGGGGGCGAGGAGCCTTCCTTTGTAGACCCTGGCTTTTGCCGTTACGGCGGCCCGCTCTCCCGCGGCGAGCAGGTACACTCAGACTCCTCCCTTGCTCCCGTAGCGGGCGGCTATCTCCCCGGCGAAGGCCTCTATCATGGGAGGCGCTTTTTCGGCGAAGTTATCCTTCATCTTCTGGCGGTTTCTGGCGCCCATGTCGGCTATCTGGGCGGCCTCCAGCTCGGCGGAGTGGCGGGCCGACTCCATGCCGGCCTTTGCCTGGGCCCTCGCCGCCGCGAGCCGGGCCTCCTGATCCGCCGTAAACTTCTCCCTGTTGGTCCTCAGAATATCGGCGGCCCTGCGCTTCGCGCCGTCCACCGTCTCGGCGGCCTCGTCCTCGGCGGCCAGCAGGGCCTTAAGCACATCGCTAAGGTTCATCCGTCACTCCTCCTCGGATTTTTATTCTCCAGTCTGCTCCGGGCGGTCTTCATTCTCGTAAAATCCTCCCGGTCGCTCTCCTCCAGCACGTTGTCTATCCATGCGATCATGCCTCTGTGGTGCGGTATGACCACCTTGTCCAGGGCGTTGACCCGCCTGAAAGTCTTCCGGATCTGCACCGCCAGGCGGTAGACGGACGTCTCCACTTCCGCTAGCCTGGTTATGAGGGAGAGCACGTCCGTGGCGTGAAGATAGGCCCTGTCCATGGCGCCCGATGTGCCCAGAAAGGAGTAGCACGGCTCGGGAGGCCTGTCCATGGGGTCCACCCTTGGGATCTCCACCCCCATCACGGAGTGGAGCCTGACTTTAAAGCCCTCCGCCTCGGGAACGGAATAGGAGAGCTCCTCCACATTTTCCATGCCCATGGAGAGCCCGGCCATCTGCAGGCTGAAGTAGGCCCTGGAGAAAACTTCCTCCAGGGAGCGCTGCAGCTCCTTTGCTTCGCCTATCCTTCCCATCAGCTCCATAAGGAGGATAGTCCTTTTCTGCTCCAGGAGATCCCGGCCCTTCACGGCGAGTTTAAGCGAAGAGGCCAGCTTGACGAGATTCCCTCTTGTGGGGGCTATTTTAATGGTCATTTCACGTTCCTCCCCGTGAATGGAGAATAGAACTGTCCCCGGTAAAAGTCAAACGGACAGGGGGCGGCGCCGGGGAACAATTAAGATAACTTAATGTATATAAATGGGATATTGACTTTCTGTGAGTATGTATTTATACTGGCAGAAACTACTAACAGTAAATATTATACACCAAAACTACCTGAAGGAGAGTGTATTTTATGGCAGTTCACATGACGCGAAGCAACGAAATTTCCGGCAGCGGGGCCAAGGGTCTGCTGGAAATGCTTCTTCCCCGTCCGTCCTCCACTTTTCTTATCAGGAGCGCCCCTCCGGCCGGGGATATTCTTGTAGTGGACCGGGCTGTGCCTCCCTCGGAGGGGCGGAGGGCCGTGCTGGCCACGGAAAAAGGACTTAAGCTGGCTACCCTGGGAGCGGGGTTCAATCCTGCGTCGGTCTGGGGGGTGGTAACGTGGATAATAAGGGAGCCTTCCTGAGGCCCTGCACAGAGCTGCTGGCCCTCTGCGACTGCAATAACTTCTTTGTCTCCTGCGAGCGCCTCTTCCGTCCCGATCTGGAGGGGCGGCCCGTAGTGGTGCTGTCCAGCAACGACGGGGTGGTAATCTCCCGGTCCAACGAGGTCAAAGCCCTGGGAGTTAAGATGGGGGAGCCCTACTTCAAGGTGCGGTCCTTCCTGGAGATGCACGGGACGACGGTGTTCTCCAGCAACTTCAGGCTGTACGAGGAGGTTTCGGCCAGGGTGATGGCGTCCCTCCGGCGGGCCGTCCCTTCCATGGAGGCCTACTCCATAGACGAGGCCTTTCTGGAGGTACCCCCGGAGGGGAGAGGGAAATGTGAGGAGTGGGCCCGGGAGCTGAGGGCGTTGATTCTCAGGGAGGCGGGAATTCCTCTGTCCGTGGGGCTGGCCCCCACAAAAACCGCGGCCAAGCTGGCCGCCGAACGGGCTAAAAAACGCCCTGAAACGGGGGGCGCCTTCGCCCTTCTCCCCGGAGAGCCCTGGGACGATTTTCTGAAGGACGTCCCCGTAGGGGATATCTGGGGGATAGGCCGCCGCTGGAGCGATTTTCTGATCAGGCGGGGCGTCTCCACGGCCCTCCGCCTTAAGAACTCCTCCGACGACTGGCTGGACAAACGCATGGGTGTCCGGGGCCTGCGGACGGCCTGGGAGCTTCGGGGAATACGGTGCTATCCCATAGAGGAATCAGAGAAGCCCCAGAAGTCCATTCAGTCCTCCCGCTCCTTCTCCTGCCCCGTCCGGGACAGAGAGTCCCTGCTCGAGGCCGTGACGGAGTACGCCATGACCGCCGGGCGGCGGCTCCGCTCCCAGAACTCCCTGGCGGGCAGCCTTGCTGTAAGCATACGCACAAGTCGCTTCCGGGAGCCCTTTTTCGGGGCGGGGAAGGAGATTATCTTCCAGACCCCCACCGACAGCGACATACGGCTTATCCGTGCCGCCGCCGCCGCCCTTTCCTCTATCTACAGGGAGGGGCACGACTACGAGAAGGCCTCTGTCTGTCTGGGGCGCCTCTCCTGCGCGGAGATGGTCCAGCTAAGCCTCTTCGACGACGAAAACGACAGGGGGTCGGCTCTCTCCCGGGCGACGGACCGGCTCAACGGCGAGGCGGGCCGGAAGCTTCTGGCGCCGGCGGCGCTGCTGGGTGAAAAAGCCTGGCGTCCCCGCAGGGACAGTCATTCGGGCGTGGCCCTGGAGGATCTGGATAAACTGCCCGTGATTGCCGGGTAGACGGCCCGGGCCCTGTACTATAATAGGCCGGACAAACAAGGATCACAGTACGGGGAGGTTTTTTTATGGACACTCTTTTAATAACCGGGGGATCCCTCTGGAATGGAAATAAATTCGCGTCCGGCGAGGCCCTGCTCATCGCGGGAGGAGCCGTCGCCGCCGCGGGCCCCGAGGAGGCGGTCCGGTCGGCGGCCCCCGCGACGAGCAGGATTCTGAAGCTTTCCGGGGAGTCGGTCCTGCCGGGCGTCACCGACGGCCACATCCACCTTGCAACCTGGGCCAAGCAGAGGGCCCTGCTCGACCTCTCCGCAGCGGGCTCTCTGGCGGAGGCCCTGTCCATGGTGCGGAAAGAGGCGGAAAAACTCTCCCCGGACCGGTGGGTGAGGGGCTGGGGCTACAACGACAGCCGGTGGCCCGAGGGACGCTCCATTACCAGGGAGGACCTGGACGGCCTGGGCATTCCCAACCCCGTCCTGCTGCAGAGAATCTGCACCCATATAAACATCGCCGACAGCAAAGCCCTGGCCCTGTCGAAGCTGGTAAGCGAAACGGGCATCCTGGAGGAGCGGGACGGCATCCCCGCCCTGGAGGCCATGGAGCGGAACGTCTTCTCCCGGG
>CAZXOD010000128.1:0-6575 GCA_964642285.1 uncultured Synergistaceae bacterium
CCTGACTCTTACATCGTCTCCTTCGGCGGCGGCTGAGGGCGGAGCGGAGGGCGCGGCGGCGGGGCTGGGCTTTCTGGGCGCCAGTCTGGCTACGGGCCTGGCCTGCCTTGGAGCGGGCATCGCCGTGGCCATAGTGGGAGCGGCGGCCCTGGGCGTGGTCGGGGAGAAGCCCTCCATGCTGGGGACCACCCTTATCTATCTGGGCCTGGCGGAGGGAATAGCCATTTACGGAGTCATAGTCTCCCTGCTGATCCTGGGCAAGCTTTAGCCCCCGGGCAGACCGTCCGGCGTACAAATGAAGGGATTTTTAATAACGGATAACCACGATTCCCTGGTGCTGCTCCGTCTTGCGGGTATCCCTGGAGTGGAGGTTCACGGACCAGCGGAGACGGAGATGGCGGTGGAAGACGTGCTGGCAAACCGCCCCGACGTGGGGATTCTGGTTATGACGGAGAAGGCCGCCGCCCAAATTCCCGCCGCGGTGAAGGCCCTCAGGGAGAGGAACGAGCCTCCCCTGCTTGTGGAAATTCCCGACCGTCACGGCAGTATGCGGGAGGCCGACTTTCTGACGGCATATATCCGCGAAGCGATTGGAGTGAAGATAGAATGACCGAATCCATTACCGGAGAGGGCCGGAGCTACGAAGTCCGTAACCCGGACAAGCTAGCCTCCCTGAGAAATCTGCTGCTGAAGAAGGCCGACGACGAACGGGAGGCCGTTCTGGAGTCCGCCAGACAGGAGGCCGCCGCCTGGCTTGAAGAGCAGAACGCAGCCCTGGACCGGATGGTGGAACAGATTCACAGCGATGCGGTGAAACGGGCCGAGGAAATTTCCAAACGACAGATTTCAGGGGCGGAGACAGCCCGCACAAAGGAGCGGCTCAGGCTTCAGAACATCCTGCTGGACGAGGCGGTGGAGATGCTCCAGGAGGAGCTGATCCAGGTCCGAAACACCTCCGGATATCTGAACGTCCTGGCGGGGCTGGCTCTGGAAGGAGCCGCAAGGCTTCCCGCGGGCTCAGAGGTAAAGATTCAGCTGGCCCGGGAGGACGGCAGCCTGGGGGAACCCCTGGCAGTCAGGCTGAAGGACTTCAGGCCCGACCTGACCTTCTCCTTCGACACGGAGGCCGCCCCCATCCTGGGAGGAGTGTGGCTGTCGGCTCCCGACGGCTCCTGGCGCGTCCCCGCCGACTGGCGGGAGGTAATCAACGGAATGAAGGACTCCCTGGCCGGGCGGGTTCTGTCGATTCTGTGAGGATCCTGCCATGAGCAAGGGAAAGATAATAACGGTGAACGGCCCTGTGGTAAGGGCCTCGGGGATGAGGGATTTCGCCATGGGGGAGATGGTCTCCGTGGGGAATCTCTCCCTTTTGGGGGAAATAATACGCCTGGAGGGCGCCAATGCCCTGATACAGGTCTACGAGGATACGGCGGGGCTGACGGTGGGAGAACCGGTGGAGGGATCGGGTACGCTGCTCTCCATGGATCTGGGCCCCGGGCTTATGGGCTCCATCCTGGACGGGATCGGTCGCCCTCTGGGACGGCTCATGGAGAAGGAGGGCGCCTTCGTCACAAGGGGCGTCTCCGTACCCAGGATCGACCCCGACAAAACCTGGGACGTCACCCCCCTGGGCAAGGCGGGGGACATGGTCACTCCGGGCGCCCCCCTGGCCTCAATTAAGGAAACATCCCTGGTGAACCACCTCGTCCTGGTTCCGCCCGGGCTGGAGGGGGAGATAATGTCCATCCTGCCGGCGGGTTTTCACAAGGCCTCCTCGGTGGTGGCCAGGATCAGGGACGGCCGGGGCAGGGAGCGGTCCGTCCCCATGGTCTCCCGGTGGCCCGTGCGGACCCCCCGGCCTGTGGCGGAGCGTCTTCTTCCCGACGAACCCCTTCTGACGGGACAGAGGGTTATAGACGGCCTCTTCCCCATCTCCAAGGGCGGAGTGGCGGCCATTCCCGGCGGCTTCGGCACAGGCAAGACGGTTACCCAGCATCAGCTGGCCAAGTGGAGCGACGCCAGGATCGTAGTCTACATAGGCTGCGGCGAGAGAGGCAACGAGATGACCCAGGTGCTTGAGGAGTTCCCCGTGATCGAGGACCCCCGCTCGGGCAAACCCCTCATGGAGCGCACCATCCTCATTGCCAACACGTCCAATATGCCTGTGGCGGCCAGGGAAGCCTCCATCTACACGGGGATAACCATCGCGGAGTACTACCGCGACATGGGCTACGACGTGGCCCTCATGGCGGACTCTACCTCCCGGTGGGCGGAGGCCCTGAGGGAGATATCGGGCAGGCTTGGCGAGATCCCCGCCGAGGAGGGCTTCCCCGCCTACCTCCCCACCCGGATTGCGGGGTTTTACGAGCGGGCGGGCAAGGTAGCCACTCTGGGCGGAGACAGGGGCAGCATCTCCATCATAGGCGCCGTCTCCCCTCCGGGGGGAGATTTCACCGAGCCGGTGACCAGACATACCAAGCGGTTCATCCGGTGCTTCTGGGCCCTGGACCAGCAGCTTGCCAGGGCGCGCCACTTCCCGGCCATCAGCTGGATGGACTCCTACAGCGAGTACGGCGACGAGGTCAGAGAATGGTACGACGTCAACGTAAGCCCCGCGTGGGGGGCCCTCAGGGACAGGGCGAGAGAGATTCTGGCGGAGGACGACAAGATCCAGCAGATCATCCGCCTGGTAGGAGAGGATGTCCTGCCTGACGACCAGAGGCTTACGGCCTTTACGGCGTCCCTTCTTAAAAACGGCTATCTTCAGCAGGGAGCTTTCGGGCCCGACTCCTACTGCCCCCCCCAGAAGGCCATCGCCATCCTGGACGTGATCGTAGCCTTTCACGAAAAGGCGGCCAAACAGCTTCACCGGGGATGCCCCCTGTCCCTGATTCAGAAGCTGCCGGAGGCGGCGGAGCTTAACCGGCTGAGGGAAATTCCCGCCTCTGAGACTGAGGCCTTCGAAGGCCTCAAGAGGCGGCTTTTCGAGAAGATGGATATTATTGACCGGGAGCGCACCGCCCCCGGGAGGGAGGGATAAAAATGTCCATGACGGAATATCGGGGCGTGGACAGGATTTACGGCCCCTTTTTGCTGCTTTCGGGAATTCCGGGAGTGGGATACGACGAGATAGTGGACGTGCTCTCCCCGGGAGGCGAGCCGCGAAAGGGCCGGGTCGTGCTGGTGGACAGGGATTCCACTCTTATCCAGGTTTTTTCCGGAACCGAGGGCCTGGCGCCTTCATCCACTTCGGTCAGATTTTTGGGCAAAGAGCTTGAAATCTCCCTCTCGCCGTCCATCCTGGGACGGACCTTCTCAGGCCTGGGCGAGCCCAGGGATGGGTGCGGCCCGGTGCTCGGCGGGATGAAGCGCACCGTGAACGGAGCGGCGATAAACCCCATGGCCCGGGAATACCCCCGGGACTTCATCTCCACGGGAATTTCGTCCATCGACGTACTTCTCACCCTCATCCGGGGACAGAAGCTGCCCATCTTCTCTGGGAACGGCCTGCCCCACAACAGGCTGGCGGTGCAGATAGCGGATCAGTCAAAGCTTGTGGGGGCGGAGAACTTCGCCGTAGTCTTCGCGGGAATAGGGATAAAGCACGACGACGCCGCCTACTTTCAGCGCAGCCTCTCCGCCGACGGCCGGGGAGGAAACCTTACCCTCTTTCTTAACCTGGCCGACGACCCGGTAATAGAGCGGATTGCCACCCCCCGGTTCGCCCTTACGGCGGCGGAATATCTGGCCTTCGACCTGGGGATGCACGTGCTGGTGATCATGACGGACATGACCAGCTACTGCGAGGCCCTCAGGGAGCTGTCCGTGGCCAGGGACGAGGTCCCCAGCCGGAAGGGCTACCCTTCCTACCTCTACAGCGATCTCGCCTCCCTTTACGAGAGGGCGGGGGTGCTCAGAAGCGGCCAGGGAAGCGTAACCCAGATACCCATCCTCACCATGCCCAACGACGATATAACCCACCCCATCCCCGACCTCACCGGGTTCATCACTGAGGGGCAGATAGTCCTGTCAAGGGATCTGGAGGCAAGGGGCGTCTACCCTCCCGTGGAGATACTGCCCAGCCTCTCCCGACTTATGAAGGACGGCATCGGCAAGGGATACACCAGGGACGACCACCCCAGCCTCTCCGGGCAGCTGTTTGCTTCCTACAGCAGGATGAACGAAGTTCGCTCCCTCGCCGGCGTCGTGGGAGAGGACGAACTAAGCCCCGCCGACAGGGCCTCGCTGGCCTTCGGCGACGCCTTTGAACACACCTTTCTGAATCAGGAGGCCGATGAGAGCAGGGAGATCGGCGAATCCCTGGACATGGGCTGGGAGCTTCTGGCGGGTCTCCCAATCCAGGAGCTGACGCGGCTGAGCTCCGGAGATATAGAAAAATTTATAAAAAATAAAGAGGGCCGGTCCGGCGGCGCGTAAACTGTTTAAATATGCCGCCGCCGAGAGGACCGGCCCCGATGTTTTTTTCGAATTTTTCTCCCGTTATTGCATCGGATTTGACATTTTAATTGTATAATTAAAGGTAGCTTGCTTTAACGGCAAATATCACACAGTCTGGCGGTCATCATAATGAGTAACGATAAACGCTATGAAGATGGATTCCGGCCCTTTTCATGGGACTCATTCCTAAACGGCGCCGATTCGAGGCTCCGTTTCTTTTTTGAACAAAGCCCCTCGCCCATGTTTCTGTCCGATCCCGAAAACCTCAGGATTCTGGCCGCCAATCCTGCCGCCTGCTCCTTCTACGGCTACGGAGCGGAGGAGTTCGCCTCCCTGACCGTCTGCGATTTTTCGAGGCGGCCCCGGGAAGAGGCAGTAAGGGCGATGGAGCTGGTAAAGAGCAACCGCCAGAGGTCTTTCTTCATCCGGCACTTTATGGCCGACGGCTCGGCCCGGCAGGTGGAGCTGGACGCCGCCCCCCTGGACGACGATAATTCCATTCTCCTAACCATCGTCCGGGACGTCACGGACCGGGTGACCGCGGAGGAAAAGCTGCGGAGAAGCGAGGAAAACTTCAGAACTCTGGCCGAGAGCACGAGAGACGTTATCTGGACCATGAGCCTGGCCGGCGCCTTCACCTACGTCAGCCCTTCGGTGCAGGAGCTGAGGGGATATACCCCGGAGGAGGTCATGGCCCAGACTCCGGAGGAGACCCTGGCAGAAGGGTCAAGAGCCGTTCTTACCGAGGGGATGCGGGAGATCCGCCAGAACATCGCCGCGGACAGGCCCATGTTCACCCGCGAAAACCGCTTCGAACTGGAGCAGTTCTGCAGGGACGGCTCTACCGTCTGGACGGAGGCCACCCTTTCAGGAATTTACGACTCGTCGGGAAAACCGGTGGGGATAATCGGAGTTTCCAGAGATATTACCGAGCAGAAAAAAACCCGGGACGGCCTCGGCGTCGCCCTGAGCAAGCTGGAGCAGGAGGCCGTCCGGCGGAGAGAGGAAGCCCGGAGGCTGGAAAGAGAGAGCAGGACCAGAAGCGCATTTTTGATAAAAATCAGCCGGGATATTCTCACCTCCCTTAACGGAATGGTGGGCCTGTCCTCTCACCTTAAGCGATCATCGGCTCAGGAGGAGCTGAAACTCCTGGCAGGGGCCGTTATAAGGAACGGCGAAGATCTGCTGGATCTCGCAAACAATCTTCTCACCCTCTCCGGCATTGATGCCGGAACCGCAAAGCTTAACCCCTCGCCCTTTTATCTTGAAGAGCTCGTCGAAAGCGTGTGTTCGGACCATTCATCCCGGACGTCGGGAAAAGTCAAGCTTCTTCATCATATTGCCCCTGACGCGCCCAAAGCGCTTACAGGCGACTTGCCCAGGCTCCGGCAGATTTTGGCCGGCCTGGTCGGCAACGCCCTCAGGTTTGTCGGGGAGGGAGAGGTCGAAGTACGGGTCTCCCCGGGAGAAATAACCTCCTCAGAGGCAACTCTGATCTTCTCGGTAAGAGATACGGGGCCGGGAATCGCGTCAGAAATCCTCCCGGGCCTCTTCAGCAATATGGACAGTCTGAAAGGCTACATATTCAGCGGGCGAAGCAAAACCGGCCTTGGACTGGCCGTCGCCAGAGGATTGGTCAGGCTGATGAGCGGCTGGATTTCGGTGAAGAGCCCGGCAGAAGATGACGCCGGCGGCGGGGAGAGGACCGGAACTCTGTTTACCTTCGCCCTGCGGCTGGGGCTGCCGTCCGCAAAGGATCAAAAGAGGCTTATGGAAGAGCGCCGGAGCCTTTTGCTGCCCCCGGCGCCCCTTGTCTTCGACGACGCGGCTCTGCTTGAGTCCTGCGGAGGCGACATAGAGGCGGCCCGGCAGGCCGCGACCGATTTTCTTAGCACATCACCCATGGCGGCGGCCCGCCTGAGAGGCGC
The DNA here is from genome assembly GCA_964642285.1 of uncultured Synergistaceae bacterium. Classification (GTDB taxonomy): domain Bacteria; phylum Synergistota; class Synergistia; order Synergistales; family Aminobacteriaceae; genus Aminivibrio. Next base: position 6,387 of record CAZXOD010000128.1, read on the forward strand.
CCTTTACCGGGAGGACTGCCGGGAGGCCGCGAGTCAGGCCCGGCTGCTTAAAAAACACGCCGGGCGCATTAAGGCGCCGGGCTTCAGGGCGGCGGCCTTCGAGATGGAAAAGGCCTGCAAGGCCGCCGATACCGAAAAATTCGGCCCCCTGCTGGAACTGTTCCTGGATGAGCTGTCCGGGCTGACAGG
>CAZXOD010000129.1:0-6474 GCA_964642285.1 uncultured Synergistaceae bacterium
GGACATAGAGATTCGCATCGAGCCCATGGGGTACATTCCGCCCCGGGCAAATAGAAGGCCCTCCCCCCGGGAAAGGGCGAGGGCCTGGAACTGTTCCGCCACAGAGGCCCTCAGGTTTGAAGAGATGGCCGAGGCCCTGAACGAAAGGGAGAGGGGCGATATAGACTGGTTTTCAGACCGGTTCGGAGGCAGCGAAGAGGAATTTGAAAGCCTGCTGCGCAGGCCCCGCCCCCCTTACCCTCCCAGATAAGCTTTTACTATATCCGGGTCTCGGGCGAGAGAGGGACCTTCCCCGGTCTTGGTAAAACGGCCCGCCTCCAGAATGTAGCCCCGGTCGCTTATCTCCAGGGCCTGGGTGGCGTTCTGCTCCACCAGCAGGACTGAAACTCCCTCGTCCCTAATCTGGCAGACAGTCTCCATGAGCGCGTCCACCAGTATAGGCGCAAGCCCGAGGGAGGGCTCGTCCAGCAGCAGTATCCCAGGCCTGCCCATGAGGGCCCTGGATATGGCAAGCATCTGCTGCTCCCCCCCGGAAAGGGTGCCGGACCTCTGCTTCAGCCTTTGCCCCAGCACGGGGAAGAGACGGAAGCAACGATCCATATCCTCCCTGAACTCGCTGTTTATATTTCTCCGGTAGGCTCCCATGAGGAGATTCTCCTCCACCGTAAGGGCCGTAAAAAGACGGCGTCTCTCGGGCACAAGGGCCAGCCCCCTGGCCACTACTTCATGGGGTTTGCCCGGAAGAGGCCTGCCGTAAATTTCGATCCGACCCTTTGAGGGAGGGACGACTCCCGCAAGCGTCCACATAATGGTGGACTTGCCCGCCCCGTTGGATCCCACAATGGATACGATCTCCCCCCGGCGTAGCGCAAAAGAGACCCCCTGCACGGCATGGATGGCGCCGTAATGGACGTTCAGATCTTCGACGTTGAGTACCTCAGCCCGCGGTGCGTTCATTGCCCTTTTTTCCTTTCCCGAGATAGGCCGCCACCACGTCCGGATTCGCCCGGATTTCGCCGGGAGTTCCCGTAGCCAGGAGGGCGCCGAAGTTCATCACCACAATGGGCGAACAGATGTTCATCACCAGGTCCATGTGGTGCTCGATGAGCAGGATGGTGAGGTTGAATTTAGCCCTTATCTCCGACACCAGCTCCGCAAGGCCCCGGGTCTCCTCGGGATTCATCCCCGCCGCCGGTTCGTCCAGAAGAAGAAGACTGGGCCCGGTGGCCAGGGCCCGGGCGATCTCCAGCTTTCGCTGAAGGCCGTAGGGCAGATTGCCCGCCTGCCATTCTCCGTATTTCTCCAGTCCCAGGGACTCCAGCAGGTGCATGGCCTTTTCGTGAAGCTCTCTTTCCATACGCCGGGCGGCGCCCAGGCCGAGAAGGGCTCCGAAGAAGGAACATCTGCCTCTCTGGAGAAGGGGCGTAAGCACGTTTTCAAGGCATGTCCTTCTGTTAAACAGGCGGATATTCTGGAAGGTCCTGGCGATGCCCTTCCTTACAATTACGTCCGGCCGCAGGCCTCCGATCTCCTCCCCCCTGAAGAGGATTTCCCCGCCGCTTGGAGGATACACCCCCGTGACCAGGTTGAAGACGGTAGTCTTGCCCGCTCCGTTGGGCCCGATAATGCCCGTGATGGATCCCTCTTTCACCTCGAAGGAAAAGTCGCTTACCGCCCCTATACCGCCGAAGGTTTTCGCCAATCCCCTAACCTGGAGCAGAGGCGCGGAGGCCGTCATGACCGGGACCTCCAGAACCGGGAGATTTCAGAGTACCCCATGAGGCCCTGGGGACGGTAGACCATTATAAGCACCAGCAGCAAGCCATAGGCCACCAGACGCCACATCTGAGCCACCCGGAGGGCCTCGGGGAGGCCAATGAATACGAAAGAAGCGATCAGGGGGCCGGAGATGCTTCCCATTCCGCCGGCAATTACCGCCGCCAGGAGCTGGGTTGACTGAACCAGGGTGAACATCACAGGCTGTATGAAGGACATATAGTGAGCCAGGAGTCCTCCGGACAGGCCGCAGTAGACCGCGCTCACAGCAAGGGAGAGAAGTCTGGTGCGGAAGAGGCGCACTCCCGCCATCTCCGCCGCCACAGGGTCCTCCCTTATGGCGATGCAGGCGGCGCCCCACCGGGACTTCAGGAAGTTCCGGGCGACAAACACTCCTCCGGTCAGACAGACGAGCACCACGGGAAATGTGGTGAAACTGTCGATGCCCGGTAGGCCCCGGGCGCCGTTGGTGATCTCAAGGTTTTCCAGCAATACCCGGAGGGCCTCGCCGAAGCCCAGGATCGCAATGGCGAAGTAGTCGCTCCTTAGCCTGGCCCTGAGGGTGGGGATGCCTATGATAAGGCTCACCAGACCCGCTGCGGCGGCCCCTGCCGGGAGGGCGACATAGAAGGGGACAAAGTAGTAGTACGTGAGAATGGAGGACGTATACGCCCCTACTCCGACAAAGGCGGCGTGACCGAGGGAGAAGAGCCCCGTGAACCCGGTGAAGATAGCCAGTCCCAGCACGGCGATCATGTTGATGCAGGCAAGGATCACAATTGAAAGTATATAGTCCATGATTTTACACCTTTTCCTCGCTGTCCGTGCCCCACAGGCCGTTGGGCCTGAGGACGAGGAACGCTATTAAAAGGGTGAAGCTGAACACGTCCCTCATGATGCTGGATACGTAGGATGAGACGAAGGTCTCCACCACTCCCAAAATAAGCCCTCCGGCCAGGGCGCCCGGGAGGCTTCCCAGGCCGCCTATGACCGCGGCGATATAGGCCTTGTTGGTCACCCATCCCATGGTGGGATAGACGAGGTATTTTATTCCCAGAAAAACCCCCGCCACTCCGGCAAATCCCCCGGCCAGGAGGAAGACCACGGCGATAAGCCTGTCAAGATCGACCCCCATAAGGGAGCACATGGTCATATCCGAAACGCCTGCTCTTATGGCTATGCCGGTGCGGGTGCGGGTTATGAAGAAGTGCAGCCCCGTTATGGCGCCGAGGGCAAACAGGAAGGCGCCCAGGTCAAGGAGACTGACGCTGCTTCCTCCCAGGGAGATCACCTGGCGGCCGAAAAACTCGGGAAAGGCGTAAAACCTCGAGCCTATGGTGGCGTAGACAAGGTTTTCCAGGAAGACGGCGCATCCCATGGCGCTTATCATAAGGTACAGGGACGGGGCCTTTCTCCTCCTTAGGCTGGAGTAAGCCAGTTTTTCATTTAAAACGGCGATGATTCCCGCCCCCGCGATGCTTCCGGCGAGGACGAGGCCGAAGCCGAGGCTCAGCTTCGAGGCAATGGCCAGCCCCACGTAGGCGCCCAGCATTATGACGGCGCCGTGGGCGAAATTGCTGAAGTTAAGCACGCTGAAGACGAGGGAATACCCCACCGCCATCAGGGCGTAAATGCCTCCTATGGAGAGGCCCGTTATAAGTGTCTGAAGGAACAATCCGGATCTCACATCCTTTTTCCGTTCTGAGCCTGCCCCTCGCGGGCTGCGGCCTGAAGGCGGATTTCCCCGGGCCGGAAGAATCCCGGCCCGGGGATTTGCTTTTTATTCCACCGAGAAGTACTTCTTGACGAATTTGAAGGTCTTGCCTTCCACGTCCACCTGCTGAATAACCGCGGGTTTGTCGAGGGGGTTGTGATCTTCGGGATTCATGGTAAGGGGCCCGCTGGTAACCTTGATATCCTTAAGGTTGGCAATGGCCTCCGCGAGCTTCGGGCCCTCCGTGGTTCCGGCGGCCTTAAGGGCCTCGACTATCATGATGAGGGCGTCCTGAGCCATTACGGGGTTGGGGAGGACCGGCTCTTCGCCGTAAAGTGCCTTGTACTCCGCTACAAACTCTTTTATGTCAGGGTCGGCCAGGTCGGTGAGGTTCACAAAGTAGCCGCCGTGGATGGCGCTTCCGCCAAGCTCAATAAGGTCGGGGCTGCCCCAGTTGTCGGTGCCCAGGAGAATGGCTTCGATGCCAAGGTCTCTGGCCTGCTTGGCCGCCATGGCTGCCTCTTTCTGAGAAGTAGGGATAAAAATGACGTCGGGGTTGAGCTCCTTCATTTTCCCGAGCTGAGCCCTGTAGTCAAGCTCCTCCGTCCTGAAGGCCTCCTTCGCCACTATCTCTCCGCCCTTTTCGGCGAAAGCCTCCTCGAAGTATCTGGAAAGCCACTGGCCGTAGTCGGAGCCCACATCGTAAAGGATGGCGCCCTTTTTAGCTCCGAGGTCGGTAATAGCGAACCTCGCGGCCACTGTTCCCTGAAAAGGGTCTATGAAGCAGGGACGGAAGGCAAAGGGCCGCACTTTATCGGTCCTCTGATCGATGGTGACGTAGGGATTGGTAGCTGTACTGACAATCATCGGGATCTCGGCTCTGTCGAACACCGGAGCGGAGGCGATGGCGTTGCCGCTCTGGGCGGGGCCGATCACCGCCACGACGCCGTCGGAGACCAGCCGTCTGGCTACGTTGACAGACTCCACACCGTCGGCCCTGTTGTCGTACCGCACGAATTCAATTTTTCTGCCCAGTACGCCTCCCGCCTCATTGATCTTCTCAGCCAGCATATCGAGGGCCCGGGCCTCGGACTGGCCCCACATGGAAGCTCCGCCTGTGAGGGACACCGTATGACCTATGCGGATAGCCTCATCGGCGAAAGCCGCGCCGCCAAGGGCAAGCAACATAACCAACGCAACCGCAAGCATCTTTTTCATTTTCACTCTCAACCTCCCGTAAATATTGAATTCATCTGAACTTTAATCCCGCTGTTTTTTAAAAAGGCTTCACCTCCGCGAATTTTTCATTCCAGATGGCCGGGAATTTTGTCCCACCGGACCATGTCGTCCCACGTCTGCCTCTCCGCTATCACGTCCGCCCTCCCCGGGCTGACCAGCACCGCCGCCGGCCTGGGAAGACGGTTGTAGTTGCTCGCCATGGAGAAGGTATAGGCGCCCGTATTGAGCACCGCGAGCAGATCCCCCCGCTCCAGGGGAGGAGTTTTCAGCCCTTCTATGATGATGTCCCCCGATTCGCAGCACTTTCCCGCCACAGTTACCGTCTCCGTCAGGGCCATGTCCATCTTGCCCGGCGCGACGGCGTGATACTTTGCGCCGTAGAGGGCCGGCCTGGGGTTGTCGGTCATTCCCCCGTCCACTGCCGCATAGGTAATTCCGCCTGTTTTTTTAACCTCCTGAACAGTGTAGAGGGTGATGCCCGCCTCGGACACGATCCAGCGGCCGGGCTCGATGAAGGCTCTGGGAACGGGGATGCCCTCCTCCCGGCAGCCCGATGCCAGGGCGTCCATCATGGGGTCGGTGAAGGAGACCAGGGATGGACCGCTCTTCTCGGGATCGAACTCTACCCCGAATCCTCCCCCCATGTTCAGCTCCTCCGTGAAAAATCCCCGGCTCCGGGCAAGGCCGGCCATGGTCTTTATCAGGATGCCTACGGACATGACGTGTGATTTATTCTCAAAAATCTGGGAGCCGATGTGAAAGTGAAACCCTTTCAGAGTAAGGAATTCAGACTTCATGTATTTTCCTATCGTTTCCGCAAGAACGTCCTCCGAAAGGGGAAAGCCGAACTTGGATCCTGTATGGCCCGTCAGGATATACTTGTGGGTGTCGGCGTCCACTCCCGGGGTGACTCTCAGGAGAACGGCCGCCTTCCTGCCGCAGCTGCGGGCGATATTTTCAATTCTTTCAAGCTCAGAGGGACCGTCCGCCACGATCCTTCCCACGCCTATCTCCACGGCATAGCGGAGTTCTTCGTCAGTCTTGCTGTTTCCGTGAAAGAAGACTTTTTCCATGGGGAAGTCCGCCTTCAGGGCCGTGTGGAGCTCACCCCCTGAGACAGTGTCCAGCCCCAGCCCCTCCGAGGCTACTATCCTGCACATGGCCGTGGTGAGAAAGGCCTTGCCCGCATAGACGGCCAGAGATCCGTTTCCGCGTCCCATAAAAGTCTCCCTGGCCTCTTTGCACCGGGATCTTATGGCTTCCTCGGAATAAACGTACAGAGGCGTTCCGAACTTTGCCGCAAGCTCCGCCGAATCCCAGCCTCCGAAGAAAAAACTTTTTCCGTTTCTGACCCCGCATTCCGCCACTGTGCCGGCACCTCTTTTTCATAAAGGTAAAAGCTATAAAAAAACGACCCGTCCTCCTGAAGGGACGAGTCGTCAGTCTCGCGGTACCACCCTGCTTGGGCGCATGTTCCGCGCCCCGCTCTCAGCCCTGTGACGGGAGCCTCCCGGGGACGTACTGCCGGCCTTTAAGCCGTTTCAGCCCCTGCTCCGCAGCCTTTGCGCCCTCAAGTCCCCGTCGGGAAGGCCTTCCAGCCCCTGAGCCTCCCTCTCTGGCGACGAATATGTACTTAAGGACATACTGCATCATTGCCTTTACTTTTTTTCGTTTCGGACATTATAGCCCTCCCGGGGGAGACCGTCAACCTCGGGAGGCAGAATCACCGATCCGGCACTTCAATC
>CAZXOD010000130.1:0-6454 GCA_964642285.1 uncultured Synergistaceae bacterium
TGGAGAGGCGGTCGCCCCTCTCCCCCACCTGGAGGTCGAAGCCCTGAGGATGAAGGTTGGCCATTCTGTCCACCCCTGTAGCCGCGGCTGCCTGAAGGATTTCGCCGTCGCTCTTGACGGGGTTGCCGAAGAGGAGGTTTTCCTTCAGGGAGCCGAAGAAGAGGGTGATGTCCTGGGGGACGGAGGCTATGTTGCGCCGCAGTTCGGCGGGGTCTATCTGCCGTATGTCCACGCCGTCCATGAGGATTATGCCCTCCTGGGGGCGGTAGAGGCTGAGGGCCAGCTTGCCCACGGTGCTTTTCCCCGAGCCCACCCGGCCTATGAGGGCCGCCCGCTCTCCGGCTGCGATGCGGAAGGATACGGAGTTAAGCGCCAGGGTCTCCTGTCCCGGATAGGCGAAGGAGACGTTTTTAAATTCAAGGCCGCCCCGCCAGTAGGGCCTGGTGAGGCGGGACATTTCGTCGGTGCGCTCGGTGGGCCTTGCCATAATTTCATTTATGGCGGCCAAAGACCGGGAGGCGGAATTGTACTGCATCATGAGGCCCGCTCCCTTGCTCACGGGGCCGATGCAGCGGGAGGAGAGCATGTAGGCGGCAATGAGGCCGCCCATGGTCATCTGGTTCTGGAGGACGAGGTGTACGCCTACAAGCATGATGGCCACGGTGAGGGTCTGCTGCACCATCTGGGTTCCGCTTACCACGGAGCCGGAGAGAGTGCGCAGGCGGGCGTTGGTGTGTTCGAGAAAGGAGACGGCCTTTTCCCACCGCATCTGCACATGGGCCTCGGCGCCCTGGGATTTTACTGTCTCCATCCCCACCAGGCTCTCGATGAGGGTGGCGTTTTTAAGGGCGCTGGCCCTGTTGGTGGTCTCGGAGAGGTCTCTCATCCTGCCCTGGGTGGCGGCCGCGTGCAGGAGGATGAAGAGGGCCCCTATCGCTATGGGGATGGCCAGCTGCCATGCGATGATGGCTATCACCGTAATGAAGAAGAGGGAGAAAGGCAGGTCCACATAGGCGAAGAGGGTGGCCGATGAGATGAAGTTTCTTACCGACTCGAAGCCCTGAATGATGTTGGCAAAGGAGCCCACCGACGGCGAGCGGTCCTCGGCGCGCATGGCAAGAATCTGCTCCATCATCATGGCGGACAGGCGGGAGTTGGTCCTGGCGGCGTAGCTGTCCACCAGGCGGCTTCGGGCCGACTGGAGAAGCACGTCGGAGAGGATCATTATCAGCACTCCGATGGCGGTGGCCCAGAGGGAGGAGATCGCCCGATTCGGGATTATGCGGTTGTAGATGTTCATGGTGAAGAGGGGCATGGCCAGGGCAAAGACGTTGCTCACAGCCGAGGCGGCGATGACGTCCCGGTAGAGCCAGCGGCTTTCGGTAATGGTGCTCCAGAACCAGTGTCCCTCGCTCTTTTTTTTGTAGGAGGGGGCCCTTTCGTCAAACTTGAAGAGGGGCTTGACGTAGAAGGCGTAGCCCGTAAAGCGGCTTTCTATATCGGCCAGAGGAACGGCGGTCTCCTCTGTGAATTCGGGAAAATATACCCTGGCGACGCCCTTTTTGCGGTCGGCGCCCATGAGCACGCAAGCGGAGTTATCCTCCAGTATGAGGATCATGGGCAGGAGGGCAAGGTTCAGACGCTCCAGGGGCGACCGCACTATGCGGCTGGTCATGCCCCCGTTGGCGGCAGCCCTGGATAGGCACGACGGCGAGAGCACGTCGCCCTCCAGGGGCAGGCCCGATAATAATTTATCCTGCGAGACCGAGAGGCCGTGCAGGTCGCAAATCTTCTGAAGGCAGAACAGCAGGGGACCTCCCCTGCCGGCGCGCGGAGGAGGGGCCTGCGTTCCGCCTGATTTGTCAGCGCGAGTCATTCCGCCGGCTTTTTCTCCTTTCGGGATCTCTCCCTAGTCCTCCCGGGCAACCATTTTTTCTATGCCCAGGTCTTCAGCGGAGGGAATGTCTTCCCTGGTTATGTTGAAGAAGGCCACAAGCCCTCCTGTTTCGGCCAGGAAGTTTGCCTTTGCGTTGTTAAGACTGAAGAGGGCGTTGACATACGCCCGTCTGGCCTGAAAGAATTCGTTCTGGGCGTCAAGCAGGTCGAGAAGGCTGCGGCGGCCCAGTTCATACTGCTGTCTGTAGGCTTTTTCCATGAGGCCCGCCGACTCCTGGCGCTGGAAGAGGTGCTCCAGCTGGTGCTCGATGGATTCGATGTCGTTGCAGGCAATTCTGAGAGACTGAGAGACCTCCCTGTTTGTCTTTTCAAGGATCTCCTCGGACTGTTTGTAAAGCTCCTCAAAACGGCGGACTGTATGGCGGTCGGAGCCGTTATATATGCTGTAGCGGAGAGTGAGCTCCACAAAAGCCTTGTCCTTGCGGCCCACTACCCCGTCTGTATCGTTTTCAAGGTTGGCGCCCGCCCTGAGGTCCAGACGGGGACGAAGCCTGCCCCTCTGCTCTTCCATGGCGTGAAAGGTGGAAAGCACGCTCTGGTAGACCGAGTTCCTTCTGGGGCTCGCGTCAAGCCACTGGTCCATGGCGTTTTTTGTAGCCACTGGGTTTTTCATCTCCAGGAGGTATTCTTCCATGTCATCATCCGCCATGACGCCGACGGCCCTGTAGTACTGGGTGGAGGCGTCGTGCTTGTTGCTCTCCTCTGTGAGGAGATTGACGTTCGCCAGGGCAAGGCGACCCTTCGCAATGTCCAGGTTGACGGCGCTTTCAACTCCCGCCCTGTAACGCTCGTCCACCAGCTTTAAAACCTCTTTATGCCGTTCCAGATTTTCAGTGGCGAGCCTTATCATTTCATTGTAGCGGATTACGTCGTCATGGGCCCTGAAGGCCAGGAAGGCCGTTTTTTCAATGGCGTCAAGGAGATCGTAGTATCTGGCGTTTTTGGCGAAGCCGAATTTTTTTACCTGATTGGGGGTCAGGCCGCCGTCGTATATCATCTGGTTGAGGGTGAGGTAAGCTCCGTTCCAGGAGTAGCTTGTTTCTTCCTTTCCGCTGTAGCCCTGTCCCCCCAGAGAGTCGTACCCCACGGAGCCGACGATATCAAGCCTGGGATGATAGCCGCCTCTGGAGGCTTCCTGCTCGTACTGGGCCGCCCGGAAGGAGTGCCACGCCGCCTGGACGTTGGGGTGAGTCTGAACCGCCCTAGCTACGGACTGTCTTAAAGTGGCCGCCCGGGCCGAAGCGGGCAGTAGGAGCAGGGAAAGAATGATAATAAATGCCTTCCTCTTAAAAGACTTGTTGTACAAGGAAACTACCTCCCTCTCTGATACAATTTACATATGGTTTATTTGCTAATTTGTAGCACAAAGTGCTTGTTTTTTTATGTCGCTGTTTTTTTAACATCTAACCTTAAGCTCGGCTAATTGTCAAGCGCCTGCGCGGTTTTTGCCGTTTTACCGCGGAAATAAATTATGTATAATTAAAGTCGTCGGCAAAACAGGGAGGAAAGTCTTTGATAACGATTACAAACTTGAACATGTATGCCGGGGAGAGGCCTCTTTTCAGGGATCTTTCCTGGACAATAAAACGGGGAGACCGCGCTGGGCTTGTAGGGGCTAACGGCGCCGGCAAAACCACTCTTCTGAGGGCCATTACGGGGGAAATACATCCGGATTCGGGAACGGTGATCGTCCCCGGCGGTCTGAAGGTCGGCTATCTTCCTCAGGATCTTGTGGAGCTGCCCTCCATGACCATTATAGCCTTTCTGCGGAAAAGAGCGGGGGTGATGGAAGCGGAAGCGGAGCTGGCCGCCTGCGCCGCCCGTCTGTCGGAGATGACCCCCCGGTCTGAGGACTACAAAAGAGAGCTCGCCCGTCACGATTTTCTGCTTAAACGGCTGGAAGGGCTGGGCGGCTACGCCTTCGACGCCATGGCGGGCAAAGTTCTTTCAGGCCTGGGATTTCAGCCCGGGGACGGCTCGCAGAACACGAGCTCCTTTTCCGGCGGCTGGAAGATGCGGATTCATCTTGCGGGGCTGCTTTTAACCAATCCAGACGTTCTGCTTCTTGACGAACCTACAAACCACCTCGACACGGAGAGCATGGAGTGGCTTGAGGGGTGGCTGATCGGCTTTAAAGGCACCATCGCGGCGGTGTCTCACGACAGAAGATTTCTGGACAGAATCTGCACGTCCATCGCGGAGCTGTCCCTGGGGAAAATCACCCTTTACAGCGGCAACTTCTCCGCCTTTTTGGAGGAGCGGGAGAGGCGGCTTGAGGAGCTCAGGAAACAGGAACGCCGCCAGAAGGAAGAGATTGCCCGCATGGAGGAGTTTATCGACAGGTTCCGCTACAAGGCCTCCAAGGCGGCTCAGGTACAGAGCCGGGTGAAGCGGCTCGGAAAGATGAATCTGGTGGAGATTGAGGAGGATACGAAGAAGGTTTCCTTTCACTTTCCGCCCTGCCCGAGGAGCGGCCTGGAGGTTTTGAAACTGGAGGGCGGCGTCAAGAGGTACGGCGGCCTTACTGTCTTTGAGGACGCAAATATAACCGTCCAGCGGGGAGAGAAAATCGCCCTGGTGGGGGTAAACGGCGCGGGAAAGTCCACCCTTTCAAGGGTGCTGAGCGGGACGGAGAGGCCCGACGCCGGCTCTTTGAAAGTAGGGCATAACGTCAGACTGGGGTTTTTCTCCCAGCAGTCCCACGAGAACCTGGATTATTCAAAGACGGTGTGGGATTCCCTGTCAGGACGGAACCCGGCGTGGACCGCCGGGGAGAAGCGCAATCTTTTGGGAGCATTTCTCTTTACGGGGGACGATATTTACAAGCCTGTGTCAGTGTTGTCGGGGGGAGAAAAATCAAGGCTGGCCCTGCTGAAGCTGGTTATGGAGGACGCCAACTGCCTTATCCTGGACGAACCCACCAACCATCTGGACATGGCCACCAGGGAGCTTTTTCAGCGGGCGCTTTTGGAGTACGGCGGCGCGCTCATTATAGTGTCCCACGACAGATTCTTTCTGGACAATCTGGTGACCAGAGTGGTGGAGATTTCCTCAGGACGGCTTTATGACTACCCCGGGAATTACTCCTACTTTATTGAAAAGAGGAGGACTCCCGATACAGGAGAAGAGGAGCCTTCGCGAACGCCGGAGAGAGATGACAGGGAGCGCCGGCGGGCAGAGGCGGAGAGACGGAATCTTTTATACAGAAAGAAGAAGAAAGTTCTTGACAGGCTGGAGCCTCTAGAGGAAAAGATTTTTCTTCTTGAAGAGGAGCAGAAAGAACGGGACGGCCGGCTCTCGGACCCCGAAGTTCTGGCAAACCCGGCCGCCGTTCAGGAGCTGCTGATCTTGAGAAGCGGCGCGGCGGAAGAGCTGGAATCTCTCTATAATATGTGGGAAAATCTGACTGCGGAGATGGAAGAAATTGAAAGCGCAGGATAAACGCCGCTGACATGGCTGACATGGAGGGTAAACTATGATGAAAAGACGCTTTGTGTATTTCACCGTACTGGTTGCCGCTTTCGTCCTTTTGCCAATTTGCGGAAACGTCGCCCTTGCAGGAGACTCCTCCTCCGGAGGAAGCGCTCTTTTGAAACATTTCGTCAAAGAGTTTACGCCCGAGAAGATGACCATGATTATAGATGAAGAACCCGACGCAGCCGGGTACGTCCGGGAGATCTACATGGATATTGTGGGCTGCGACATCGGCGGGGTGCGTATGGACTCGCTGAAGGTCAAAGCCTTTGGCGTTCAGATGAACCCGGCCCGGGAGTGGGACGAGAAGGGGCTGGACGTTAAGGAGATTTTAAACGTCCACGCCTTTGCCCGGATTCTGGAGAAGGACCTCAACGACAACCTGCTGGCAAAGGAATTCGGTGACGACGACCACTGGAATAACCTTCAGGTAGACATGCGGCCCGAGGGGATTTACGCCAGGGGAAACTACCTGGTCACCATGCTGTTCCGGCTTAATATTTTGATAGAGATTTTCAGCCGTTTCAAGATTGTGGATTTGCAGCAGGTATGGCTTGACGACTACACCCTGAGGGTGAACCGGGTGGACGTGCCCCAGTTTATTACGGATCAGGCGGTGGAGAAGATTCAGCCTCTTCTGGACCTGAGGAAGTTCGTGTTTCCCCTGAAGCTGCACGCCATCCACTACGACGAGGACAGCCTGACGATAACAAGCAGGGTGCTTCCCGAGCCCTTTGAGGGGCTGGTTTATGAGTACAGCAGGGAGGAAGATTGAGCCCGGGTTTAAAGAATCAGGATTTTGATAGCGGCCAGGAGCCTGCCTTGCTCTGCATAAGCGATCGACACCTGTGTCGCCTGCTTATGTCATCCCGAACGAGCGCAGCGAGGATCGCGCAACATCCGTAGCGCAGCGAAGGTGGGATCTGGTCCCCGGAAGGGCGGCCAGAAGCATGCCACATAAGCGATCGACACCTGTGTCGCCTGCTTTGCTCTGCATAAGCGATCGACACAAACGGGAAAACCG
>CAZXOD010000131.1:0-6428 GCA_964642285.1 uncultured Synergistaceae bacterium
TCTTGCGCTCCTCGGCGGTTGCCTGCTTAAGTCCCTCGGTGATCCATTCCTTCTGCTGATCTGTAAGGCTGTCAAATTTTTTGCCGTTCATAAGCACGAAGCGGGTGGTGAAGTCGTGCTCCATCTCGGTGATGAACTTGCCGTTTACAGTCTTGTGGTGGTCTAGAAGGCTGAAGTTGGTGTAGTCGTTCTCGGCGCAGTCCACAATGCCCTGCTGAAGCGCCTGGTAGAGCTCGCCCCATGCCACCTGGGTGGGAATGGCGCCGGTCTGCTTCCAGAATTCGGCCACTACGCCGGACATCTGGGTGCGGATCTTCATTCCCTTAAGATCGTCCATGGAGTTGATGGGCTTCTTGCCGTAGTAGTTGCGAACTCCGGCGGACCAGTAGGCGGCTATTTTGAAGGTGTTCTTTGATTTCTCGTTGATGATGGCGGCCAGAGTTTCGCCCGCTTCGCCGTCCACGGCCTTCTCCCAGTGGTCGAAGCTGTTGAACAGGTACAGAAGGGAGAAGAGGTCCACCTCCGGGATGCCTATCTTGGTCATGAAGCCCGGAGAGGCCACCACTACGTCGGCTGCCCCCAGCTTGAGTTTTTCCACCAGCTCGTCCTCGTTGGTGCCGATGGTCCCCGCGTGGACGTCGACGGAAATTTCGCCCCCGGAGAGTCCCTCTACCACTTCCTTGAATTTGAGCATGCCGTACTGGTACGGGTTCTCCTGAGAAGTCTGGTTGTGGGCGGCCACAATTTTCAGAGGCGCCGCCGACGCTGCTGCTGCAATGGACAAAACGAGAATTGCTCCGATAAACAGAACTGCGGATTTTCTCACATCTAAAACCCCTTTCCCGATAGTTTGGCGAGAACGACCATATGGTCCGGCTTTTTCAGGAACAGCCGCCCCGCACGGCTACATATTACCCATGAAAGATAGTTTCGTCAATTTGGGCTGGAGAAGAGGCAAACGGAACGAAAACGCCGCCCCTCCGTACCGGGAAGGGCGGCGCTGTTAAACTGCGGAAACTATGAACATACGGAGATAATCATGGCCGCATATATTTTGCTCCAGTTCACAAGATCCTGAACCCCTACGCTCTCGTCAACGTCGTGCATTTTGCCCAGCACAACGTCTCCGGGACCAAAGGCCACCGGCGAGGGGATCCCCTTTGGGTTGAGGAACCGGGCGTCGGTGGTACCCGACCTCTTCATATGTTTGGGCTTGTACCCCATAACTTTTTCTACCGCTTTTTCAGCCTCTTTAATTACAGGGGCATCAGCCGGAACCAGGGTCTCCGGGTCCCAGTGCCCCATGGTGTAGGTTACGTCCACTTCCGGGTGTTCAGCCTTTACGTCGGCGATAATCTTGTCGATCTTCGCCCGGACATTCTCCGGCGTCATGTTGGGGACTACTCTGATATCTACCTCCGCCTCGCAGTAGTCGGGGATGACGTTTGTCTTTACTCCTCCCTTAATGGTGGTGGCGGGGGATATGGTGTTGGGGGGCAGCAGCTCGTCGTAGACGGTGGTATCTCTTTCGTATTTATCCTGGAGGGCGATCATAACTCTGCACATGTTTATAACGGCGTTATTTCCTTCGTGGGGTCTTGCGGCGTGGCTGGCCTTGCCCCGGCTTTCGAACTTAAGCTGCACTATGCCCGTGCAGGCCCGTACGATGCCCACCTCTCCTTCATAAGTGGAGCACTCTCCCACTATTCCCATATCCGCCGGGGGCAGCCGGCCGGTGTCCGCAATCCAGGCGGTTCCCATCCGTCCGCCGCACTCTTCGTCTGCCACTGCATGGAGCCAAACCCCTTTTTTCAGGGTAACGCCCGCATCCCTTACGGCCACCATGGCGTGCATGAAGGCGTTTACGGCTCCCTTCATGTCCGTGGAGCCCCGGCCGTAAAGCCGTCCGTCTCTTACCTCCGCTTTGAAGGGCGGGCTTGCCCACTTTGCTTCATCCCCTGTCGGGACAACGTCCAGGTGGCCGTTAAAAAGAACTCCTCCCTCCGCGTCTCCGTTAAGGTCAGCCAGGACGCTGAGCCTTAGGGGTTCGGGCCCTACTATTTCATGGCTAATGCCGTCTCTTTTGAGCTGGGCGGCAAAAGCCTCCGCCGCCTCCTTCTCAAACTGGCCAGGATTTACGCTGGGGACTCCTATCAGCTCGCTTGCGTCACTTATGAGCTGATCCTTTCGGGACTCGATCAGTTCAAAAACTTTCTCGTACATATTTTTACCTCCCGGTTTAATTTACAGGAAATCAACGAAGATGCCGGCGACGATGATGGAGATTGAGGTGACCGAAGCGAATCCCGCGACGACATAGGCGGGCATGATCTTTTTAAGGACAATCTCCCTTTCAGCCTCATTCTGCGCCACTGCCGTAGCTATTTCGTTGGCGATAAGGAAAGTGGCGGGGAAGCCCAGCATCTGAGCCATGGCTATGCCCACGGCGATGTTCCTGGAACCCACTATTTTCCAGAGGGGCAGGAAGTAGAGCAGCGCGAAGGTTCCTATTAAAACGGCGGCAAAAACGACGACCGTCTGAAAGAGAAGAGTCTGAAGGTCGCCGATTTTTATCGTGGCCAGGGAGGGAATGATAGCCGCGAAAACCACCATGGAGAAAAATCCCGACGACTTGCCCTTGTCCAGAATTTTTTCCGGCACAATGCCTATGTGACCGGCCACGGCGCCCAAAATCAGTGCCCAGATGGAGTAGTTAACCGCAAGCCCCATATCTTTGGTGACCCCCTGAAGGTAGAAGGAAAGCCACGCAAAGAAGGCGGTAACTCCCAGACAGGTGAAGGGCGTATAGTATTTGTCCAGCTTCAGTTTTTCGTAAAGAGCGGCGCCGGCCCGCTTGGTATCAGAGGTCCCAGTGGAAATTCCCTGGACTGTGCCCTTTTCGCGATATTCCGCAAGGATAAGTTCGGCCTCTTTAAGGCCAAAAAACGATGCGGGGGGAGTTCCGACAAACTTCTGAACGGCATATAAAATCGCGCCAAGAGCTGCTGCAAGAGGAAATCCTTTTGTCATGGCCCCCTCGGTCATGATCTGGGCGGCGATGATGCCGCCGTTGATTACGGGAACGCCCACTACGGCGGACTGCATGCCTATAAGGGGGATCACGGCAAAGATGGAAATGCCGGCCACCGCCATGGCGATGCAGGACATGAGAACCGTGCGCCACTCATTGAGCAGCTCCCTGATGTTGATCATGGTTCCCATGTGGAAGATAATGAAAGGAGCGCTCCATCTTGCTACCTCGCCGAGCAGCGCCTGTTTGATAATATCCGGAGGCAGAATGCCTGTAAGAAATCCGATGAGAAACAGCATAAGGGCAACGAAAACGGATGAAAGACGGGCCTTCGTTGCCACGCCGAGAATATCCCCTATGGCAAAAATAAAGATACTGACAAAAAGAAAGAAAAATGCTGCGGCCATGGTCAAAGCAACCTCCCTTTTAATTAAGTTCCGTTCCCTGCTCCCGGATTACCGCCCCTCCTCTCTTCCCCGTCCGGGCCGGATTTTATTCTTCTTCAAACCGGCCGATGTTCAGGACACAGGCCGCCAGAACCTTCGCCCGCTCGAAGATAGATTCCGCGAGGGCGTACTCTCTGTCCGAGTGATTCCATTCGCCCTTGACGCCCATCTGGTCAACGGTGGGAACTCCGGCCAGTACCGAAAAAGCACTGTCGGACCCGCCTCCTGAAAACTCCATGGAAGGCTCGGGCAGGCTAAGATCCCGGTAAATTTCCGCCACGTACCGGAAGAGCCTCTCATTGCCGGCGGTCTGTTCCATGGGGAGGAAGGACGAAGTGTAGACAAGCTCCGTGGATGTGCCGTCGATATAGGTATTGGCGGCCACTGCCTCAAGCTTTTCTTTAGCCTCGGCGATCTGCTCCACAGTCATGCACCGGACGTCGATCCCCGCCTCCGCGAAGTCGGGCACGGCGTTGGGGACTACTCCGCCTTTAACAGTCCCTACGTTGAAGGTCAGCCCCCTGTCGTAGTCGGTGAGGCCGTGAATATCCACAATCTTGCGGGCCAGCTCCAGGATGGCGCTTCTTCCCTTTTGTGGCTCCCTGCCCGCATGAACCGCGAGCCCTTTGACGGCCATCCTGCACTGGATGACCCCCTTCCTTCCCACCACGATCCTGTTGGAAGGAGACCCGGTCTCGCAGTTGAAGGCAGCAACGCACCCTTTAGAGCGTTCTTCAAACTCAAGGGCCATGGGGGAGTTTTTGTGGGCTACCTCTTCATCCCCGGCCAGAATGATGCGGATGGGCCTGTCGCTGAAGCCCGCCTCTTCCAGGGCTTTGGCCGCATAAATGAGCAGCGCCACGCCCCCTTTCATATCCAGAACTCCGGGACCGTAGGCTTTGCCGTCCTCGATTTTAAAGGGCCGCTTCGCAACGGTTCCCTGCGGGAAAACCGTGTCGTAGTGGCCAAGGAGCGCCACTGGGGCGCCGGCGCGGTCTTTCCCTAAGACGGCTGCCACGCTGTTTCCCGCCTTCTCGAACCTTAGGATCTCCGTCTCCGCACCCAGCTTCCTAAGCTCTTCAGCGACCCTTTCCGCCGCTGCATCCACCCCTTCCTTGTACTCCGATCCGCTCTCCATGTTAACCAGCTCTTCCCAGAAGGCCATCAGAGAGTCTCTGTGGTTGTCCAGCCTGTCGAATACAGCCTTTTCCAGCGGGTGTCCCATTTCATTCCTCCTCTTCTTCGGATTCTTGCATAAATTGCAATAGATATTACCGGAAATATCTTATAAGCACAAGCTCTCTTTTTTTTCGGTAAAACGCGATTTAATGCAAAATACGGGAAATCATGAAGCTGATTAAATTTAGCAGGGAGATTTCTTGACAAATTTTCGTTTATTCTTTACAATGTGTTCTGTAATACGGAAAATAAATCCACGGAGCGAAACAAAAAAATGGAAACAGACAAAATCAGAGTAATAGGAAGGGCCTTTTCGATCCTGGGGCATCTTGCCAGTGAGAGACGGCCTCTCGGCGTCACGGAGATAGCAGCGGCCGTCTCCCTCCCCAAGGCCACCGTCTACCGGATACTGGACAGCCTTGAGTCGGAGCGCGCGGTCATAAACAGAGGAGGGGAGTATGAACTCGGCCCCGTTACTCTTCTGTTGGCGGACGCTTACCGCAGGCAGGTAGGCTTTGCGGAGGCCGGCCGTCCCCACCTTCTGACTCTCAGAAATGAGACTAAGGAGACGGTTCACCTCTTCGTCTACGAAAAGGGAGAGTTCTACTATCTGGATAAAATCGAGAGCCCCTACCAGGTGCGGATGCACTCCCGGGTGGGAGGCAGAGCCTCCCTCTTCCGGCTGTCCGCAGGGAAAGCCCTTCTGGCGGAGTTCTCGCCCGAGGAGCTGAAAGAGCTGCACGAGCCTGTCCCGGCCGAAGTCGCCGCGGAGTTTTCCGGGATTCGTTCCAGGGGATACGCTGTCGACGACGAGGAAAATGAACAGGGGCTTCGGTGCGTGGGGGCCGCCATTATTGACGGATCTGGAAGGCCCAGGGGAGGAGTAAGCGTATCGGCGCCAGTCTATAGGTTTCCGCCGTCCCTTCTGGGGAAGTACGGCGCCCTTGTACGGGAGGCCGCGACGGCTATCAGCAGAGAGATCTCAGGTTTCGAAGAGGGTTCGTATTCCGGCGGACGGTCTGCCGGTTAAAAAATAAAAAGAAGAAAACCAGGGAGGAAAAAACAATGATCAAGACAAAGAAACTCGTTATGATACCGGGACCCACCCCGGTGGTGCGCTCCATCCAGGATCAGATGGCCAGGGAGACGGTGGCCTTCGGCGACGCAGATTTCGTAAAGGATTTTTCAGGAGTAGTAAAAGACCTTAAAGAGATGTGGCGCTGCGACGGCGAGGTGTTCGTAGTAGCCGGCTCAGGCACCATGGGCATGGAGATGGCTATAGCCAACACCACGAAAAAGGGCGAGAATATCCTCATCTGCTCCAACGGGTACTTCGGCGACCGCTTCGTGGACATGTGCGAGCGCAAAGGCCTTAACGTGGACCTTATCTCCGCCGAGTGGGGCAGCTCCGTAACCGCCGCGATGGTGGAGAAAAAGCTGGCGGAAAAGAAGTACCATGCCGTCACCGTGACTCACGTGGAGACCTCCACCGGCGCCGAGGCCCCCATCGCCGCTATCGGCGAGGTTATGAAGAAGCATCCCGAGGCCATCTACATTGTTGACGGCGTGGCCGCCTCCGCAGGGGTGGAGCAGTACATGGACACCATGGGCATCGACATCGTACTTTCCTGCACCCAGAAGGTCTTCGGCGTGGCGCCCGGACTGACCATGGTTTGGGCGAGCGCCAAGGCCATGGAAAAGAGAAAGACCCTGGGAGCAATCCCCGAGTCCTACATCGACTTCGACAAGTGGCTTCCCGTCATGCACGACCC
>CAZXOD010000132.1:0-6364 GCA_964642285.1 uncultured Synergistaceae bacterium
GGTCCTTGCCATCTTCGCGGTGGTGCTTTCCATAGTTGCGCCCCTGATCGCCACTATTATTCAGCTTGCCGTAAGCCGGCAGAGAGAGTATCTCGCCGACGCTTCGGCGGTGGAACTCACCCGTAACCCAGCGGGGCTGATCTCGGCCCTGAAAAAACTCTCCGCCGACCCCGCGGAATTAAAAGGCGCAAGCAAGGGCATGCAGCACTTGTACATTGTCAACCCCTTCCTCAGGAACAAAAAAGGGAAAGACAGCCTCTTCAGCACCCACCCCGCTCTGTCCTCCCGGGTCGAGCGGCTGGAAAGTCTTGTCAGAGCATATTCTTGACCGTAAAGAGGCTTAACTTTCTTATTGAAGGCAGAGTGCAGGGAGTAGGCTACCGCCGCTGGGCGGCGGGCAAAGCCCTCTCCCTGGGCCTTGCGGGCTGGGTCCGCAATCTCCCCTCGGGGGCGGTGGAAGTGCAGGCCCAGGGCGACCCCGAAGCCCTTAAAAAACTGGAGGCCTTCCTGGGCGAAGGGCCCGCCGCTGCCAGAGTAAGCCGGGTAACCGCAGTGGAAAAGCCGCCCGAACAAAAAGGAGGGGAAGGACCGTTCAGCATTCGACATTTTTAGCCCTTCCAGGGCCGGAGGTCTTATTATGACTGGATTTATTCTCGCTCTCGCCACGGCTACGGCCGGGTACTATATCTTTCGAATCCTCCGGCTCCCCGTTCCGGCCATTCTGGGCTCCCTCTTATTCTCTACGGCCCTTAACCTGTCGGGCCGGCCGCCGGAATTTCCCCTTTTTTACCTATCTTGGTTCAGCAACGTGGTAATAGGAACCTATGTCGGCCAGAGAGTGACCCGGTCGTCGGTGCGGATTTTAAGGGAGCTCCCCGGTCCCGCTGTAATTGTATCCGCCGGAATGATCGCCATATCCCTGGCGGGAGGCGGGCTGCTGCTCCTGCTCAGCGACCTTCACCCCGTAACGGCCTTTATCGGCTCCACCACCGGCGGCATCGCCGAGATGACCCTGTTGGCCATAGCCCTGGGCGCCGACGTGGCCAGCGTCTCCATCCTTCAGGTCTTCCGGCTCCTGGCGGCCATAATGGCTACTCCGTTCTTCTGCCGCAAGTGGACCGCGTGGCACGCAAAAAGGTCCGGCACGATTCCGGCCTCCTGCGAAGCTGAGGCCGCTGATTTGCTCCCCGGGGCTGTTCCTGCCGCGGATAACCCCAAACGGAAGGGGAATTACTTTTTACTGGCAGCGACGGCCCTTGCCGGAGCAGTGACTGGCTACGCCCTCCATCTTCCTGTGGGTATCCTGACAGGCGCCATGGGGGCCGTTGCAGCCCTCAACCTCGCCTGGAGGGAACAGCCCCTCATGCCGGGAAACCTTCGGACCGCCGCCCAGGTAGGCATAGGCATAATAATGGCGGCCAACATCACCGCCGACACTCTTTCCACCTTCCTTCCCCTGGCGGGGCCCATAGTGGCAATAACGGCAGCCATGCTGTCGACAAGTTTTCTCCTGGGAATTCTGCTCCATAAGATGACCGGCTGGAACTACCCCACCTGCCTTCTCTCCACCTCCCTGGGAGGTCTGTCCCAGATGGCCATCATCTCAGAGGAGATGGGGGGCGACCCACTGAAAGTCAGCATCTTGCAGACAGTGCGCCTTGTCACTATCCTTCTCGTTTTCCCCCTGCTGATGACAGTCCTTTTCAGCTAAACTTCCGGCCTCAGGCCGTATTAAACGTCCGATGCCGCACAGGAAGAAAGTTCACACCCTCAAGTTTGACCGTCTACTCAATTCGCGTTAGACTGAACATTAATTCCGACAAAAACTGCGAAGACTGCCCGGATGGTTCAGAAAATAAAAACTGTGCGGAAAGGGAGTGACGACATGTCCAGGGGACGAATAAGCTCTTGGAAACTTTTGCCAGGAATTTTTCTTCTGCTTTTATTCCTGTTCCTTCTCCCGACGCTCTCGTCGGCATCTGCGGCGACGTACCGGGTGACGGTGGGCGGCGCCGGCGACAAATCGGGAAGTTCGTGGGCAAACGCTATGAGCGGGGCAACGTTCAGGGAGAAACTGGCCTCATCCAGCCCTGAAGGCGAATACTGGGTTACGCGGGGAATTTACAGGCCTACCAGCAATCCTTACGACCGCTCCGCGTCCTTCATCCTCAAAAGAGGCGTTGCCCTCTACGGCGGATTTGTGGGGAAAGAGAAGGAGCGAAAAGAGCGAAATCCAGTTGCTAACAAAACCGTCCTTAGCGGGATTATCGGCGCCGGAGCCGAGGAAAGAAGCTTCCATGTGGTTCGTTCAAGCGGCGCGGACGCCGCCACCGTGATTGATGGTTTCACTATTGCTGACGCCTGTGCGGACTACTCCAACGATGTTTCGAATGCTGAGCATGGCAGCGGGATGTACAATGAAAACAGCAGTCCCACAGTGAGCAACTGTATTTTTTCCGGGAACAGTGCGGTCACGGGCGGCGGGATGTGCAATGAAAGCAGCAGCCCGACGGTGACCAACTGCACCTTCCACAATAACGACGCAAGAGGAGACGGCGGCGGAATGTCTAACTACGACAGCAGTCCGACGGTGACCAACTGCACTTTCTACAAAAACTGGGCGGGAATGGGCGGCGGGATGTGCAATGAAAGCAGCAGCCCGATAGTAACCAACTGCACCTTCTACGAAAACGACGCAAGATGGAGCGGCGGAGGGATGGTTAATGACGACAGCAACCCGATCGTGATCAACTGCACTTTTTTAGAGAACACGATGGGGGCAGATGACGATGGGATGTTCAACACGGGAGGCAGCAGTCCGATAATTACCAACTGCATCTTCTGGGGTTCAGAAAACCAAACCTTAATCGTTGGCTCAAACAGCTCGCCGACGTTCTCCTGGTGCGTGGTGCAGGGAGGCTTAATCGGGGGAACGAACATAATAGACGCCGATCCAAAACTTGGCCCCCTGGCGGACAACGGCGGCCCGACGCAGACCTGCGCCCCGGGCAAAGGCAGCTCCGCCATTGACGCGGGCACGGCGGAAGGCGCGCCCAAAACCGACCAGCGGGGCGTCAAGCGTCCTCAGGGCGGAGGGATCGACATCGGCGCAGTGGAAATAAGCCTCAGATAATTACACCTGATTTCTCATCAGGCGGAGGAGAATAAGGGGCCGACGAGCCCTCTTTTGCAGATTGCGTACAGCCGCCTCCCTCTTTCCCGGGGGGCGGTTGTCTGCTATTCTTTTATGAATCAACTGTTTCCAAGTGAGAGGAGCTGAATGGAATGAAATATCTGCCCTTCGGCAGTACGGGGGTTTCGGTTTCCGAGGTAGGTTTCGGGGCGATTCCCATCATTAGGCTGTCCTTCGGCGACGCGGAGAGGACCCTTCGCCGGGCTTTCGACCTGGGAGTTACCCTTTTTGACACGGCAAACGCCTACCACGACAGCGAGGAGAAGATAGGCGCCGCCCTGGCGCCGGTGAGGGATAAAATCTTTCTTGCCACCAAGACCATGAAGAGGGACGGCCCGACGGCAGCGGAGCATATTGACCTCAGCCTGAAGCGGATGAAGACGGACTATATCGATCTCTTCCAGTTTCATCAGGTTGCAAAAGAGGCGAACTGGGAAAAGATAGCCGGCCCAGGCGGAGCTATGGAGGCGGCGCTGAAGGCCCGGGACGCGGGCAAGATCCGCTTTATCGGGATAACCTCCCACAGCCTGCCCATGGCGATTAAATTTACGAAGTCGGGGCTTTTCTCGTCGGTCCAGTTCCCCTTCAACTTCAT
Source organism: uncultured Synergistaceae bacterium (assembly GCA_964642285.1). Taxonomy (GTDB): domain Bacteria; phylum Synergistota; class Synergistia; order Synergistales; family Aminobacteriaceae; genus Aminivibrio. Next base: position 3,789 of record CAZXOD010000132.1, read on the forward strand.
CGAGGCGGCGGCAGCGGAGGAGCTTCATCCTCTCGCGAAAGAAAAAGGAGTAGCGGTTCTCTCCATGAAGCCCTTCGGCGGGGGGGCCATCGCCGACGCCGGCCTTGCGTTCAAGTTCCTCCGCTCCCACGAAAATCACTTCCCCATCCCGGGCTTTGACTCCCCCGAATCGGTGGAGCAGATTCTTAAAATCTACGAGTCGCCGAACTCAGTAACTGAAGAGGATCTGGCCGCCATGGAGGCGGTCAGGAACGAGCTTGGCGGCCAGTTCTGCCGCCGGTGCGAGTACTGCATGCCCTGCCCCTTCGGGGTGAACATTCCCGGCGGGATGATCTACCCCCTGCAGGCAAGCCGCATGTCGCCGGAGGTGTCCAGGGATTTCGCCGCCCCCGCCATGGACACCCTCCCCCAGTGCACCGAGTGCGGGGTCTGCATGACAAAGTGCCCCTATACCCTTCCCATCCCTGAAATGCTCAAGAAGCACTACGAGCTTTACACTGGCCACAAGAGGGCCGGGGCCTAGAAATTCATGGAAGGGAAGCCTCCCGTTTCACCGTGGCTGGTGCTGTCGGCGGGGGTGCTGGCCATCTCCACGGGGGCAATCTTCGCCCGCATGGCGGAGGCGCCGCCGCTGATTATTGCGGCCTACCGGGTGGGGCTGTCCGCCGCGCTTCTTCTCCCCCTGGCGGGGCGAGGAGCGGCGCGGGAGGCAAAAGAGCTCTCCCGCAAAGATTTATGGACGGTGGTTCTGTCGGGGTGTTTTCTTGCGCTCCACTTCGCCACGTGGATTTCGTCCCTCTTCTACACCACCGTGGCAAGCAGCGTAGTGATTGTGAACGCCACCCCCCTGTGGACGGGGCTGTTTTCCCCCTTCATAACGGGAGAGCCCTTCTCCAAAGGGCTGAAAAGAGGGCTTCTCATCGCCCTGCCGGGGGGCGCCATTATAGGCTGGGGAGATTTTGCCCTGGGCGGCGCGGCCCTCTGGGGGGATTTTCTGGCCCTGCTGGGCAGCTTCTTCGCCGCCCTGTACATCCTCTGCGGCAGGAGGGTTCGGCCCAGGATGTCCCTTACGGGTTACATTACGGTGAACTACGGGACGGCAGCGGTCGTTTTATGGGCCATTGCGGCGGCGGCGGGGCTTTCCCCGGCAGGATACTCATCCTCCACCTGGGCGGCCTTCCTCCTGATGGCCCTCATCCCCCAGCTGCTGGGCCACTCCAGCTACAACTGGGCCCTCCGGTGGCTCTCCGGGGGCACGGTGGCTCTATGCCTGCTGGGAGAGCCCATCGGAAGCGCGCTTCTGGCCGCCCTCTTCCTGCACGAGCCGGTGACCCTGTCCAAGGCGGCGGGAGGAGCCCTTATCCTTGCGGGGATAGTGATGGCGGCAAGGGAAGATAAATGACGGGAAAGGATGGCGTTACCATGTTTGAGGCAAAGACTGAAAGGATAAAGCAGGACCTGGAGGCCATGGGCAGATTCACGGCCACGCCGGGAGAGGGCATGACAAGGTTCTCCTTCACTGAGGAACACAGGCTGACCAGGGACTATATCGCCGCCAGGATGAAGGAGGCGGGACTCGACGTCCGCGAGGACAGCGCGGGCAATCTGTTCGGCCGCAGAGAGGGCGCCGAGGCCGGGGCGGGGGCAATCATGATAGGCTCCCACTTCGACTCTGTGAAAAACGGCGGGATCTTTGACGGCCCCGCCGGAGTTGTAATGGGGCTTGAGATAGCCCGGATTCTTCATGAAGAGGGCGTTAAAACCCGCTACCCGCTGGAGTTTGCCGCCCTGATCGAGGAAGAGGGAGCCCGGTTCGGGGGCGGCCTCCACGGAAGCAGAGTCATGACAGGCATGGTGAGCCGGGAGATGCTTGACGATTTTAAGGACAGGGGCGGAACTACCATGGCGGAGGCCATGAGCGCCTTCGGCCTGAACCCCGGCGATATTGCCTCATCCGTACGGCCCGAAGGCAGCCTGAGGGCCTTTATTGAAATGCACATAGAGCAGGGTCCCATCCTGGAGAACGAGGACATTGAAGTGGGCCTTGTGAAAACTATCGTGGGCATTGTCCAAAAGGAGATAGAGATACTAGGCCGCCCGGACCACGCGGGCACAACCCCCATGGAGATGAGATGCAACGCCCTCACCGCGGCCGCAAAGGCCGCCCTCTTTCTGGACGAGGCCGCAAAAAAAGCAGGCGGCGGGACAGTGGGCACCGTGGGAAGGATGGAGGTCTACCCGGGCGGGACGAACATCGTGCCGGGCAGGGTGTTTTTCACCATCGACGTCCGGGCTTCGGAGATGGCCAGGATAAAGCAGGTGACGGACGCCTTCGAAACCTTTTTGAAGGAGCTTGAAAAGAGCGGCGTGGAGATAAAGGTAACGGACAGAATCACCGTGCCCCCTGTGGACATGTCGCCGGAGATACTGGACCTTTTCGCGGCGGAGGCAAAGAAGCGGGGCTACTCGGCCAAAGTTATGCAGAGCGGCGCGGGCCACGACGCCATGATCATGGCTTCAGTCGCGGACGCGGGCCTTGTCTTCGTCCCCAGCAGGGGCGGACGCAGCCACTGTCC
>CAZXOD010000133.1:0-6278 GCA_964642285.1 uncultured Synergistaceae bacterium
CCCACGGGGCCTCCGTCAAACAGTTCCACTATAACCTTGAGGATCCGTCTGTCCCATTCGTCCAGTCCCCCGGAGTCCAGCCCAAGCAAATCCAGCGCCGAGGAGGCCAGGACGCCGGTAACGGAGGCGAGGGCCCTTACCTCCGCCACGTCTCTTACCCTCCTCAACAGGCGGAGAGCGATTCTGGGCGTGCCCCTGGACCGGGCGGCGATCTTCAGGGCGGCGTCGTCCTCCACTGATATCCCAAGCACTCTGGCGCCCCTCGTCACGATGGAGCTCAGCTCCTCCTCACTGTAAGGAGATAGCTGCTCAACAATTCCAAACCTCGTCCGTAGGGGCGATGAAAGAAGGCCCAGGCGCGTGGTGGCCCCCACCAGGGTGAATCTTGGGAGTGTAAGGCAAATGTTGTTTGCCAATGGCCCTTTCCCCACTATTATATGCAGGGAAAAATCCTCCATGCCCGGATAGAGGATCTCCTCCACGTTGGTGGGCAGGCGGTGGATTTCATCAATAAAAAGCACGTCGTTGGATTCCAGGTTGGAGAGAATGGCCGCCAGGTCTCCCGTCTTTTCAAGGGCAGGGCCGGTGGTAACCCGAAGCTGCCCGCCCATCTCCTTTGCTATGATGCTTGCCAGGGTGGTTTTGCCCAGTCCTGGAGGGCCGTAAAACAGGCAGTGGTCCAGCGCTTCCCCTCTGCGCCTGGCAGCCTTAATAAAGATGGAGAGTTTTTCCTTGAGCTTCTCCTGGCCTATAAACTCTCCCAGGGAAAGAGGGCGTAGGGAGAGTTCATCCTCCTCCCTTCCGCCGGCTGGGTCGAGGAACCGCAGTTTATCCTCGTTCAAAGGGAATCACCTCAATTCCGCTTCAGTTCTTTAAGGGCCATCCGGATCAGTTCTTCCGCGGTGGACTCCTCCGTTATGACGTCGTCCGCCTTAAGTCGCCTGAAAACAGCCGCCCCGTCGCCCTGGGAGAAACCCAAAGATCTGAGGGCCTCCAGGGCAATATCGATGGCTGTGGGTTCTCCGGAAAAGCCCGCAAAAAAACCTTCGCCTTCTTTTGCCTCAAGGTGACGGCTCATCTCGAAGCAGATACGCTCGGCTGTTTTTCGTCCAATGCCGGGGATTGTGGAAAGAGAGTCCGTGTCGGAGGACATGATCCATCCCGCCACCCTTTCAGCGGGGGCAAATTTAAGAATGTTCATGGCCATTTTGCCCCCTATGCCCTTGACCGTGATGAGCTTCAGAAAAAACTCTCTCTCCCTCTCGTCGGCGAATCCGAAAAGAGAGGGGCCGGCGTCGGAGAACTGCATATGGGTCACAATGGAGGCCCGATCTCCCTCCCTGCACTGGGCCGCCGCCCGTCCGGTGCAGGCCAGCTCGAAGCCGAGGCCAGACACGTCAAGAACGACCATATTGTCCGATACGGATATTACGTTACCTGAAAGAAAGCGAAGCATTGGATCTTCCCGCCCTTTCCATTCTTCTGCTCTCCGCGTAAAGAAAAAAACCCGCCGCTGCCGCGGCAAGGGCGTCGGCGGCGTCGTCCGGCTTCGGGAGCCGGTCAAGATTCATTATGCGGCTCACCATCTTCTGCACCTGATCTTTTGGCGCGGTACCGTAACCGCAGACAGCCAGTTTTACCTGGGAGGGCTTTGGCTCGATGACGGGCAGCCCCCGCTGGGCCGCAAGGAGGAGAATGACCCCCCTTGCCTGCCATACGTACTCCGCCGTAGTGATATTTCTTCCGAAAAAGAGCTTTTCCACGGACATAAAATCAGGGGAGCAGAGCTCAATCTGCTCCCCTATTTTTTCGTAGATCATTTCGAGGCGGAGGGGAACAGGCGCCCCCGGAGGGGTCTCGACGCAACCGTAGGAGAGGGCTCGGAAGACAGCTCCTTCCCGGACGACAGATGCAAAGCCCAGCCTGCCCAGGCCCGGATCGATACCAATGCACTTCAGCAACTTTTTATCTCTACTCTTCCATGCTTTCCATGATCTCGTCGGGAATATCAAAGTTCCCGTAGACATTCTGAGCGTCGTCGTGGTCTTCAAGGAGGTCCATAAGGCGAAGGACCTTTCGCGCCGTATCAGGGTCGGAGACCTCTACGGTGTTCTTTGGCCACATGGTGGTCTCCGCCCTCTCGACGGAGTAGCCCGCCCCTTCAAGGGCTTCCTTAACCTCCTGGGCCAGGGAAGGGTCGGAGTAGATTTCAAACCCGTCGTCCATCTGTTCCAGGTCTTCGGCTCCTCCGTCCAGTGCAGCCGTCATGATGCTCTCTTCGTCTATATCGGCGCCCTTTACTGATATAATTCCCCTGCGCTCGAACATCCAGGCTACGCTGCCCGACTCGCCCAGGACGCCTCCATTGCGGGTCAGAAGAGCCCTCATCTCCGAAGCGGTCCGGTTCCTGTTGTCCGTGAGGGCTTCCACCAGTATGGCTACTCCGCCGGGGCCGTAGACCTCATAGGTGATCTCTTCGTACTGGGCGCCTTCAATCTCCCCGGTCCCTCTCTTGATGCCCCGCATAATATTGTCGTTGGGCACGCTGGCGGCCTTTGCCCTGTCTATGGCTGCCTTGAGGCGGATATTCAGGGCCGGGTCGCCCCCTCCCTCCTTGGCTGCTATTATTACGGCTTTAACCAGCTTCTGGAAAAGATTTCCTCTCTTGGCGTCCTGCGCCGCTTTTCTGTGTTTGATATTCGCCCACTTTGAATGTCCGGCCAAAAAAATCACCTCTTTAGAATTTAAAGTTAACTATGATCAATAACTTTTTTTCGCAGTGAAAATCAGACTAAAGACCGCGTGCAACCCCGAGGGTATTGTAGCACAGGGATTCAGGAGGGCGGGGGTTCGGCGTCCAGGAATTATTTCGGGGATGGCAGTTCGGCCCGGTCCAGGACGTAGTCCTTTCCCAGGGGAGAAAGGACGGGATACACCGCCTCCCCCAGGGGATCAAATATGGCGGGCGCCTTGCCGGGGGTCGCCAGGACGAAGAAGACTTCATTTTCCGTTGCCCTGGTGCGGGCGACGGCCGCCAACAGCCCTTCTCGTCCTGTTTCTTCGCCGGCCAATGCCACTATGATTCCCGCTCCGGCCCGGGAAAGGTTTCGGACGCGATCCGCATCTATCATCCGGCTCTCCGTCAATGCCCCGCAGAGAAAGGAGCCCAGGGGAAAGAGGACAGAGATTTCTTCCGGGCCGCGGGAGTCTGCGAACGTGAACAGGATGTTTCCGCCGTCGTCGCGGAGTGTGGGCAAGCCGCCATCCCCGTAAAGGAGAAAGACGCAGACATCCCGGAAGCGGTCCTCCTCCATCTCCGCATCAGGAGGCAGGATTGCCATAAGACAATCTCCCGCGCTATCGCTCCCGAAAGAAGGAAAGTTTGCCTGCTTTCCGCCCTTAAGCCTGATAAAATAGGGTTCTGTCAAAAATAACTCCCCCAAACTTCGAATCTCAGTTTATTATACTCCATGGACAATCATGAACAGGAGGGATTTTATGGATCCGCTAGTTCGTTTCGGCGTCGCAGTTCCCGCTTCCCTTTTAGCGGAGTTCGACCTTTACATCCAGGGCAAGGGGCTTCAGAACAGGTCTGAGGCCCTGAGGCAGCTGATTCGGGAGAGACTCTCGAAAGAAACATGGTCCCGCGGGGAGGGGACGGTCTTTGGAACGGTGACCATTATGTACGACCATCACGTGAAGGATGCCGTTGCTTCCCTCACTTCATTGCAGCATGACTTCGGCGAACCAATCATCTGCACAACCCATGTTCACGCAGATCATGACCACTGCCTGGAGTGCATTGTTCTGAAGGGCGACGCCAGGGTTATTAAGGAGTTTGCCGACGCCCTGTCCCTGATTCGGGGCATAAAGACCATCGATCTGTCAATTTCGTCCATACTTTAAAAAAAGGGCAGCCAACGGCTGCCCTGAACTCAGACTCCTCAGGTGGAGCAGGAACTTGCGGTACAGCTGCCGCATTTGCTCCTGGAGAGGCTTTCCCCTTCCAGCAGGATAAGGGTCTTGCCCCTGCATTCCGGACACCGGAGCGTTCTGTCTCCCTCGGAAAGCCGGAATTCTTCGCCGCAGGAAGCGCAGCGGAAAAGTCTTGTGCCTTGCATCTTGTTACCTCCTATGTTCTATATATACGGTTACCGGGGCGGATCCCCGCTTTACTGCTGAGGCGCGGACTTAGCCATCTCGGCAAGGGTATTCGCAGCGTCCGCCAGGGAGACCTCTCTTAAAACTCTGCCCTTTCGGAAGATAACTGCCCCCCCCGGAGACCCAGCGATACCGAAGTCGGCGTCCATGGCCTCTCTGGGGCCGTTTACTTCGCAGCCCATGACGGCCACCGTCGTTCCGTCGGGCAGGTCGCCGAGGCAGGGCGAGATGTTTTTAGCGATCTCCATGACGTCGATTCTCTTTCTCCCGCAGGTGGGGCAGGAGATGAGGCTTCCTCCCCTGTGCCGGAGCTCGAGGGCCCGGAGCAGAGAGTAGCCTGCCTTGACTTCTTCCTCGGGGGGCTCGGAGAGGCTGATTCTTATGGTGCTCCCAATTCCCTGGGCAAGAAGGAGAGCCAGCCCGGCGGCGCTCTTTACCAGACCGTCCCTTCCGAATCCCGATTCGGTAATTCCAATGTGAAAGGGGAACTCCGGATATTTAAGGGCCAGCAGAGTGTTCGCCCGGACCGTCTCCGGAGCGGATGTGGATTTTGCGGAGAGAATGACCTCGTAAAAATCATGGTCCAGCAAGATTCTCAGCTGCTCTTCAGTAGCCGCGGCCAGGGCGTCCGACCGTACTCCCCCCGCCTTCTTCAGCTGGACTGCGTTCAGCGACCCGCTGTTCGCCCCGATCCTGATGACGGCGCCCCTCTCTCTGGCGCAGGCCACCACATCCGAGATGCCCCTTGCCATGTTGCCGGGGTTGATTCTTATGGAGGGAGAGCCGGCCTCAAGGGCCGCCAGGGCAAGGGCGGCGTCAAAATGGATGTCCGCCATCAGAGGGACGGAGGAGTTTTTTATCAGCCACGACAGGTCGTCCGACAGAGTCTTTGAAGGAAAAGCCGCCCTAATGAGTTCGCAGCCGTTTTTTCCCAGGACTTCGCACTGCCCAAGGCATTCCTCCCTGGAGGTGACGGGAACTGTGAGCATGCTTTCCACCCGGATCGGGTTTCTTCCTCCTATGTCCAGGTTGCCAATTTTAACAGTTCGCGTCATGGCTCAGCTCCAAAAGATCCGTACCAGATCCTGCCAGGTTATATATAGGATGAGGGCTATCAGAAGGAAAAAGCCCGTCATATGAATGTAATTTTCAATCTTTGGCGGAAGCCGTCTTCTGAGGGCCATCTCTCCGGCTGTAAAGAAAAGCCGTCCTCCGTCCAGGGCCGGAAAGGGAAAGAGGTTTATCAGCCCCAGGTTGAGGTTGATGAGGGCCAGGAAGGAGAGAAAGGTCCAAAGACCCCTTCTGGCCGCCTCTCCCGCCATGGAGGCGATGCCTACGGGGCCGGTTACGTCCATCTTCTCCCTGCCCGTAATCCAGCGCACTATGCCCGATATCATCTCGGCGCTCATCTTCATGGTGTAGGAGAAGGCCGAGGATAAGGCCTCCGGAGGAGAGTATTTTTTAAATCCGGGCCTGATTCCGAAAAGAGGAATCCCCTGGCCGTCCGCCTTGATCAGGGCCGTTATGGAAATAATTTCTCCTTTTCGGTCCACGGAGAATACCACGGGACCCTTAAGGGCCTCCTCCCTGATCTTTAGTGACATGGAACGCCAGTCCTCCACGGCGGTTCCGTTTACCGAGAGAATTCTGTCTCCCTGCCCTATCCCTGACTCCTGGGCGGGGTAACCCGCCATGATCTCGCCGACCACCGTGTCGTCAAGGTCCATCACTCCGTGGCCGGTGAGGAACACGGCAGTGAGCAGAAGAGCAAGTATGATGTTGGTGGCGGAACCGTTAAACAGGATAAGAAAACGCTTCCAGGCGCTCTTGTCGTAAAAGGCCTTCCCGGGCTCTATTTCTTCCCCCTCGTTCTCTTCTTCCATCCCCGCGAGGCGTACGAATCCGCCGATGGGAAAGGCCCGCACCGACCACAGGTTGTGTTTTCCCTTCCGACTGAAGACCACGGGCCCCATTCCGAAGGCGAATTCATGAACCTGGACCCCGAATAACCTCGCTGTAATGTAGTGGCCGTATTCGTGGGCCACTACGCATATCCCTATAACCAGTATAAAAGAAAGCAGACTGGACATTTAAACAGATCTCCTTACCGGGGGAGT
>CAZXOD010000134.1:0-2571 GCA_964642285.1 uncultured Synergistaceae bacterium
GCCTGGGACGAGAAGGGCAGGCAGTACGGCTCTCCCAAGCCTCACTACCTTATAAGGAAGAACAAGGGCCGCTGGTACGTGGACAACTTCGAGCAGCCCTTCTAGAGACGGAGGAAGGGGCTATGAGAAGCTTTAAAAAACTTCCCGCTGCGCTCCTGCTTCTGGCCGTCTTGTGCGGTGGGGCGGCAGCCAACGACTACAAGCAGTTTACCGTGGAAGAGATGGTCCCCCTGGTCGAGAAGAATATCGCCGAGGCGGAGGGCAGCCTTCTGGGGGGAGCCGCCGCAGTGGAGGCTCTGCTCAAATCCCCGAAGACCGACGCCTCTCAGATGACGGGCAAGTGGAACGAGCTGGTGGAGCAAGTTTTTAATGGCCCCGCCATAAAGGAGCTGGCCGTCTCCTCGGCAAATCTTCTGGCGGCCCTGGAGAACGCCAGAATGGATCCTGCCCAGTCCTCTGTTAAGGGGCAGGATCTGACGGTGGGCAGATCCGTTTACCAGGAGGCGGAGGAGCTGGCGGGCTTTGCCCGGGAGATTCAGTCCGTGGGGGAGGCGGTGGCCTGGACTCTCAGAGTAAATCGCCATATCGAGTCCCTTGAGAAGGATATTGACAGCGCTCCCGTCAGGGTGGGCGCCTATGTGGAAGAGATGAGGGCCATGAGCGCCTCCCTCGACATAATCCTCCGTCAGGGAAGAAAGGTCTTTGACGAACTCCTCAAAGGCCAGGCTACGCCCGCGGGCGCCAGGGTGGAGTTCAGCCGGTACCTGTCCGACATAGTCGTCATCAAGGCAAAGACCCAGAACGCGGCAGTCAGCCTGATAAACACGTCAAAATATCTGGAGTTCGACGGAAGCTGGGTAATCCCCGCGACGGAGCTTAAGCGCATGGAGGTCCTGGCGGAATACTGGAAAGACGCCGCCAATCTCTACCCCACCATAGGCAGGGAGATAACAGCCGCCGCGGCCCGGTGGGCCCCTCTGCCCAAGGCCTCCTGGAACAGCTATCTGGAGTCCGGGAAGGAGTTCGCCGAGGTCTACGGGCCTCTTATAAAGGGGGACCTCTTCAAGGGAATACGCCACTTCGAGGGAAAGAACTACGCCGACCTGCCCATGGTGGTATTCGAAGCGGAGACGACCGTCAGAACAGTCCTCTCCGCCGTCGTCGAGGCGGAAAAAGACATGGACAGAAGGAGAAGGGCCCTGGAGGACGACGCCGATCTGACCGGCAAGGAGCTTAGAGAGATAAAGCAGCTTGAGACGGAGTACGGCCCCGAAAGGAAAAAGGCCCTCTACAGGGCGGGAATGACCGCCAACCGATGGGGCGACAGAATGGCGTACCTGGCCCTGTATATGGAGCAGCTTGAGAAGAGCGGCGCCAAGTTCACCCCTCAGTACGAAAAAGCTAAGAAGGATTTCGACGACCTGGCCAACGACAAGCACCCCGAGCAGGCAGCCGCGAAGAAAGCATGGCAGGAGTTTCTGCAAAAGCAAAAAGAGGCCCAGAAGAGGATTGACGAGATCGCGGCCGAACACGCCAGGAGAAAGAAGGGGCTTGGGCTGGAGCCCGTCATCAAGGGAGGAAAGCTGTGAGCCCGGAAGGGAGGCGGCGAAGCGTCATGAAGCAAGGAATGTGGAGGGCGACGGTAATGATTGCCGTCGCGGCGGCCCTGATCCCGACCTGCGGGGGAAAGCTCCTGGCCCAGCAGAAAGAGGTCACGCTGGAGTCCATCATGACTTACGAAAATTCTCTCGTGAAGGCGGGGATGGATTCCGCGGGGGAACTTCTCAAAACTACGAAGACCGATAAGTCCCAGACGGAGGGCGTCTGGAACGAGCTGAATGAAAAATATTTCACTTCCTTCAGCAGAATCGGACATTTTGAATTCGACAGCCTGCTGAAGAGAGAAAAGGACGAATCGGCGTCGGCCCGGGCGGCCTCCTGGGCCGACGCCATGAACCTCTTCACCCAGGACCTCCAGAGCGTCGGGGAGGTGGTTGAGTGGATGAGAAACGTCATGCTGGATATTTCGTGGCTGGAGACCGATGAGGCCCGGGCGGAGGACCGTTTTAAGGCGTACCTGAGGGCCCCGGAGCAGAACGGGCCCAGGATGGCGGAGATCGTCCGGGATTTTAAGGCGGGACGACTTGGCTCTTCCGAGATTCAAAAATGCCTGGACGAGGTGCGGGGCATGAGATCCTCCGCGGAAAACACCTCAGAAGCGGTCATCCGCGACATTGAAGAGGTCGGGAAAATGGCGGCGCTTGGAAAAGAGATGGACAAGCGCGTTGCACGGATTCTGGAGAACTGGGGAGAAATGGGGGCCCGCCATCCTCAGATAGACCCCAGACTGGCCGCAGGGGCGGCAGGGTGGATTCCTACTGTCAAAAAGCGCTGGGAAGACTACGTCGCCGCCAGGGAGAAGTTCGACAGGGCCTACGCTCCCCTGCTTGAGGGAAAGCTCTTCCGGGATATCCCCTTCTTCAGGGATTACGAGTATAAGGATCTCGCGAGGCCGGTTCGGGAACTGGAGCTGGAGCTTAAGACGGCCCTTGTGGCCGTCGCCCAGAAGGA
>CAZXOD010000134.1:2671-4246 GCA_964642285.1 uncultured Synergistaceae bacterium
TTCGGGAACTGGAGCTGGAGCTTAAGACGGCCCTTGTGGCCGTCGCCCAGAAGGAGAAGAGCGAGGAAGAGCTCCCCAGGGCCGTCGCCCGGGACGAAGAGCTGACAAAAAAAGAACAGGAAAGGGTTATGGAGCTCTGGAAATCCGTCTCGGTCGAGAAGAGTAGAGAGCTTCAGCTTGCCCACGCAAGGGCCGCCGGGGGTGCAAACCGGGTGCGGGAACTGACCATCCTCATGTCCAGGCTGCCGGAGGATTCGGAGGCCTACCGGAAGGCCTCGGAAGAAGCCAAGCTGATCGAGGGGTTTAATCACCCGGAGCAGCTCGCCGCCGAAAAGAAAATCCGGGACTTCGAGGAGCTTGAGCGAAGGGTCGGCGAGGAGGTAAAAAGAATTATAGAAGAGCACGAAAAAAGGAGACGCGGCCTGGGCATGGCGCCGGGGATTTTTTCCAGGTAGGGCTGGTTCGAATTCAGACGGCCCGAAATATCCGCAGGGGGGGTGAAGCCATGAGGGGGCGTATTCGGGAGCTTCCCGCCAAGAAAAGAGGCCCCGTATTCGGCGGGAAAAGGGGCCCTTCAAGGGAGGAGATGGCCATCCGGCTACGGCTGGAGCCTTTCGGCCTCACCAAAAAAGAGGCTGAAATCACCATGCTTCTCATCGAAGGCCTTGAAAGAGGCAAAATTCTGGAAAACTGCCAGATAACAAATAATACTCTAAAAACTCATATCCGGCAGATCTACAGAAAGCTTGAGGTTACAGGAAAGACAGAAATAGCGGACAGAATAGGAATGGCGTGACAGCGGCGCGATGATAGGGTAAAGTATGGTTGTTCCCGACATGTTCGGGAGGAGGGTCGGGAGGGATTGAGTTTCAATCTCCCAATAAGAATAAGGAGGGTTTTATATGAAAAAAAGAATCTTATCCGTATCGCTTTCCCTGATATTAGCAATAACTTTGGTCGTCCCCGCCTGGTCGTCGACCCTGAACGCCCTGCCTCACTGGCCTGACGAGGCCGTCTACGCGGTGTTCAACCTGGATAAGCCCCATGAAGTGGCTAAAAGAGTCGCAAACTCCTTCCTCTTCAAAACTCTGACGCTCCTGGAGCCCGATATGGAGATAGCGGCGGAATGGCTTAAGCAGTTTCCCATAGTATCCGCCTCGGTGGCTGTAGGCATGGGTGAAGAAGGCTTCTCCCTCCAGGGCGCCGTCAAGTTTGTGGGCGGCAAAAAAGAGATACTGGAACGGATGAGCCGGGGAGAGGGACAGGAAGGGGACGTGGATGCCCTTCTGAACAGCCCCGTGCCCGGACAGCTGAGCCTTGTCCCCTTTGAAGGCTCTGTCTACTCTGTGGCCGCCGAGGGAATGTCTCTTGTTCTGGCCTCGGTGGAGAACGACATGCTACTGCTGGGCTTCACCCCCGAAGACCTGGCCGCGGCCAGGGACGCCCTCAGCGACGGCGGCAAGCGCATGAAGCTTGACCGCAGCCTCCCCCAGGGCAGCTTCTTCTACTTCCACGACAACGGCATGGCCGCGTCGGAAGATCGGAAGGAGCACACGTCTGAACTCCAGTCACTCC
>CAZXOD010000134.1:4256-6278 GCA_964642285.1 uncultured Synergistaceae bacterium
GGCATGGCCGCGTCGGAGCTTCAGGCCGAGTCTGAGGGCGTCCTGAAGGATCCCGTGGGAACCCTTGTGGCTGAGGTTGGACTGGACGCCTCGGAGTACAGATACGATCTTTCGCTGTTCACAAACTTCGCCAAAGTCTTCTCCCTTGCGGGAGACATCGCCTACGAGCCCCTTCCCATGAACGACAGGATTCTCCTGGGAGGCGGAAAGCCATGGTTTGCCTTCATGGGCAAGACGTTTCTGGAGAAGAAGCACTTCGACGCCGCCAGGGAAGCGGGCGGCGATGATGTTGCCGCGGCCCTGGAGGCTGCAAAGCAGTTCGGCCTTGACGAGGACGCCATCCTGAAGATACTCAAGTCGATAGGCATGGTCTTCGGAGGCCAGGCGAACGTCTTCGGCGCCCCCATCCCCGGAGGCTACATGTACCTCTCGGGAGAGACCAAGGAGATACATCTGCTCCTCCCTCTTATGGAGATGGCGGCCCGGGAGAGCGGTATGCCCTTCGAACCCGTGAAAAAAGAAGGATGGACCGCCCTTTACGCCATGAGCGACCCTGTGGACATAGTTATGGGAATCAAGGGCGGAGTGCTGATGGTCGGACTGCTCAACCCTGAAACTATGGACGCCCTGCCGGAGCTTTCCGACAGAATGCAGTCTCTCTATGAAAACAGCGACCTTAACGGGTTCCTTCACTTTGACGCCAGGGTACTCCGGGATTTTGTCCTGTCCATGCTCGATCCCGAGGGGATACTGGCCGCCTTTGTGGAGGATGAAGAGGATTTTGCGGAGACAATTCCCCTCGTCCTGGAGGGGATGAAGGCCGCGCTTGAGTTCAGATCGGTTGACGTCACCGGCGCCGGCATGGAACGGGCTGATTTCACCATCATCACGGAGGATGTTAGGCAGGAAGACGTGGACGCGATCACGGCCCTGGCGGAGAAGTGGGCCGAGCGCGCGGAAGGCGACGACTGACATAAGAGTGTGAAACCCGAGCTCCGGAGGCCTTGCCTCCGGAGTTTTTTCAAATGGGTAGGGGGTGGTAAAAATGAGAAGGGCTTTTTATCTGCCGATTCTTTTTGTTTTTGCGTTGAGTCTTTTTTTTGCGGCGGCGCCTCTTTCGGCAAAGGAGAAAATCACCAGTTTCGACGTGGAGGCGGAGATCGCCCCCGACGGTTCTCTTACTGTCACGGAGCGCATTGCCGTCATATCTGAGGGAAGAGAGATAAAGAGAGGCATAATCCGGTCCATCCCCACTGATTTTACCGACACAGAGGGGGTAAGGCGCAGGGCGCCTCTGGAGCTCCTGGACGCCAGGCTGGACGGCAGCCCAACTAAAGTTGATGCAGGCCGGTCGGGGGCGAACAGAGAGTTTCGCCTGGGCGACCCCGACGTCTTTTTGTCGCCGGGGGAGCATGTCTTCGAAATTACCTACCGGACAGAGGGACAGCTTGGCTTTTTCGTAAATCACGATGAGCTCTACTGGAACGCCACGGGCAACGACTGGACTTTTGAAATTGAAAAGGCGTCCTTCAGGGTTAAGCTGCCGGGAAAGGGCTTTGGCGAGGGCTTTACCGCCATAGAATTTTACACGGGGAGATCGGGAGAGAAGGGGACGGCGGCCAGAGTACTACCCGACGGTACTGTTGAATCGACGAGTTCGTTTTACCCGGGACAGGGCCTCACCGTGGCCTACTCCTGGCCGAAAGGAATTGTCCCTCCCCCCGCTAAACCGGCGCCTCCCGTGGGCGGCTCTGCAGCGACGTTTTTCCGGTTTATGCACATGGGCATGGCCGTTTTTCTCCTGCTGCTGATGTCCGTATTCTGGTGGTTCTGGGGGCGGGACCCGGCGCCCAGGCCCGTGATTCCCGTATTTGAGCCGCCAAAGGGAGTCGAGGCGGGTTTTGCCCGGTATGTCCGGGATATGAAGACGGACGAAAAGGCCTTTACCGCCACGATCCTGGGCATGGCGGTAAAGGGAGTCCTGACCATCCGGGAGTCCAACATGGCGGACGACGCCTCTTC
>CAZXOD010000135.1:0-6140 GCA_964642285.1 uncultured Synergistaceae bacterium
TAGCTATTTGATTCCTGTTTCTTTATCAGGATTGATCTTTTTATTCTTTCTTTTTATTTTTCCAAGAGATAATTCTGCCCGTGTTTTGCCATTCCGCAAGAGTAGACTCAAAGAAGAGCGCGTTTGCTACGGGCACTTCGCAAACCAGTGTTACATCAGCTTCATAAGTGAAATTATAAAAGTGAGGGCCTGTATCGGAGGTCAGGAGCAACCTTTCTGCGTGTCCAGTCATGTCGTAGGGCATAATTATCTTGTAGGGGATTCTGGCTCTTTTATGAACTATTCCTGAGGCTACAAGTCCAGCGCCGGCGGAATTGCCATAGGCTTCTATTAATCCCCGCACACCAAGTTTTGTGCCGCCGTAGTACCTTGTAACAACGATAAGACAATTAGTTATGTCGTGCCGCAGAATAGCTCCGAGTATAGGTTTTCCTGCCGTACCCGCAGGTTCTCCGTCGTCGGAATAGTACGCATCCACTTTTTCTATACCTACTCTGTAAGCATAGCAATTATGAGTGGCCTGCTTATGATTTGCTGCAATCTCTTTTAGTTTATCCTTCGCCTCGTTCTCTGTTTTGCAGACCCTCACCTGGGCAATGAATATGGATTTTTTAATCTTTGTCTCTACTTCGAGTTCTTTTCCCGGCTCGTAATATCCGTCAGTCATCCCAGGCTTCTCTGATCTTTTTGTAGGTGGCGGAAAGGGCTTCGGCAACGACTCTAACGCCGGCTATGGCGGGCATAAAGTTAGTGTCGCCATTCCAGCGGGGCACCACGTGGAGATGCAAATGGCCGTCAAATCCGGCGCCGGCGACCTTTCCAAGGTTTATTCCGAGGTTGAATCCCTGAGGCGCCATTATTTTTTTTAGCACGGCGATGCTTCTTGCGCCAAGCTGATGCATTTCAAACATTTCCTCGTCTGAAAGCTCCTCGTAAACCGCAGTGTGGCGATAGGGCGCTACCATGAGATGCCCCGGATTGTAGGGGTAAGCGTTTAGAATTACAAAACAAGTTTTCCCCCTTGCGGGAATCAGCCTTTCATCATCTTTGTTTTCGACAGGAAAGTCACAAAAAATACAGCCCTCGTGCTTCTGCGATGCCTGTATATACTCCATTCTCCAGGGGGCGAATATGCTTTTCATCATTTATCTCCCTTTCATTATGTATGCGTCAAAGAAAAGGTTCCTGAAATCACGGGTTTTGCAGCAACCTCATTTCTTGCTTTTGTTCAGAATGCTCTTTATAACTACCCATCCCTGATGTAGACCAAAGAGCGTAAATATCAGGGGAGCGGCAAAGTTAACCCATGGGGGCCACCCTGAATCAACAAGTCTCTTTCCTATTAAAAGACCCATCAGTGCAAATCCCCCGACGAGAAATCCGGTAGAAATGATTTTTGTAAATATTATTAAATCATTCAGTCTTTTATCTTTCATTTATTTCCCGGGAAATAATTCTTCCCCTTTTGCCTGAATGAATTTAAGAAAGGCATCCGCCTGATCTTTATCCAGGCCTCCTATGGAAATTCTCATCCGGTCCGGTTTACCCGTGACTTTTAACGACAGGCCCATGGTCCTGAAAAATGAATCCACAGGCTCCGGGATATGAAAGTATGTTCTGGGCGCGGAAGTGATGACAGGGGTTTTGAACTTGGCTCTTCTCACAGCCTCTTCAAGCTGTCTTACCGACATTTCCCGCTCTTCCGCCGCCTGGGCAAGGGTCATCATCATGACGGGGGACTCCAGGGAGAGCAGCGCCCGGCAATGTCCCTCGGACAAAAGGTTTTCAGTTAGCATGTGTTTTATTTCATCAGGGAGCTGAAGGAGCCGCAGTTTGTTGGTAACTGCCGCCCGGCTCCACCCTATTCTCTCTGCTACCTGTTCCTGGGTAAGAGAGTGGTTTTGAATCAACTCCGTTATGGCGGACGCTATTTCCAGGGGAGAGAGGTCCTCTCTCTGTATATTTTCCACAAGGGCAATCTCGCGAAAATCCCTCTCTTCCCCCTGAATCACTCTTACCGGCACCTCTGTCAGCCCCGCAGCCATGGCGGCCCTCCACCGTCGTTCTCCCGCTACAATCTGGTAGGCGTCCTCATCCAACATTCTGACGATAAGAGGCTGAACCACTCCGTGGATGCGAATGGATTCAGTAAGGGAGTCCAGGGCTCCCTCGTCCATGTCCCTTCTTGGCTGGGAGGGGTTCGGGGTTATCCGTTCAATGGGAAGGGAGGTTATTTCGGCGGGAGTACTTTTTGCGGTTGAAACGTCTTCTGCGGGGGGGGCAATCAGAGCCCCCAGCCCCTTGCCTAACGCGCGCCCTTTAGCCATAGCTGGGACACCTCCCTGGCAAGATCTTCATAGGCTTTGGCCCCGGCGGAGGCAGGGTCGTAATAGCCAATGGGCTCCCCGTAGCTGGGAGCCTCAGAGAGTCTAACATTGCGGGGTATCACGGTGTTGAAGGCAAGGGGTCCGAACTGTCGTCGCACCTCGTCGGCCACCTCGCCGGAGAGTCTCGTCCTGGAATCAAACATGGTAAGAAGAACGCCGCTGATGTCCAGATCGGAATTAAGGCTTTCTTTAACGAGCCTGATGGTCTTGGAGAGCTGTCCCACTCCCTCCAGGGCGTAGTATTCGCACTGGATCGGTATGATCAGCCTGTTCGACGCCACCAGGGCGTTAATGGTAAGCATTCCGAGGGACGGAGGACAGTCTACTATCGCAAGGTCGAATCCATCCAGAGAGTGAATTCTGCGCCGCAGCTTGGTCTCCCTGCTTATGAGGGTGGCAAGCTCTATTTCCGCTCCCGCCAGGTCGATGGTGGAGGGGATAAGGGTTACACCTTCCCACCGGGTAGGCAGAAGGGCCTCCTTTGCCTCGGCTTCACCGAGAAGGACATCGTAAAGGCTGAGCTCGAAATCCTCCGGGGTGATGCCGAGTCCGCTTGTGCAGTTTGCCTGGGGATCCATATCGACGACCAGGACAGAGTATCCAAGTTTCCCGAGTTCCGCGGCCAGATTAACGCAGGTGGTCGTTTTCCCTACTCCGCCCTTTTGATTTGAAACAGTGATGATCTGCATTAGTGGCGTCACCTCCACCAGAAATTTTTTGCCGCCGTCCCCGTCTTCCGGGGAAATTCGGGAGGACAGGGCTCGCTTTTATTCCATAAAAGCAAAAATCTGGACTTGTCCAGAATTGAATAGGGCGTCGCTTCCGGTTCGTCAAAGCCCAATCTTTGCCATTTTCCGCGGATCGGCCCGATTTCCTGCTCGTATCCCGGCCCCTTCATGGCCAGCGCTCTTCCGCCGGGAGCTGTCAGGGGCGATAAAAATTCTGCCAGCACTCCCGTTTCAGCGACAGCCCTGGCGCCCGCGAGGTCAAAACATTCTCGTTCAGTCCTGGCAAACTCTTCGCATCTGCCCCATACGACCCTTATATTTGAAAGGCCCAGGGCCGTTCCTATCTCCTGAAGGGCGCCGCATTTTTTTCTTACGCTGTCAAGCAGAGTTACTTCAAGGCAGGGCCTCATAATCGCCCATACAAGCCCCGGAAGTCCGCCGCCGGAGCCCACGTCGATAATTTTTCCCTCCCGGGGGAGGAAGGGGACAGTAAAGAGACAGTCTTCAATGTGGTCATTCCAGATTATCTCCGGATCCGACGGGCCCGTAAGACGAATCTTTCCCCCGTAAGAGGCCAGCAGCTCTGTATATCGTTTAAGAAGTACTCTTTGGGAGTCTGAAACTTCCTCCACCATGGACAAATCCGCACCGCCTTTCCTGATTTATATCGTAAAAAAATGCTGCGCAGTCGGCCGAACAGTTAATTTCATAGCTTCCGGGGGCTATCCTACAACCAATTTTACCGTAAAAAGCTTTTGAAACAGCCCCTTATGAGCATTATATACCCTATATCATGATTGCCGGCCCTTCCCTCAGGGCCTTCCGGAAGTTAGAATGGCTCTGAAAGGGGGAGGCCGTTGAGACTCTACGAAGAGATACAGGAAAGACTGCTTTCCGTCCGCCAGGGAGAGCTGGAATCTCTGGTTTTGAGCTGGAAGGGAAGCGTGGCAAAATTAACGGACGGCCGATGGGGGATAGGCGCGATTCCTCCGGAGGGAGCGGAAACCCTTTCCTCCAGAGAAGATCACACCCGCGGTCTGACTGCCTCCGGCTCCGGGGACTACATAAGGCTTCTCGTCTCTCCCTATCCCCAGGA
This sequence comes from uncultured Synergistaceae bacterium, assembly GCA_964642285.1. GTDB lineage: Bacteria > Synergistota > Synergistia > Synergistales > Aminobacteriaceae > Aminivibrio. The sequence continues at coordinate 4,212 of CAZXOD010000135.1, forward strand.
GTACGCCGCCGCCACCGCTGTCGCCGCCGCCCTGGCCCCTCCGGGGGAGGGTAAACCTCTGGAATGCCTTCTCTCCCTTCCCGGAAAAGAACGGGTCTCTCTGATAACTCCCGACCCCTTTGTGGTGGATTTTCTCAGGGACTGGAACTGGAACATCTCCATATTTGACGACAGGAAACGGGGCCGCGACGTCTTTCCCGAATGGACCGCCTCCCAGCACCTGGGCGGAGCAGGATGGCTTTGGATAACTGCCGAATGCTTCAGAACCCGCTCTTTTTTCTCCCTTCTGCCTTGGCTGAAGGGCAAGAAAATCATTCTTCAGGGGCCCGGCGTACCCTTTCTCCCCGAAATTTATGCCAAGGCCGGCATATCGTACCTCGTCCTTCCCCTTACAAAAGAGGCGGATCCCGCAGGCCCTTCCCGGTATATCGGGGCGGGCGGATCTCCGTGGAAGTGTCCTGATCTTCCCTGGCGGGTTTATAATCTGTCTCCTTCGGAGGAATAGGCTGTGAAACGGACCATTCTGACCTTAATTATCGCCGCACTGACCACCGCTCTTCTCTCTTTTTCTCCCTTGCAGAGGGGCCCCGACCTTGAGGGCCCGCTTAAAGAGGCGGGAATCAGGGTCAGCGACGGGGACACCATCACTCTGTCCGTGGACGGCACGAAAACCACCGTGCGATACCTTCTGATAGATACTCCCGAACTGCATCACCCCAAAAAACCTGTGGAGGAACTGGGCGACGCGGCGGCGGCGGCGAACAGGGCTCTGCTCGCCTCGGGCCCCATCAGGCTTGAATACGACAGGGAGCGAACAGACAAATATGGAAGAACTCTGGCATACGTTTGGATAACCCTGCCTGAGGGAGAGGTTATGATAAATGAAGAACTGATGCGAAGAGGACTTGCCCTTCCCATGATCATACAGCCCAACGGGAAATACGCCGGGCGGATTCTGGAGGCCATGGAGGACGCCGCACAGGAGGGGAGAGGATTATGGAGCCTCCTTGAAAAGAGGCATTTTACCGCCGCCCAGGTATGGTCCGAGGCCGCCCTGCTGGCGGGGACCTTCTTAACTGTGGACATGACTGTGGATAAAGTACAGAAAAAAGGAAGGAGAATCATCGTCTCCGAGGGCAGATTCTCCCTTGTCGCCTACAGGGATGAATACACAGAGGGACTTCTGGCTCTTAAAAAAGGAGACAGGATTACCGCCCGGGGGCAGCTGGTCCTATCCGCCCTGGGCTGCGAAATGCCCATTGCGTCAACCTTTCAGATTACGCCATTTGAAGAATTTTAAAACGAAAAAAGCCCCCTAGTGTTCCCCCGAAAAGTGTCCACACATAGGCAAGTTATCCACAAACAGCCGTACATCAACTCTTTTTTGCCCTTTTTTGCCAGGTTATCCACCGAGTTTTCCACATATCCACATTTCCACATCCATCCACAGGCCGCCATATGTAGGCGGAACAGAACTGATTTTTTAGAACCTTAACGGATCAGTAATCCTGCTCTGGAAATAAAGCCTGATTTTTTCTATTGTTTTAGTGCGGTGATTCAGGTATATAAGAGATGTAACAAGTTAGCTGCCCGAAATAAAAGCAGGCTGAAAGGAACTAACATGACCCGAAAGAGAAAATCGGCGGTTCTTCTGTCCCTGCTGTCAGCAGGGATTTTGGCCATTGCCGTACTTCTGGCCTCGGGAAAGAACGCGGGAGTGAATTACTTCAAGTCATCCCTTGAAAAGGTAGCGTCGGAATTTCCCGGCTGGACCCTGGCGGCCGAAAGCTACTCCGGAAACCCGCTGACGGGCTTCACAGCCCAAAACGTGTCGGTGAGCTACAAGGGCGAGAAGCTTGCCGGGGCGGACAGCCTTTATGTCTCCCTCTCTTTTCTCTCCCTTCTTAAAGGAGCTTCCGGCGTTGAAAA
>CAZXOD010000136.1:0-6123 GCA_964642285.1 uncultured Synergistaceae bacterium
TTGCCGGCCATCCTCTACTACCTGGCGGTGGGCCTTATGGTTCACTACGAGGCCAAGCGGCTGGGCCTGCGGGGAATTCCCAAGGAGAGGCTGCCGGATGTTAAAAAGGTACTGGCAGCGGGCTGGCATCTCCTTCTTCCGCTGTTCGTCATAGTCTACCTTCTTGTCCAGGGCTACACTCCCCTCAGGGCGGCCTTCGTTTGCATCATTGTCACCGTGGTGGTAGCCATGATGAGAAAAAATACACGGCTGAACGTTAAGGACATCTTCGAGGCCCTGGAAAACGGCGCCCGGTCCGCTGTGGGCGTTTCGGCGGCCTGCGCCTGCGCGGGAATTATCATTGGCGTGGTAACTCTCTCCGGAGTGGGGCTCAAGATAGCCAACGGCATAGTGGTTCTCTCAGGCGGCAGCTTCTTCATGACCCTGTTCCTGACCATGATCGCCTCCATAATTCTGGGCATGGGCCTTCCCACTACCGCCAAGTACATAGTGCTCGCCTCCATGGCGGCTCCGGCCATCATGAAGTTCGGCGTGCCCATCATGGCGGCCCACCTGTTCATCTTCTACTTCGGCATAATCGCCGACCTGACCCCGCCGGTAGCCCTGGCTGCCTACGCGGGAGCGGGCATTGCGGGGGCGGACCCGGTCAAGACGGGCATGACGGGCCTCAAGCTGGCCCTGGCAGGGTTCATGATCCCCTATATTTTTGCCTACAACCCTGCGCTGCTGCTCATCGACACTAACCTGGGGGAGATACTGCTTATAATCATATCCTCCCTGCTGGGAGCCTTCGCCCTGGCCCTGGCCGGCTCCGGATTCTGGACGAGGAAGCTTAATATAATTGAGCGGGCTGCCCTGCTGGGAGCGTCCGTTTCGCTGATCTTCCCCGGAATAGTTACCGACAGCATTGGCCTGGCCATCCTGGCCGGCATGTGGTTCCTGCAGAAGCGGGGACAAAAAGGATTGTCGGCGTAGACAGTAAATCCTAAAAAACGTCCGGCTGTATCTGGTCTGAAAGCGCTCCCCCTTGTCGTCAAGGGGGAGCGCTTTTTTTAGTGTCAGTTAATGTGGGATGAACGCAGAACAATGAGAATCACAGGGCTTGAAGTTTGAAAATATATTCTGCATATTGCTTTTTAATTCCGGGCAGTTTAAAATATCTTTTCAAGTGCTTGGTTTTTTATCTCTATCCTATGTTTTAAGGGAGGAACTTATGGAAGAAAAGCTTGATTTTAATGAGTGCGGACCGGAGGTTCACGGTGACGACGTATTAAGGGAAGCCGCCCGCGAGTGCGCCTACAGAACTGAGATGACGCCCTTCTGGACAAGGTCCGTAGTGGTTCTTTCCTGCGTTTTTGTGCTTTATCATATTATTACCTCAAGATTCGGGATGCCGCCCATGTTCAAGCACCGGGCCGTGCATCTCGGATTTGTTCTCTGCCTGGTCTGGCTTTACTATCCCGCGTCAAAAAAGTCTTCAAAAACCGGCCCGACCTACCTCGATCTTTTTCTTACTGTCGCCTCCATCCTTGTCTGCGGCTATACGGTGCTGAATGTGGACGCTTTTGCCCTCAGGGGCGGAGTAGCCCTCCCGAGGGATTATGTTTTCGGGCTGGCCGCCATGTTTCTTGTCCTTGAGGCCTGCAGGCGGGTGGCCGGCAGAGGGCTGCTTATCCTAGCCATCATATTCATACTCTACGCTCTTTTTGGCCGCTACATTCCCGGGGTCCTTTCCCACAGAGGCTACACGCTGCAAAGAGTGATCTACCAGATGTATCTCACCACGGAGGGGATTTACGGCCAGCCCATAGGAATCGCGGCGACGTACCTTGTCCTGTTTATTGTCTTTTCTTCTTTTCTGGAGAAGAGCGGGCTTGGCGCTCTTTTTAATGATATCTCCCTTGCCCTCGGAGGCAGGCTTGTCGGAGGTCCCGCCAAGGTGGCTGTCATAGGAAGCGCTCTGGTGGGCACCATAAGCGGAAGCGCCGCCACTAACGTGGCTACCTCCGGGGCCTTCACTATCCCCCTTATGAAGAAGATAGGCTACAAGCCCTATTTTGCTGGGGCTGTCGAGGCGGCTGCCTCCACCGGAGGGCAGATCATGCCTCCGATCATGGGCACCGGAGCCTTTATCATGGCGGAATTTCTGGGAATCCCGTACATATCCATCGCGGCTGCGGCGGTCATTCCAGCTATTCTATACTTTGCCGCCGTGTACTTTCAGGTTGACCTGAGAGCCAGGAAGATCGGCCTGAAGGGGCTGCCGAAAGAGGAAATCCCCAACGCGTGGAATACGATCCTGAAGTACGGACACATGTTCGTGCCGATCATAATCCTGGTAGTCCTTCTGATGCAGCATTTCACGCCGCTTTACTCCGCGTTTTACGCTATTCTGTCTACATGGATACTCTCTTTTCTCCGCAAGGAGACGAGAATGGGGCCAAGCAAGCTCATTCCTATTGCCGTGGCGTCCGCCAGATCGTGCCTGAGCCTCAGCGTGGCCATGGCCAATGCCGGATTCGTGGTAGCGGTGCTTTCCATGACAGGCATAGGCATTATTCTTGCTGATAATATAGTGGCCCTGTCTCACGGAAGCCTCTTTGCGACTCTCGTCCTTTGCATGGTTGTATCCATCGTCCTGGGCATGGGGCTTCCCACCAGCGCTTGCTATATTATCGCCGCCACCATAGCGGTGCCGATTCTGCGCGAGATGAACGTGCCCGGTCTTCAGGCGCACTTTTTTGTATTCTATTTTGCCTGTCTTTCAACCGTTACGCCGCCCGTAGCGCTCGCATCCTATGTGGCCGCCGGAATGTCCGGCGCCGGAACCAACCAGGTGGGCTGGGCCGCTTTTAAACTTGCCCTCGCGGGCTTCATAGTGCCCTTTTTCTTCATCTACGCTCCGGCTATAATCCTGGTGGCGGACAGCTCAGCGGAGATAATTTGGGCCGCTGTTTCGGGGCTTGCCGGAACGGCGCTCCTCGCCGCGGCGGTGGAAGGGTATTTGTTCGGCGCTCTTCCATGGGTGTTTAGGCTGTTATTTTTCTTCGCCGCACTGGGATTAATGGCGCCGGGCGTATATTCGGACCTCGTGGGGCTTGGCCTGGCCTCGATTGCTATCGCGGGCTCCTTTTTTCTGAAAAAGAGGAGTTGATTTGCTGAGAATAGCAGGCTTTTTAAAGAATGTCTGCTGTTGAATCAGAGAGGGAATACAAAAAGGGCTTCGGCCCGGGAGGAGGAAAGAAATGTTCAGAGGCAGAAAAAGCGCAATTCTTGCGGCAGGGTTAATCGTTATGTTGTTTTCGGCAGGCGCGGCTTTTGCGGTGACCCACATCACCATGGGGACAGCCGGCGTGGGAGGTATGAACTACCCCGTGGGCATGGCCATGGCGAAAATCTGGAACGCCAACGTCAAGGATGTGAAGGCAGTCGCCATCGCCACGGCGGGAGCGGTGCAGAACATCGACATGATTCGGACTCAGGACATTGAAGTGGCGGTATGCAGGGCCAACGAGGCCTACAGGGCTTTCAACGGCATTGAGAAGTACGAGGGCAAGCCCCACTCCTGGCTCCGCTCCCTGACGGGAGGCGTCATGTTTGACGCCAAGACGGTGGTAGCGCTTAAGGATAAGGGCATCAATACCATCGCCGATTTCAGGGGCAAGAGAATAGCGGTAGGCCCGGTGGGCAGCGGCGGCGAGCTGGATTCCAGGGAAATTCTGGCGGCCTACGGCCTCACCTACAAGGACATAACTCCCGAGTACGTGGAGGCGAGCCAGGCGGTGGACATGATGTCCGACGGCCTGGTCGAGGGGGCAATTCTCGGATTTACTCCCGGCGCCTCGGCCATCAGCGAGCTCATGCTCACCGGCAAAGTGGTCATCCTTCCCATAGACGAGACCGGTTACCAGGCGCTCAAGAAAATCAACCCCCTGGTTGACAAGAGAGTTCTCAAGGCCAACACCTACCCGGACCAGTATTACGACGTGGAGACCTGCGGCGACCCCGCGGACCTGATAATCACCAGGGAAGAGCTGCCGGAGGAGCTGGTCTATCAGATGACCAAATCGCTGTACGAGAACCTTGAGGACGTCCGGAACGTGGCGGCGGCGGTCCGGGGCTTCGGTCCCGAACTTGTGGCGCCTCCCGAGGAAATGCTGATTCCTTACCACGACGGCGCGCTGCGCTATTTCAAAGAGGCCGGAATTCTGAAGTAATGGCGCTATCCGGGCCGGGGCTGATTATTTGAAAGGCCCGCCCGGCTTTTAAGGAGATTCAACAAAATTAATCCGCGGACGGCATAGGAGGAATTCAGCCATCCGCGGATTTTTTGTTCCGTTAGCATAATCTTTCTTATCTCCGGTTTGGGGCCGCCTCAGCGGTTAGTCATCCCGGCCGGGCTTCCCTCCCCGCCGCACGAAATCCTCCAGGATCTCCTCATTCCAGTTTTCCTCCATGGCGCCCGTCTCCCGGAAGGACGCTACGCTTCTTGCCACCGTGCGGAAGTTGATCTCAATACCCGCGCTGTCCCTGTGAAAGTTCTGCGCCCGGTTCCGGTCGATGCCCATCCGCTCAGCCTCCGCCGCGGCGTCGATATTGGCGCCCAGGAAGATAAACTCCCAGCCCCAGCGGTTTTTCTGATTTTCTATCATGCTTTTAACTTTGGCGCCTGAGTACTCCCGGCTGGAGTTCTCCTGGCCGTCAGTGATGATTACGAATATCACCTTATCGGCCCGGTATTCTTCGGCGGTGCGCTTCTGAGCGTTGCCGATTTTTTGGATGGTCCTTCCCACGGCGTCAAATAGAGCTGTGGTGCCCCCTGCGAAATACTCCCTGTCGGTGATGGGGTTAACCGCCCTGATGTCGATTCGGTCGTGAAGCAGCTCGTACCCGCTGTCAAAGAGCGCCGTAGTTACCAGGCATTCCCCTTCAACTTCCTTCTGCTTTTCCAGCATGGAGTTGTACCCGCCGATGGTATCTGATTCCAGCCCCGCCATGGATCCGCTTTTGTCGATGATGAACGCGACCTCCGTCAGCCCTTTTTTCATCCCGGTTCCCTCCCCGTATTTTTATTCAACACGAGGATAACCTTTCAGCCCGGGCAAATGGTCGCCCGGGAGGCGACAAATCAGACGGAAGCAGCCAAAGATTGGCCGTTTATCCTCCAAGCAGCTGCTGGCCGAATTTGAACAGCACTTCGTTGATCTCGAAGATGTCGTACCTGCCATTGACTATGAAGTACTCCGCAATAACGTCAAACTTGCTGCTCCGGGAGAGGGCGTATCCCGCCCGCCTCAGGAGGTCCGCCGTCTCATCCAGGGAGAGCTCCAGGGCAATGGACAGGGCGATGATCGTAGGTTTGCCGGGAGTGTAGCCTTTGCCCGTCCGGATTTTGGAGAAATGCCTTCGGTCCAGGTTGGCCTTCTTATAAACTTCCGCGTCAGACTTTCCCCTTGCGTCTATCAGCTTGAACAGCTTCACTGAAAAAGGATCTTCCAGGCTGTCGATGGCTCTGTCCAAAAAACGTTCGTCGGGGAGCCCTTCCGGCGGGAGCGTCCGACATTCCATGAAGTCTTCAGCTTTATGGAACGTGCGTAGTTCGGAAAGGCGGTCCCGTCCCCGTTCTTTTTCAAGGTGTTCTTCCGCGTATTTCTCGTCGATATAGCTCCGGACTTCTCCCAGAAGTTTCTCGCTCACCGTGAAAGCAGCCCTGTCAAACACGGCCAGAAAGACGTCCATATCCCCGTCCTCCAGAAAGGAGCGGATCGCTTCTGTGGCAACCCTCAGAGCTTCTTCCTTGGGATAGCCGTAGATACCGCTTGAAATCAGTGGAAAGGCGATGCTTTCACACCCCATGTCCGCCGCCAGTTCCAGGCTGTTGAGGTAGGCCGACCGTAGAAGGGCCTCCTCGCCGCTTCTTCCGTCCCGGTAGACTGGCCCCGCCGTGTGGATGACATATTTTGCCGGAAGACGGAACCCCGGAGTAATAACGGCCTCTCCCGTCTTTATGGGGGCGAGCTCGTCGCAGGCGGCCTGGAGCTCGGCGGCCCCGGCGGCGGAAAAAATGGCGCCGCATACGCCGCCGCCCATCCTGAGCTCAGTGTTGGCCGCGTTGACAATGGC
>CAZXOD010000137.1:0-5933 GCA_964642285.1 uncultured Synergistaceae bacterium
CTGCCCAGGCGCTGCACAAGCTGCCGGGAGATGCGAACCATCTTGTTGATGGTCTCCACCATGTGCACCGGCACCCGGATGGTCCTGGCCTGGTCGGCAATGGCCCTGGTGATGGCCTGGCGAATCCACCAGGTGGCGTAGGTGCTGAACTTGAAGCCCTTGCGGTAGTCAAACTTCTCCACCGCCCGGATCAGCCCCAGGTTGCCCTCCTGGATAAGGTCCAGGAATAACATGCCTCTGCCTATATACTTTTTAGCAATGCTCACCACAAGCCGAAGGTTGGCGTCCACTATCTTTTTCTTGGCGGTCTCGTCGCCCGCCTCCACCCTCTTGGCCAGCTCCACCTCTTCCGCCGCGTCCAGGAGGGGTACTTTTCCGATCTCCCGCAGATACATGCGCACCGGGTCGGTGAGGGGGATATCGTCAAGCTTTCCTATCTCCATGTCCGACGTGGGGGGGGCCAGCATGTCGTCGTCCACGGCCACTGCCACCGCGCCGTCGGGAGCGGCGGGCTCCTTGTCTTCATCTACTATTTCAATGCCGCTGTCCTGCAGACGGGAGATCATGTTGTCCAGGATTTCGGTGTTCCAGTTTTCAAGGGGTATGTGCCGTTCGATGTCGCTCTGGGTCAGAAAGCCCCCCTTGCCCTGCCCCTCGGAGATAAGCTCCTGCATCCTCGCCATATAGTCGGAGATCTCTTCCCTGGACATCTCTTCTTTTTTTGCTTCCTTATCATCAAGGAAAACTGTTTTCTCCTGCAGAAAATCTTTTTCCTTAAGAATTTCGTTCTCCATCGGGTCCTCAGTCTCCTTTTCAATGCGACGGAAACGGCCCCGGATCTTCCGCTGCGGGATCAGGGCCGACTAAGAGCACTTTTGTAAACGTTTAAAATACAGTAGATTATTATATCACGTTTTTAGCTTGATGCGAGCTCAAGGGTAAAAAATGGCGGGAAGGAGACCTCCGGCGAGGGGCCTACCCATCGTCTGGTCTCTTCAAATTCCATCTCGTAGAGCAGACGGCTGATCTCAAGGTCTACGGGGTCATCAGTTTCGTAGGGGATGAAGAAGCGCCTGTAGCCGAAGGTCTCGGCGAAAAAGGGTGTGCTTTCCCGGCTTGGGACGCATTTTTCGAGGGTCTCCCCCAGCCGGTCGAGAAATTCGTCCTCGCCGAAAAGGGGATTGCCGCTAACCAGGATTATGGCCTTGAAGCTCTCCCTGATGATATTTCTGTCCCTGAGGGTGCAGAAAGAAACTCCCCCCTCGATATCGCCGTGATCTTCGAGGAGGGGGATCATGGCTTCCTCCATGGCCGGAGAGTAGCCAAATAGCATGGTGAAGCCTAGCTCAATTCTGCGAAGTCTGCCGGGGATAAACATATTGTCCCGGAGCAGGGTGCCCGCGTATCCGCTCTTGAGGCTCGCGAGGCAGAAAAACTCGCTGTTCAGGCTGAGGGCCAGGGCAGCAATTTTCGACAGTTGGCCGCTATGCAGCAGGTTGACCGATACCGGCCTGTAATCCACTCCCAGAGGGAACCACGGGGCTATCTGCATGTCCACGTCGGAATCCCAGTATGGAAGGGAGGTCATCTGACTTTTTTCTTCTCTTCCTTTTGCTTCAGCAGAAGGTTGATTACGTGGTCCACAAGTTCGGGGATCTCGGGCTTTGTTATCTGGGATTCGGCGCCTACGCTGGCGGCCTTCGCCTTGATATCCTGGGCCATAATGGACGAAAAAACTATGATGGGAAGCCTTTTGTACTCGGAGTGCTCCTTAACCCTCCTGGTCAGGGCAAGCCCGTCCAGCCTGGGCATCTCCACGTCGGTTATAAGAAGGTCGAACTCCTCGCCGGGCTCCGAAAGCCTGTCCCACGCCTCCTTGCCGTCACCGGTGAGGACGAGGTTGTGGAATCCTCCCTGGGCAAGCACTTCCGCAATCTGCTTTCTGATGAGGGGCGAGTCCTCCGCCACAAGAATCCGGTAGTCGTCCAGGTCGCCCAGCGGCTCGGTCATCTGCCGGGTTCTTACCGTGTCGATGGTATACCGCTCCGAGAGGGTGGGATTAACCTTCTGGACTATGGCCTCGTAGTCAAGGAGGAGAACGTTTCTGCTGTCCCTCTTTATTACGTAAAGGACGTACTCGCCCAGGAACGTGCCCGTAAGGGTGGAGTCAAGCTCCTCGGAGTTGATGCGGTAGATCCTCTCCACGGCGTCCACCACAAAGCCCAGTTTTATCTCGTTGAACTCCGCTATTATTACCTTGCTTTGCTCATGGTCGGTTCCAATGGGTATGCCCAGGTGTTTTCTAAGATCTATGAGGGGAAGAACCTCTCCCCTGACCGAGGTGATGCCTATCATGGAAGGGTGTGATTCGGGAATGGTCCGGCAGCCGGGCCATCTTAAGATTTCTCTGGTTTTGTCCACATTTATCGCAAATCCCTGGTCGCCCAGAAAGAAAACCACTACCTGCCATTCGTTGGTGCCAACCTCGGTAATAACCTTTCTGACTTCCTGCATAGGCGAGTCCTCCTTGGGTCTTCTGACTGGCAATCTATCTGATAATCTATCTGTTACTATAGCGGATGAGAGCTTCCGCCACAAGCCCCCGGCAAACTCTACAACGCGGGAGAGGTGGAGATCAGGTGCCCGTGGGAGAGGGGGTATTTGGCGGCCCGTTCTGAGAAGGCGGCTCCCACCCGCCTGGCATGGCCCGGGAAGTCCTTCCGCCCGGCAGAAGCCGCGAGGCGGAGAAGCATTTCCATGGCCACCCCGTTCCCCGAGGGGACTACGCCGTCGTAGGCATCCTTTTTTCTCAAAAACAAATTTTTATCCCCGCCGTCGTGGAAGAAGAAACCTCCGTCTTCGTCGGCAAAACCCCTGATCAGGCCGTCCATAAGCCTGACTGCCGACTGGGTGTACTCGCCCCTTCTAAGGGCTTCGCCAAGCTCGGTAAGGCCCCAGGCAAAGAAAGCGTAGTCGTCCAGAAATGCAGGGATGGCCGCCTCGCCTCCCCTGTACCTGTGCAGCAGGCCGCCTTTCTTGTCCCTTAATTTCTGGTCGATGAACCGGGCCGCCTTCTCCGCGCTATTGGCCCACTCCCTGCGTTCAAAAACTTTGCCGGCCCTGGCCAGGCCCGCGATCATGAGGCCGTTCCAGTCCGTGAGGATCTTGTCGTCCACCAGGAGGGCGGGCCGCTTTCGCCGGGCCTCAAGAAGCCTGCTCCTGCATGAGGCAAGCAGCGCTTCCACCTGACCGGCCTCCATGCTGAACCTGCCGGAAATCTCCCCCGCCGACGCCGCCCTGTGCAGGACGTTATCCCCAAGAATCCGGCCGGTAACCTCATTTTTGAAATTGCCGCCCTTTAGGACCCCGTAGGCGTAGAGGAATATCCCCGCTTCCTCCGGCGACAGAAGGGCTCTGATCTCCTCCTCGGTCCAGAGGTAGTATTTTCCCTCCTCTCCCTCGCTGTCTGCGTCGATGGCGGAATAAAAGCCCCCTTCGGGGGAGGTCATATCCCTGAGGACAAACCCCGCGATATCATGGGCAAACTCTTCGTAAAAGGGGACAGGCCTGTTTTCATGAAGATCGGCCAGTGCGTAGAGCAGCAGCGCCTGATCGTAGAGCATCTTTTCGAAATGGGGAAGGATCCACCGGCGGTCCGTGGCGTACCGGGCCACCCCGCCGCCCAGGTGATCCCGTATACCTCCGGACCAGACACGGCTAAGGGTGCTCTCGGCCATCTCCAGGGCCCTGTCGTCGCCAAAGCGCTTCCAGTAGCGGGAGAGAAACAGAAGCCATGGAGCCATGGGAAATTTTGGGGCCTTTGAAAAGCCCCCCCACTCTTTGTCGTAGGCTTTTATCAGCTCATCAAAGGCCGCCTTAGCCTGGGCCGGACCGGGGCAGGAGCCCGGTTCCAGGGAGGCGTCCTTCTCAAGAGCGTCCCTGATGCCCTCCGCCGACTGCTCCACCTGCTCTCTCCGGGTTTTCCAGAGCCACTTTACCCTGGGGACCATGTCCACCATTCCCGGCCTTCCCGCCGAACCTCTTTTGGGCAGGTAGGAGGCGGCGAAAAAGGGCAGCCCTCCGGGGGTGAGGAAAACGTTCAGGGGCCAGCCGCAGGCGCTGTTCATCATCTGACAGACGGCCATGAACGCCCCGTCAATATCGGGACGCTCCTCCCTGTCCACCTTGACGGCCACGCAGGCGTCGTTCAGCAGGCCGGCCACCTCTCCGTCGCTGAAGGACTCCCTCTCCATGACGTGGCACCAGTGACAGGTGGAGTAGCCTATGGACACGAAGAGGGGCTTGTCCTCCTCCCGGGCTTTCCTGAAGGCTTCTTCCCCCCAGGGAAGCCAGTGGACGGGGTTGTCCGCGTGCTGAAGCAGATAGGGGGATTTCTCGCCTCTCAGGAGGTTTTTCCCCTCCTTCATTACCGGCCGTCCTCCCAGAGATGGATAAGCTCCTCAATGGCATCGGCCACTTTCCAGGCGCCCGCTTCCAGTAGCTTCTCCCTGGAAGAGCTGCTGGTGGTCATCCCCAGGCCCTTTATTCCCGCGGCCCGGGCGGCCGCCATGTCATCCGCCGTGTCGCCCACGTAAAGAGAGTCCTCAGGGCCGAAACCCAGATCGTTCATGCTCTTTAAAATCATGTCGGGGGCGGGCTTGGCATTTTCCACGTCCCCCATCCCCACCGCCGACCCAAAGTAGTTAAAAAGCCCCGTAGCCTTCATGGGATTCACGGGAGAGTAGCGGTTTGAGGCGACTCCCAGGGCCACGTTCTTCTCTTTCAGAAAGGTCAGCGCTTTTTCCGTGCCGGGAAAGGGGATGATGCCCTTAAACTCGCTCTCCAGGAAAGACTCCCGGTAATTTTCAAGCCACTCTTCCTCAAATCTGTTCCAGACCTTGAGCCACGACTCCTTGATGGGCATGCCTATCACCTCTAGCACCTGCTCTCTGGTGACGGGAGGAAGGCCCTGGCTGCCCGCGAGCATATTCATGGTATCCCTTATGGCGTAGCTGCTGTCTACGAGAGTCATATCAAAATCAAAAATTACGCATTTGAACAAAAATCATCACCTCATTTTATCTTTTCACAATCAATATTAACCTGCCGGGGCAGAAAATAAAAGGGCCGGCCCCCCGGACGGGAAGGACGACCCCTCGGACTCTTCCGAAGCGGCTCCGGTATTGCTCAGAAACCGTAGGGCTTCACCGTGCGGCAGATGAACATATCCTTTCCGCGATAGGTGAAGTGTTCGATAAGGATGCGATTTTCACCAAAGGTCATGTTTTTCGAGATATAAAACTTCATCCCGGTACCCTCGGGCTCAATGACAAAAAATCTTTCGGGAACCGAAGGCTCGCCGCTCTCCACGAGAGCGGAAGGCGACTCCCCTCAGGTGTTGCGGTAGAGGCCCCAGTCGAGGTTGAAGACTGTCCCCAGTGCCTCCAGCTTCTCCATGACGGCGGCGGAAATCTCCAGCTTCGGAACATCATCGGCCCGGACTGGCGTACCAACCAGAGTCAGAAGAAGAACCAACAGGGCCAGCGCGTAAATTGCTCCAGATTTTTTCATGATCTGACCTCCCGTACACATTGTTTCTTTTGGGGCAGATTATACCATGGCGGGGTAAATAAAAATTGCGGGGAGTACGGATTAACACCACCACTCCGCTCCGGAGTTTTAATGCCTCCGGCGCCGTCTATTCGCAGCCGCAGACGTTTGAAAACCTGATATCCATTAGAAACTTGCAGCGGCCCGTCATGGCTTCGTCTATCCCGGACAAAAGGCTCCACATCGCCGCCTTGTCCCCCCTCAAAAAGGTTGACATGGGGCCGACGGAGTGCTCAAGGCCGCTCTTTTTAATCATGGCCAGAACCTTGTCTACCTCCCCGCCGTAGTCCCCCTCGCCAATGGGCAGAAAGGCCAGCTCGCAG
>CAZXOD010000138.1:0-5927 GCA_964642285.1 uncultured Synergistaceae bacterium
CGGCGCCGTCGTCGGTCACGAAAACCTCTCCGTGCTGGTATGGGTTCATGGTCCCCGCGTCCACATTAAGGTAGGGGTCCAGCTTTAAAATGGACACCCTGAAGCCCCTCTTTTTGAGCAGAACCCCTAAAGAGGCGGCAGTAATCCCCTTTCCAAGGGAAGAAACAACCCCGCCTGTTACAAATACATACTTGGACATCTACTGTTCCCTCCACAAGAAAGAATCATCAAAAAACATGGACCAGGGAGTTCCCCGGTCCAAAATAGCTAATTTGCGTCGGAATAACATGGTCTGTTTTGCTTATTTTAACAGCTGCAGCGGGTTGGTGGGGCTCTTCCCTCTCCTCACCTCGAAGTGAAGATGGGGCCCCGTAGTCCTTCCCGTTGTTCCCACGCTGGCTACAGTCTGCCCCTGGGAGACGGACTGGCCGTTGCGCACCGACAGGGAGCTGCAGTGGGCGTAGAGCGTGGAAAGACCGTCGTTGTGGCGGATAACCACTACCCTGCCGTAGCCTCCCATCCATCCGGCATACTCCACCCTGCCGGCCTTGGCGGCCTTGATAGCCCTTCCCCGGGGGGCCTTGATATCAATGCCCGTGTGGAAATCCCGCCTACGGGTGATGGGGTGTCTTCTCCATCCGAAGGGGCTGTTTATTTTGCCTATAACTGGCCACCGGTAGCTCCGGGAGCCTGCGGATACCGTTTCGCCTTTTTTCTGGACAGCGGCGGTTACGGTGGTCTCAGGCCTTCCGCCGGGCAAAAAGATCTCCTGCCCCTCTTGAAGAGCCGAATCCAGAGCGCCCTCGGGGTTGCCCTTTTTAATCCTATCGGCGGGAATGCCGTAGGCTTTGCCGATCTTGTCGAGGGTATCTCCCTTTTTGATCTTATAGAAAACGCCGTCCTGGTTGGGTATGCGCAGAGTAGCGCCGGGCTTCAGCAGATCGGGATTTTTAAGATCATTGCTGCCGTAGAGAGTGTCTATCTCCAGGTTGTTGGAGTTGGCGATGGACCACAGACTGTCCCCTTGAGCCACCACGTAAGCGGTCACCTTTACAGGCTGAACCTTTTCTCTGGCGGCCACTACCCTGGCCTTCCTGGTCAGCACTTCCTCAAGGGTGGCGTCCACGGCTTCAGTGCCGTCAGGAATGAGGAGGAGCTGTTTCTCTGACAGCCTGTTGGGGTTCTTGAGCTCGTTGGCCTTAACAATGTCGCACATGGGAACACCATAGGAGATGGCTATATCAGACATGGTCTCCCCGGCCTTTACAAGGTGCTCCTTCCACTGGGCCTTAACCTCAGTGAGAACCACGTTCTCCTCTTCAGCCAAAGGTTCTTCGTCTCCGTCGTCCATGGAGAGTGACCGGCCGTCGGATACCTCGCTGAGCACTATGTCGTCGTAATCGGACTCCATTTTGCCCGGCAGGAGGGCGGTCATATCGGCGGCGGAAAGGATCTCCGGTCCTGCGGCCTCCGCTGAGAAGGCCCAGAGGCGGGATTTTCCGCCGTTAACGGCGCCCGCTCCCGTCATGCCGAAACACTGTCCTTCCACGGGGAGGCTGTCGGGCAGGCTTACCCTGAAGCCGGAAAGTACCGTCACCCCGGAATTCTCAAAAGGCGACCCTGGCGTTTTACCCCCGGCGCTGACCGAAAGGGAAGAGGGGAAGCTCCACTCGGACTTTGCCTCATCTCCGCCGTCGGGGGATTTTTTCAGCGTCCTGTGGCTTAACTTTCGCCCCTCGTCGGGGGTGTAGACGCTGGACATATCCACAACCATAAAGCCCGAAGAGGGCAACACGGATTCAGCCTTCGCAACCGGGTCCACAAGGCTGCCCCAGGCGGGGAGGGCGGACCTGCCATCCGCTCCCAGACAGAGAACCGAAGCGGCTCCCAGCATGGTCAGAATAACGACTAAGAAGCCAAATTTTTCGGACCTTTTTGCCGCGGCTTTTCCGCGGCCTTTCTTATAGGGTGAAGGAGAATTGCCTTTTTTCATCTCCCCTGCCTCCTCTGCATAACAAGAAATTTCACTTCTACCAAGCCTATTGAGCGGCTGCCGTTTTTTGTCATCTCAACTCCTGTTCTTGTGATAGATCATAACGAATCAGGTTTTTACCATCCCAGCCTGTTTTTTGCAAACCCGGCCTGTTCTTTATCGTACCGACCAGAGGGAGGTTGCGGAGCATCCCGTAAGGGGGAGCTGCCTTTAATTTATGTTGTTTTAAAAACCCAAACCCAGAGGCAGATCCCTCGCTTCGCTCGGGATGACACCCTGGGGTTCGCCCCCGATATGGCATTCGCCCTAGCTTTCCCCGCTACGATGTTTTTATCGTCTGCAGGAAGTCCTTGTTCGTCGCCGACTGCTTCAATTTATCAATGACCAGGTTAAGAGCCCCTGATTCATCCACGTTCGCAAGCCGCCTCCTGAGAAGCCATACCCGGCTGAGCTCGTCCTCATCCATGAGCAGCTCCTCCCGCCTGGTACCTGAGCGGATTATATCAATGGCGGGGAATACCCGTTGCTCCGCCAGCTTCCTAGAAAGGTGAAGCTCCATATTGCCCGTGCCCTTGAACTCCTCGTAGATTACCTCATCCATGCGGCTTCCCGTATCCACCAGGGCGGTGCCTATAATTGTAAGGCTTCCTCCCTCTTCGATATTGCGGGCCGCTCCGAAGAAACGCTTGGGGAAATAGAGCGCCGCCGGGTCCATGCCTCCGGAAAGAGTACGCCCCGAAGGGGGCACCACAAGGTTTGACGCTCTGGCAAGACGGGTGATGGAGTCAAGCAGAAGCACCACATCTTTGCCGACCTCCACAAGCCTCTTGGCCTTCTCCAGGGCGAGATTGGCCACCCTGATATGTTCGTCGGCGGGCCTGTCGAAGGTGGAGGCTATTATCTCGCCGTCCACCGACCGGGACATATCCGTAACCTCCTCGGGCCGCTCGTCGATAAGGAGCACCATCAGAATGATATCCGGATAGTTTACGGTGATGGCATTGGCTATTTTTTTCAGCATGGTGGTCTTCCCCGCCTTGGGAGGCGACACCAGGAGGGCTCTCTGTCCCTTTCCTATGGGAGCGAACAGATCCACCAGGCGGGTTGAAATCTCCCTGGCGTCGATCTCAAGCGAGAGCCTTTCATCGGGGAAAATAGGCGTAATGGCGTTAAAGTGAGGGCGCCTCCTGGCCGCTTCCGGGTCGGAGAAGTTTACCATCTCCACCCTAAGAAGTGCCTCGTACTGTTCGGAATCTCTGGGAGGCCGCACCAGGCCCCAGATGACGTCGCCGTTGCGCAGGCCGAACCGCCGGATCTGGGACGCGGACACATATACATCGAAGTTGCTGGGAAGAAGCCCCTTTGGCCTTAAAAAGCCGTAGCCTTCCGGCAGTATTTCGAGGGTGCCGCCGCCGAAGCGATAGTTCAGCTCCTCGGCCTGGGCCTTAAGGATGGCTATTATAAGATCGTCCTTCCGGAGGGCGGAGAAACCGGTCAGGCCGAGCTCTTTCGCAATTTTGCGAAGCTCGGGGTTAAGAAGGGAGGCGAGGTGACCAAAGGTAAATCTGGGTCTTGGCGTTGTCTTTGCGGCAGTCTCCGCCTCAGGTTCCCTGGAGACGGTTTCTTCCCGGACATCCTGTGCGGAATCCGTTGCGGAGACGCTCAACTCTTTATCAATAACTACGTCAGCCATCTTTAAAGACTAACCCGCAAAGTACGGATTCCTGGGCTCGCCGGCCTCTGATAAATCTTATGGTAACAAAGCGTGGGAAACACGAAAACTGACATCCCCTTCCTGAAGCTGCCGTTCTCCCGCTCATGCGCAGGGGAAAGCGGCGCGATTTGAAAAGCGCGTAACATCAATCGGCAATTACAAAAGATACATCTGAAAAATTCTTGTCATACATTGAAACCCGGACGGAGTAGGAGCCTCTTGGAAGAGGGGCGCCGTCCTCCAGAAGGAGGCAGTAGGCCTTTGCTCCATCGCCGGGCGCCATCCGGAGATATTCCGAATGAATCGGACGGCCCCGGTAGTACCAACGAACGCGCACTCCGTCGCTGCCGGAGGCCCTGGAATATTCAAACCAGAGGCACAGCTGCCTTGTTCCGTGCCGGAAGGACGATCCCGCGCCAATAGGCCGCATCTGGTCGTCCACCTCGTCGCACAGCTGAATATTATGAATCTCAAAGGACCCGGCCGCCCTGTTGGAGCGGGCAGCCCAAAAGGATAAAACCGTCATCAAAATAATAACACACGATACAAGAAGAGAAAAAACTCTTCCGTTCCGCCCCATTATACCCACCGCCCCTTAAAAAACACAAGTGAAATCAAGAAATTCAAGGGCGACCCCGTTGCTTCGCTCACTCAGGACGGCAGAAAATCAACTCCCTAAGCCTTCTGGCAACCAGGGCGTGCTCTTCTGCCGCAAAGCCATCCACCGTGGGTTCGCTCCGGAGGGTAACGCCGTCCACCGCCCCGGCGGCCACAAGGGCCTCCAGCATGGCCTCCACTTCCCCCTCCTCAGGCCCCAGCCACCTGCCCGCCCCAAGGGACAGCATGGCCGCCAGGGCGTACCCCCCCCAGTCGGAGACGTCCACGGGAAGGGCCACGTCTGAACCAATAACAGAAAGACACCCGGCAAAGCCGGGCAAAAGCTTGGAAAGGCTCTGGCGGAACACTCCCATCCCAGCCTCGTTGCCGCCATCGCCCACCGCCAGAACCTTTGCCCCGCCGACAAGGGCCGCTCCGTCCAGGGGAGGGGTGAAGACGGAAATATCCTCGCCCCTCATATTATAGTAGCGCCCGTCCTCAGCCCGGCCCAGTCTCTCGATAAAAACAACCAGATCGGGCCTGAAGGCCATAATATCATCCCCGTCCTCCGCCCCCGTAACTTCGGGACCGGCCACGGCGTCCGAACAGGCCCTTAACGCCCTCTCGCAGCGGAAATCCGTGAAAATTGCCGCCTCCCGGCCGCTGCGGGCAACGGCCCGGGCAAAAACCACAGCGCCTCCGGGGCCGTCAGTCTCCGGCGCCCTCCGGGAAGGGACGTAAAATCCGCTAACCACCGCCACCCTTGAAGAGACGTCCATAAGGGAAAGGGCGCCCGAGAGAAAAGATGGACGAAAGAGGGGCGAAACCTTCCTGCCCCCCCGGTCGGAGGCTATAAGCCCGCCAATGGCCGCCGGGGCATCCATATCACACCCCCAGCTTCTCCACCAGGCTCAGAAGCTCCGGGCTGAGGTACTTTTTCGCATCCCGGCCTTCAGCGAAAGAACACAGACCGACCTGGCCCCCCAGGGAGCACACCATAGTGGCAGACTCGCCCTCAAGCAGGGATTCCACCGCAAAGGCCCCCATCCTGGACGCCAGCACAGTGTCAAAGGAAGTAGGGCTGCCTCCCCGCTGAATATAGCCCAGCACTGTAACCCGGGCATCGTAGCCGCCAGTATCCTTAAGTTCGTTTTTCAGATCGCCGCCGGACATAACCCCTTCGGCCAAAATGATGAGGGAGTGGGTCTTCCCCCGCTTGCGGGAGTAGTGAAGGCTGTCGCACAGCTTTCCGATATCCAGCTTCAGCTCGGGCACCACCACGTACTCCGCTCCCGTGGACACGGCCACTTCCAGGGCCAGAAACCCAGCATGGCGGCCCATCACCTCCACAATAAACAGCCGATCGTGGCTGCTGGCCGTATCCCGCAGCTTCTGCACGGCAGAAAGGGCCGTGTTTACCGCGGTATCGAAGCCGATGGCTACGTCGGTACCGGCCACGTCATTGTCGATGGTGGCGGGTATGCCAATGACGGGAAGGCCCAGTTCGCCCAGATCCGCCGCGCCCCGGAAAGACCCGTCGCCGCCGATAACCACCAGCGCGTCAACCTTGCAGATCGGAAGAGCACACGTCTGAACCTCCAGTCACTCCGCGAAATCTCGTAT
>CAZXOD010000139.1:0-5876 GCA_964642285.1 uncultured Synergistaceae bacterium
TTTCGAGGGGCGAATTCCAGGTGGTGGGCGCTACAACTCTGGACGAATACAGGAAATACATAGAAAAAGACGCCGCCCTGGAGAGACGGTTTCAGCCGGTTCATGTCCAGGAGCCCAGCGTGGACGACTCCATACTGATTCTCAAAGGACTCAGGGACAGATATGAATCCCATCACAGGGCGAAAATCCAGGACGACGCTCTTGAGGCGGCGGCGAGGCTTTCGGCCCGTTATATCTCCGACCGTCACCTGCCCGACAAAGGGATCGACCTTATCGACGAGGCCGCTGCCCGGGCAAGGATAAACGCTATGGAGGCCCCTGAATCCCTCAGGGAAAGAATAAAAAAACTTGAGGAGGTCCGTCGGGAGAAGGAGGCGGCCGTGGATTCCCAGGAGTTCGAAAAAGCTGCCCGACTGAGGGACGATGAGTGCAGGCTCTCCGAAGAGCTTGAGGAAGAGAGGCAGAAGTGGCGTTCCCGGAAAAACACCTATCAGCCCGTGGTGACTGGCGAGGACATTGCGGGAGTAGTGGCTGAGTGGACGGGTATCCCCGTCTTTCAGCTGACCGGCGAGGAGTCCGAACGGCTTCTGCGGATGGAGGAGGAGATTGAAAAAAGGCTCATAGGCCAGAGCGAGGCCGTGGCCTCCGTTGCCAGGGCCATACGGAGGGCCAGAAGCGGCCTCAAGGACCCGAGCCGGCCTATCGGCAGCTTTGTTCTGCTTGGCCCCACAGGCGTGGGCAAAACCGAGCTCGCCAGACGGCTTGCCGACTTCCTCTTCGGGTCCGAGGACACCATGATCCGGCTCGACATGAGCGAATTCATGGAAAAACACGAGGTCTCTAAGCTCATAGGCGCTCCTCCGGGGTACGTGGGCTACGAGGAGGGCGGAAAGCTCACAGAGGCGGTCAGGAGAAGGCCCTACTCTGTAATCCTGTTCGATGAGATAGAAAAAGCTCACCCTGACATCTTCAATATCCTCCTTCAGATTCTGGAGGACGGGAGGCTCACCGACGGGCAGGGAAGGACTGTGGACTTCCGCAACGCCGTAATCCTCATGACCAGCAACGTGGGAGCCAGGGAGGCCGCCAAAGGCTCCACCCTGGGTTTTTCAGGAAGCGGCGAAAAGAACCCCTTCGATTGGGACAGGCTTAAGAGCGCCATTCTTGAAGAGGTAAACAGGACCTTCAGGCCCGAGTTCATAAACCGGCTGGACGAAATGATTGTCTTCCGGCCGCTGGACAGGGAAAATATGATGACTATAGTGGGCATAATGCTCAATGAAGTCATCTCTCGCCTTTCCGAAAGAGGAGTGGAACTTGCCGCTGGAGATGAAATCCGTTCATTTCTGCTCGAAAAGGGATATCAGCCGAAATACGGCGCCAGGCCCCTGCGCAGGACAATACAGACCTGCGTGGAGGACAGGCTTGCGGATTACCTCCTGAGCAGAGGAGACGCCCGGGGGGATAAAATAGAGGCCTATATCGACGGAGAGGAAATAAAATTTCGCTCTTTGGCGGTCCGGGAAACTGATATAGCAGAGAAGATAGCGCACTAAAAACTTTTCCCCCCGGGGGCGTAAGGAGGCTTACCATGGAAGGCTCTCTATGGATGTATTTCCTGCTGTTTTTCATCGTCTTTCCCCAGCTGAAGCAGCAGGTTCTTCAGTGGCGCAGGGTAACGGCCATCAGGAACTGCGAAAAGAGGCGCGGCACGCGGATCATAACCCTGATACACCGCCAGGAGACCATGGGTTTTTGGGGAATGTTCTCCAAAAACTACATCAATATCGAGGACTCGGAGGCGGTGCTCCGGGCAATAAGGCTCACGTCGGAGGATACCCCCATAGACCTCATAATCCACACCCCGGGAGGGCTGCTTCTGGCGGCGGAGCAGATTGCCAGAGCTCTCAAGCGGCACCCTTCCAAAGTTTCCGTGGTGGTTCCCCACTACGCCATGTCCGGCGGGACCCTCATAGCGCTGGCTGCCGACGAAATTTTGATGGACAGACACGCCGTCCTGGGCCCCGTAGACCCCCAGATCGGGAATTTCCCGGCCGCCTCAATCATTAAGGCCGTGGAAACAAAGCCCGTCAGCGAAGTGGACGACGAAACCCTCATCATGGCGGACATAAGCAAAAAAGCGCTCAAACAGACCAGGGCCCTGGTCTACGAACTGGTCTCGGAGCGCCTCGGCGAAGAAAAGGGGATGGAGCTGGCCACAACCCTCACTGACGGCAGGTGGACCCACGACTATCCCATCTCGCTGGATGAGGCGGCATCCCTTGGCCTGCCCGTATTGGCCAACGAACACGACTCCTTCTGCAACCTGATGAGCCTCTACCCCCAGACCAGCTCCGCGAGGCCATCGGTACAGTACATCCCCGCCCCCTATCCGACCCGTCCTTCGGGAAACGGTCGCAACGCAGGCACGTACTGAGGCGCTGGCAATGAAAAAACAGATTTTTCTTCTTATGGTCTGTCTTCTGTTTCTGACCTCTCCCGCGGCGGGGGAATCTCCCGCCCTCACCGCGGGAGACGAAGCAGTCTCCCTGGATGAGGTCTATTATCTGATGGGCCTGGAGCTCGGAGGCAGCGAGGCCCTGGCCTCCCTGGCGGCGGCGGAAATGACTGGTGAAGAGCGAAACGCGCTCCTTGAGCGAATTTCCAGGGCGCTTCTTTTCTACAGGGGGGCTATTCTCAAGGGACTTCACCTGGATCCTAAAATTGCGGCCCAGCTAAGGTGGAACCAGATAAACCTTCTGGCCAACGCTTATCTGGCAAGCCTGGAACCCAGGCTCGCCTTCACCGAGGGGCAGCTTAAGGCCCACTATGAAAAAAACAGAAAAAAATATGCCCGCCCGGAGAGCGCCCGTGTCCGGCTGATATTTTCGTCAGATGAAGGCAGGGCCCGTTCCGCCCTTCTTGCCATCATATCCGGAGAGGCGTTTGACAGTGCGGCGGAGCGATTTGGCGAGGACAACTCGCTTATGCCCCCTGAAAACTCCTTCGTATGGTTCGGAAGGGGAGAACTCCCCGAACCCCTGGATAAACTGGCCTTCAGCGCCCCTCTGGGAAAAGCGGCGGGCCCGGTGGGAACTCTGGGAGGATACTGGGTCATAGAGGCGACTGAAAGAAAAAAAGGGGGAGAGCCGTCCTTCCCCGAGGCCAGGGATATGATAAGGGAAGAGCTGAAAGAGCAGGTCCTTGCGGGCGAAATCTCCTCTCTGGAAAAACGGTTTCCCGTAACTCTGAACCCCGGTCTGCTAGGCAGAGAGCAATAACAGAGGCCTCATGTAGACATAATATTTTTCTGTCCTTATAATGGGGCGACGCCCTGACAAAGGGTCAAAATCCCATTTAAGCGGAAAGGATTGATACAAATGGAGCCTCAAAAGGGCAGAATGCCGACCTTCGGCGAAGCGATTCTTGTGCTTTTCATTGATTCGCTGATCATAAGTTACGGGGTGCTTGATATACATTTTGAATCGGGGGCCGTCTTCGGACTTGGGCTTTCCGCTCACATCCCGCTTTTCATAGCGGCGGCCTTCACTGCCGCTATGGGAGTTTTCTTCATCGGCAGAAAATGGGCAGACGTAGAGGAGGGCATGATAAACGGCATCACCGTGGCCCTCCAGGCGGTGCTTATTCTGCTGGTAATCGGAGGCCTCATCGGCGCATGGATCCAGAGCGGGGTAGTCCCCACCCTGATCTACTACGGACTAAACCTGCTTACTCCCGAGTACTTCCTTTTGGCGTCCCTTTTCATCTGCTGTATTGTATCCCTCTCCACGGGAAGCTCCTGGAGCACCAGCGGCACAGTGGGGATCGCCCTTATGGGAATCGGAGCGGGCCTTGGCGTGCCCGCGCCGGTAACCGCCGGGTTTATAATCTCCGGCGCCTACTTCGGCGACAAGATGTCCCCCCTCTCCGACACCACCAACCTTGCCCCCGCCGTGGCGGGGAGCGACCTCTTCAGCCACATAAGAGCCATGATGTGGACTACCATCCCCACTCTGCTGATAGTCGCCGCCATCGCCGCCTATATGGGCAGGGAGTATAGCGGGGCGCTCCTGGACGACTCAAGAATATCCATAATCCAGCAGATCATGGCCGCCGAATTTTCCATCTCATGGACGGGCTTTCTGCCTCCTCTTCTGGTGCTTCTGCTGGCCGCACTCAAGATTCCGGCCATACCGGGCATAGTGGCCGGTATGCTTCTGGCGGTGGGAATGTCCCTCTACCAGGGGACGGGTCTTGGAGACGTCCTGAGCGCCCTTCAGGGAGGCTATGTCCCTGGTCTTATTAGCGAAATGGCTGAAAGCGCCGACATAGGCGCCCTGAACGAACTTCTCGGCGGAGTTGCCCTATTCGGCGGGGAAGCCTTTGAAACGGTAAAGGAAATATCGGCCATGCTGAACGATCTGCTCGCCCGGGGCGGCCTCGACGGAATGCTGGACACGGTGGCCCTAATCCTCGTCGCTCTCGTGCTAGGCGGAATAATGGAAACCTGCGGCTTCCTAGAAGTCCTTTTGGAGCGCCTTCTGCAGAAGGTAAAATCCATCTTCGGCCTCGTGGGGGCGGTCACCTTCTCGTGCGTCTTCACCAACCTCTTCCTGGGGGACCAGTAT
Source organism: uncultured Synergistaceae bacterium (assembly GCA_964642285.1). Lineage (GTDB taxonomy): Bacteria > Synergistota > Synergistia > Synergistales > Aminobacteriaceae > Aminivibrio. Next base: position 4,629 of record CAZXOD010000139.1, read on the forward strand.
CTTGCCCTGGTAATGCCCGGGAGGCTGTTCAGGCCCGCCTTTGACGACTTCGAAAAAGACGGCAGAAAGGTAGATGCCAGGCTCCTCTCCAGGGCCCTGGAGGACTCGGGAACCCTGACTTCGGTCCTGGTTCCCTGGAATACCTGCGGCGCCTACAACAGCGGCGTGCTGGGGGTGCCGACCCTTTCCTACCTTCCCTATGCCTTCCTCAACTATCTGAACCCCCTGGTGGCCCTTATAATGACCAGGCTCGGAATCGGAATTCCATGGATTGAGGAAAAACGGGAAACCGGGGCGGCCGGGTAGTGAACCGGGATAAGGCTTTAACCGCGAGAGCCCTACCCTTTCCCCGGTGGATGAAGTGGGCTGGGCTCCTTATAGGATTCTTTCTTCTTTCCGACGGCCTGCGCCGACTTTTTGGGGGAGGCGGCATGACCGGCTTCTTCCCGAACCTGCTCATAGGATCCGCCTGCGTCTACGCTGCCGGATACGATAAGACAATTGCTATGTCCGAGAAAGGCTTTGAACGTCGAACCCTCTTCTGGGGCAGAGGCAGAACTGAAATTTTGCCCTGGGAGGATATGAAGGAAGTCATTCTGCTGCCTGCAGCCGGAGGAACCGGGGCAATTTTTTCCACAGGAGACCGGGGAAGACGGGCTTTCTTCCCCGGCGCACCAGAAGATGAAATCAGAGCCGGGGTCAGACAGTACGCGCCCGCACTGAAAATATCCGGGGAAGAGCGAAGCCCTCTTCCGGAAACAGGAGAAAAAAATTAAAATGAACAAAGATAACGCTATCTATAAGACCCTTGCCCTGGGGCAGAGCATCTGGTGCGATTTCCTGAGCAGAGACCTGATCAGGTCGGGAAAACTGGAGGAGATGATTGACTCCGGAGTAAGGGGCGTGACCACAAACCCCTCCATCTTTGAAAACGCCATAGGGAAGACCTCCGACTACGACGGCGACATCCTATATCTGATGCGAGAGGGAAAAAACAGGGAAGAAATCTATGAAAGCCTTACCGCAGGCGACGTGGGGGAGGCGGCGGACCTCCTTGCCCCTCTTTTCAAAGAGAGCGGAGGCGCCGACGGTTTTGTTAGCCTTGAAGTAAGTCCCCTCCTTGCCCACGATACAGAGGCTACGGTAGAGGAGGCAAAAAAACTTGTCCGCCTCATAAACAAGCCTAACCTCATGATAAAGATCGGAAGAGCACACGTCTGAACTCCAGTCACTCCGCGAAATCGCGTA
>CAZXOD010000140.1:0-5834 GCA_964642285.1 uncultured Synergistaceae bacterium
ACACTCTCCTCCTTACACCTGATCCACGATTTCGCCGCATGCCTTGCACAGGCGGACCTTTTTTCCGCTGTCCAGATAGCCGCGCCCAACCCGGGCCGCGGCCCCGCACGAGGGGCATACAAGCATAACTTTGCAAGCGTAGATAGGCGTCTCCTTCTTGACAATACCGGACTGGGGGTTCTTCTGAGAGGGCTTTGTATGCCTTGAGGCAACGTTTACGCCCTCCACCACCAGCAGCTGCCGATCGGGGATGGAGCGCAGGATTTTGCCCTCTTTCCCCTTGTCTTTGCCGGAAATTACCCTGACCCGGTCGCCTTTTTTAAGTCTTATCTTGCTCATTGTCCGATACCCTCCGCTACACTACTTCAGGGGCGAGGGAGAGGATGCGCATGTACTTCCTTGCTCTCAGCTCCCGTCCCACCGGCCCGAAGATTCGGGTTCCCTTGGGGTCGCCGTTGTTGTCAATTACCACCGCGGCGTTGTCGTCAAATCTGACGTAGGTTCCGTCAGCCCGTCTGATTTCTTTTCTGGTGCGCACCACTACCGCCCTTACTACGGAGCCCTTCGCTATGTTGCTGTTGGGAATGGCCTCCCTGACGGAGGCGACTATGACGTCGCCGATGGATGCGTACCTTCTCCTGCTGCCCCCCAGGACCTGAATGCAAAAAAGCTTCTTGGCCCCGGAGTTGTCAGCCACGTTTAAAACAGTAGTGAACCGGATCATGTTCTAGGCCTCCCCGCCGCTGCTTCCGGGAGCGTCGAAGACGGGCGCCCGGCGGACTATTTCGATGAGAGCCCATCTCTTGGTCTTGCTGAGGGGCCTCGTCTCGCCGATGACAACAAGATCGCCGATCCTGCATTCGTTGTTTTCGTCGTGGGCGGTGTACTTCTTTGCCCTGATCATCCTCTTCCCGTAAAGGGGGTGTTCAGTATGCCTCGTTACCCGGACCACCACAGTCTTTTCCATCTTGTCGCTTACAACCGTGCCGGTCCGAACCTTTCGGTGAGGTTTCCGCTCTTCCATTGGGACTACCTCCTTCCGGCAGACTGCTCGCCGGCCATCTGTTTCTCTCGGACAACCGTCAGAACCCTGGCGATCGTCTTTCTAACAGCCTTGATTCTGCTGGTATTCTTAAGCTGCCCAATGGCGTTCTGAAACCTCAGGTTGAACAGCTCTTCCTTGTACTGCCTGTGCTTCTCGTTAAGCTCATCGATCGTAAGATCGCGAAGATTCACGGCTTTCATGTTCACTCACCACCAAGACCTTCCCGGGAAACCATCCGCACCTTCACCGGCAGTTTATGAGAGGCGGTGCGAAAGGCCTCCTCGGCAACTTCTCTGGGAATTCCTGCGATCTCGAAGAGAATGCGGCCTCTTTTTACTGGGGCTACCCAGAATTCAGTGGACCCCTTTCCCTTGCCCATACGGGTTTCAAGGGGCTTCTTGGTAAAGGGATGGTCCGGGAAAATGCGGATCCAGATCTTGCCGCCCCTTTTCATCTTTCTGGAAATCGCGATCCTTGTAGCCTCTATCTGTCGCGCGGTAATCCAGGCGCATTCAAGAGTCTGAATGCCGTATTCGCCGAAGGCGACGGTGCTTCCGCCCTTGGCGCGCCCCTTGAGAGGGCGCCTGAAGGGCTTACGGTATTTAACCCTGCTCGGCATAAGCATTGCGCGCTACCCCCTTCTCCGGGACTGCCTGGGAGGCTGAGCGGGGCGCTCGGCAGCCCTGTCCCGGTAGATCCAGACCTTGACGCCTATGATCCCGTACATGGTGCCGGCCTCGGCAAATCCGTAATCGATGTCGGCCCTGATGGTGGAAAGGGGAAGCTGCCCCTCGTTGTACCATTCAGTCCTTGCAATTTCAGCGCCGCCCAGGCGGCCCGCGGTGGAAATTTTTATTCCCTTGGCTCCGCTCTTCATGGCGCGGAAGATGGACTGCTTCATGGCTCTCCTGAAGGATACCCTTCTCTCAAGAGCCGATGCGACGCCCTCTGCCACGAGCTGGGCCTCCACGTCGGGATTTTTTATCTCCTGGACGTTGATCATTATCTTGGCGCCCGTCTTTGCCTGAAGGTCGTCCTTCATGACCTGGATCTCCGATCCGCCCCGTCCGATTACTACACCGGGCCGGGAGGTCCAAATCGTGAAGCGTATTACGTGGCCTACCCGCTCTATTTCTATGCGGGATATGCCCGCATTCTGCCATTTTTTCGCGATATACTTCCGGAGAGCGATGTCCTCATGAAGGTTCTTCGCGTAGTCCTTTCCTCCGGCGTACCATTTTGACTCCCATTCCTTGACGACTCCGATCCGGAATCCGGTTGGGTGAACTTTCTGTCCCACGAGTTCCCCCTCCTTAACGTTCTGCCACTGTGACAGTCACGTGGCTTGTACGGTGGACATAGGCATGGGCCCTGCCCATGGACACCGGGCGAAACCGCTTCATCTTAGGACCTTCGTCGGCGGTGGCCGCGATTATCCTCAGCTTGTCGGTATCCATTCCGTAGTTATGTTCGGCATTGGCAACGGCGCTCTGCAGCACCTTGCTCACTATGCCGGCGGACTTCTGAGCGCTGAAGCGAAGGACCACTGCGGCGTCTCCCACTTTTTTGCCCCTGATCAGCGCCAGCACTCTGCGCACCTTTGTCGGAGATACCCGAACCTGCCTGGCAACGGCTTTAGCTTCCATCACCATCACTCCTTACCTGGCCCGGGAGGAGCGTTCCTGCCCCGCGTGGCCCCCGAATTTACGGGTGGGGGCAAACTCCCCGAGCTTATGTCCTATCATGTTTTCGCTTATGAAAATGGGTATGTGGATCCTGCCGTTGTGCACAGCGATAGTGTGGCCGATCATGGCCGGCACTATGGTGGACCTCCGGGACCAGGTCTTAATAACCCTTTTAGCGGTCCCTTCATTCATGGTCTCCACCCTGTCAAGCAGCCTTTTTTCCACATAAGGCCCTTTGCGTCTGGAGCGAGCCATCGCATTCCCTCCTTATTTCTCGTAACGGCGCCGCACGATGAGCCTGTCGGACGGCTTCTTTTTCCTGGTACGGTACCCCTTTGCGGGAGTTCCCCAGGGTGATACGGGGTGCTTGTTGGATTTGCTCCGGCCCTCTCCTCCGCCCATGGGGTGATCCACGGGGTTCATTACCACGCCTCTTACTCCTGGCCTTTTCCCAAGCCAGCGGTTCTTGCCGGCTTTTCCAGCGGAAAGGTTCTCGAAGTCCTCATTGCCCACCTGGCCGATGGTGGCCATGCACTCCAGAAGTATAAGCCTGAGTTCGCCGCTGGGCATTCTGATGAAGGCATGCTTGCCCTCTTTGGCCATGAGCTGCGCTGAAGTTCCCGCTGCCCTTACCATTTTTCCGCCCCGGCCCGGCTCCAGCTCCAGGTTATGGATAACTGTACCAATGGGAATATCCTTGAGCTTAAGGGCGTTGCCGGGTTGAATATCGGAATCGGGCCCTGCCGTAATCGTGTCTCCGACCTTGAGGTCCTTGGGGGCCAGGATATATCTCTTCTCTCCGTCCACGTAGTGAACGAGCGCTATAAAGGCGTTCCTGTTGGGATCATACTCAATAGCCGCGATCTTGCCAGGCACGGAGAGCTTGTTCCTCTTGAAATCGATGATCCTGTACTGTCTCTTGGCCCCGCCGCCTATGTGGCGGGAGGTTATTCTGCCCTTGTTGTTTCTCCCGCCGGTCTTGGTTAAGGGCGCCAGGAGCGACCGCTCGGGCTTCTTATCGCTGACCTCGGTCTTGTCCTGGACGGTCATAAACCTGCGGCCGGGAGTGTAGGGTTTAAACTGTTTAATCGCCATTTTTAGTTGTTTCTCCTTCCCGCTAGACGCTTGCGCCTTCGAAGAATTCGATCCTCTCGCCCTCGGCGAGGCATACGACCGCCTTCTTCCACGACCGGCTTTTGCCCTGGAAGGCGCCCATGCGTTTGGGCTTTCCGTGCACCGAGATAACGTGGACTCCCAGAACTTTTACTTTGAAGATCTCCTCCACGGCGTTTCTGATCTGGATCTTGTTGGCGGAAGAGTGCACCTCAAAGGTGTACTTGTTCATCTCCATGAGCCGGCTGCTCTTTTCGGTGATTATGGGCCGGATAATTATATCGTGAGCGATAAGGTTCATCCTGAGTACACCTCCCCGAGCCTGTCGGCTACCTCGGGCGTCATTACGACGGTTCCCGCGTTAAGAAGGTCGTAAACGTTGATGTTGCCCATGTTGATAACCTTCGCGCCCGGCACGTTGCGGGCCGACATGGATACCGTCTCATCGCCCCTGGGAAGAATTATCAGCGGTTTTCTGGCGCTGACCGCCGTGAAAAACGACAGGATTCCCTTGGTCGAGGGCTTGGCAAGGTCGAAGGATTCAACTACTGTGACCAGAGAGTCCCGCACCTTAAGGGACAGGGCGCTTCTCATGGCAAGCCGTCTTACCTTCTTGTTGACCTTCTGGCTGTAGTCCCTGGGCTTCGGCGGATGAACCACGCCGCCTCCGGTCCACAGGGGCGATCTGATGCTTCCGTGGCGGGCCCTGCCGGTTTTCTTCTGTCTCCACGGCTTTTTACCGCCGCCCCGCACTTCCCCCCTCGTCTTGGCCGAGTGGGTACCTCTTCTGCGGTTGGCAAGCTGGGCCACCACCACCTGGTGCATGGCGGGGACGTGAACGGGGGCGCCGAATACCTCTTCGGCTAGCTGCACTTCCCCGATCTCTTCTCCCTGAAATGAAACTATTTTTAGGGTAGGCATGTTGACTGCGGCCTCCTTCACGCCGGTCAACCCTTCTTGTACAGGGTGAGCAGGCCGTTTCTCGCGCCCGGAACAGCACCCTTTACAAGAATAAGACCGTTTTCGGCATCCACTGCGACGACGGTCAGATTTTTGACCGTCACTTTCTCATTGCCCATTCTGCCTGGCATTTTCTGCCCCTTAAAAATCCGCCCGGGGCTGCTGCTTGCGCCGATAGATCCTCCGGCGCGGTGAACAAGGGAAGCTCCGTGAGTTGCGTGGGAGCCGCCGAAATTATACCTCTTCATAACTCCGGCAAAACCCTTTCCCTTGCTTGTTCCGGAGACGTTCACGGTCTCCCCTTCCTCGAAGAGGGATACCGTGATCTCCTGCCCTACGGAGTAGTTCTCAAGATCTTCCACTCTGAACTCCCTCAGGGTTCTTACGGGTTCCACTTCCGCCTTGTCAAACAGCCCCTTGCGGGACTTGTTTACGTTTTTGGGCTTTATCTGGCCCCATCCCAGAACGAGGGCGGAGTAGCCGTCCTTGTCGGGCGTCTTCATATCCACCACGGGGCAGGGTCCGGCCTGGATCACCGTTACGGGCACAGCCTGGCCCTGCTCGTTGTAAATCTGGGTCATTCCGAGTTTTTTACCCAGAATTCCGATGCTCATTACACTACAACTCCTTTCAGCTCAGAGCTTCCCCTACAATTTAATCTGGATATCTACACCAGAAGGAAGGTTCAGCTGCATAAGCGCGTCCATCGTCTTTTGCGTCGGGTTGATGATGTCGATGAGGCGCTTGTGGGTCCTGGTCTCGTACTGTTCACGGGCGTCCTTGTCCACGTGAGGAGACTTCAGGATAGTCACCTTGTTTATCTCCGTCGGAAGAGGTATGGGACCGGATACCTTTGCGCCGCTGCGGTCGGCAGTTTCAGCGATCTGGGCGGCGGAGGTGTCGAGAACCCGGTGGTCGAAGGATTTCAGACGGATGCGTATTTTCTTTGCCACTTTCTAACTCCCCCCTTCGGGGCTATTCTATAATTTCGGTAACAACGCCGGCGCCGACGGTACGGCCGCCTTCGCGTA
>CAZXOD010000141.1:0-5804 GCA_964642285.1 uncultured Synergistaceae bacterium
TTCAGCAAACTTAAGATTCGTTCAAGAAACGATTTGACAAGGATAGATTTTTAATTAACGGCAGGGCATGGAAACTTGTCGTGGACGGGGGGCGTGTTTTTTATGAATATTAAGGGCGGGTATTTCAGAAGCGTAAAAGCGCTGCCCGGATACAGGCTTAAAGTTGAGACTGACACCGACGCCAGCATTGAGTTTGACTTCTCCTCCCGGCTGGATACGATGCGTTTCGGAACTTTGAGGAATTTATCGCTGTTTGAGACCGCAAAGACCGACGGATATTTCATTCTCTTCGGCGACGGGGCGTCCATAGTAAGGATCTCGGCCGAGGATTTTATGGATCTGCTGATGGTGGACAGGACAAAAACGACGGGAGCCTGACGCAGCCGCAGCTGCGATCATAAGATGAGGTAAGAATATAAAAGCTCCTGCGGACAGGGTTGTAAAAAATCATAAAGATTGAGAGGCGGATCGAAAATGACAGGATTCACTCGAAAAAGAATAGTTTTGACGGGCGCTTTGCTGATATTTGCTCTGTTGGCAAGCGTTCATAAAGCTAATGCCTGGGTTAAAATCACCCTGAACAACAACAGATCCCAAACCATTTCCGTGGCCTTCTGCTGGAGCGGATTCGATTCACCTGATGACCGCCGTATAGGCTGGTACCAGGTTAAACCGGGGGAGTCCAGGGTTATCACTCTGAACTCCGCCGTATCCTCCCTGACCATGGAGGGATTCGGCTTCTACGCCAATGAACCTGTAGCGAATGGGAAGAGAGTGGTCTGGTCAGGAGATTTGAGGCGGGTCATCATCGATCCGAAAAACGCCTTCGCAGGACACCCGGAAGATCCTGCCCCCGGGGGGGTGGAAGTAGGTTTTCGCAAGGTAAAGTTAAAAGAAGTGGGCGATCGCAACACAGACGCCGTGGCCACGCTGAATTTCAATCCATGACGGAAGGACGGCAGACAACCGGTGCGTCTGTGGTTGAGCGCGCTGCTATTTTTTGTTTTTCTGGCGGCGACGCAGGTGTTAAAAAAAAAGACGACGGGCTCAAAACGAGCCTTTCCCGTTATCCTTGCGATTTTGGCTCTAGCGGCTCTTCTCTATACGACGGCAGGCATTTACCTGGTTTTTTCCGTTCGTTAGGGATGACGTCAGCCAGATGTCACTGACCGGAGTCCTGCCGGGACCCGGTGATATTAAAAAAGAAAGAGGCGGATACATTATGAGGAAGAAGTTTTCAGCAGTCGGCGCGATTGCGCTTTTACTTGCCCTTGCGGCAGTACTGGCGCCGGTTTCTCCCCTTTGGGCGGAGGAAGGGGACGGAGAGGTTAAGGGGCTTTGGATAGAGATCAACGGCCTGCCGGAAAGCACTTTTGACGTAGACTTCCAGATGAACGACGAGGGCGTAGCATCCTACACCCGCATGATCGACGACGGGCTGGTGGTGCTGGTGGTGGAAAGGCTCCCCGTGGAGAACGATGAGGGAGAGATGATAACTCCTGATAACCTTGCGACCCTTGTAGCCTCTTTCGAGGGTATTGAAGAGGACGGCATTGCCGTGACCGCCGACATGGACAATTTTGCGGAGCTCTTTACCTACCCCGTGGCGGGAGTGGACTACGTAACTGGCGATAACGAGGATGCCCGGGACAATGCTGACCTTTTCATTTTCACTGATTCCTGGCTTTTCCGCATTCACATTGTTGTAGGCGCCGATTTCACCGAGGATTACGAGGAGATGATCGGAGGGTGGCTTACGAACATGAAGCTGGTGGAGAGATAGACTAAAATAAGCCGCCCGGGAGGTCCGTTTTCTGTTTTGCGGACTTCCCGGGCGGCTGTACTCATTGCGGGTCAGATCAGGCTGCCGGGTATTTTAAATTTCCTCAAAGGGAAAAATCAAAAATATGCCCTTCGTTACACTCCTCAGCCCTGGCAAGGGCCACTGCTGCGGCGGCCACGTCCATGGCGCCCGTGCCTATGGGAATACATAGAATCCTGGAGCCTGAAGAAGCCCTTACTGTTTTTTTGCCTGCGGCCAGCTCGCCCAGGGTGGCCGTTATATCCTTTTCGCCTATCCTGCCCGCCTCCGCCAGCTCCTTTAAGGCGCCCCTGTGGAGGCACTGTTCGATGTGGTCCACCACTATGACGTCCGCCGAGAGCAGGGCTTCATCCCGGCACTCCTTATAAGAGCCCATGGGGAATAGCACCGTTCCAGGGGCAAACCACTCCTTCTGAAAAAAACCGTCCTTGGCGTGGGTTACCGTTATCACGGCGTCTCCCTCAGCGGCCTGCTCCGGCCTGTCGCATACCGTTATCTTTCCCGATACGAACCCCTTCATATCCGAGGCAAATCGGGCGGCCGCATCGGGGAAAATATCGTAAACTCTGAGCTCGTCTATGGCAAAAAGTTCTGATATGGCCATGGTCTGAGTCCGGCCCTGGACGCCCGCGCCGAAGAGCCCCACGGAAAGGGACTTCTTGTCAGGGTAAAGATATTTCAATGCGACGGCCGTCTGGGCTCCCGTGCGCATGTTGGTGATGAACGTACCGTCAAGAACCCCGGTAAACACGCCATTTTGGGGGTTCACCATGACTATGACGGCGCTCACATAGGGCAGTCCCTTGGCCGGATTCTCCATCCATCCGCCGGCCCACTTTATGCCCGCCGCATCCACCCACCCCACGTAGGCGGGCATGGAGTTTATATCGGCTCTGTAGGGAGGATAGGGGCCGCTCTCCCCGAGATCCAGGGTCCCCTTGGCGGGATTGACCACTGTCCCCTCCCCCATGCCCCTGTAGGTTTTATCCAGAATTTCGACGAAGTCCTTCATGGTAAGGAGCTTTTCCACGTCGGACATGCTGAGAAGTCTTGCCATTGGAGAAGGCCTTTCCTAGTCCATGCCGTACTTTTTCTTCAGCTCGTCGAATCTGCCCTTTTCATTCATTGAAGCTATGGCGTCGTTCACGGCCTTCAAAAAGGCTTCGTCTTCTTTGGGCACGGCCATGGCAATGCCCTCCCCCTCCTGGTGGACCTTGTTCCTGAAGGCAATCTTAAGGCTGCCGGAGAAGTTCTTATTGTCCTTGAGGTAGGCGCTTGCCACCGTCAGGTTTAGCACGGAAAAATCTCCTCGGCCGAACTTGAGCTCCATGAGGGCGTCGTCGTTCTTCTGAAAACGCTTTATTTCAGCAGGAAGCCCCGTGTCGGAAATAAAAAGATCCTGAGCGGTTCCCATCTGTACAGTGGCCACCTTGCCTTTCAGGTCGTCCAGCCCGGCCATGGAATCATCGTCGCTTCGCACCACGAAGGCATTTTCTATGTCGTAATAAACGGTAGAGAAGCCCACTTTTTTCCGCCTCTCCTCAGTATTAGTCATCCCTGCTGCCAGCAGATCCACCTTGCCCGTCAAAAGAGCGGGGATAAGCCCGTCGAAGGCCATGTCCACAATCTCCACTTTTTTCCCGAGGATTTCGGCAACCTCCAGGGCAACGTCAATTTCATAGCCCACGATCTCATTTTTTTCATTTCTAAATTCAAAGGGAGGGTATGTCGCCTCCGTCCCGATTCTGATTACCTCTCCGTCCATTACGCCGGCGAAGGCTGCCTGTGCCAGAAAAACCCCTAAAACAAGGGCCAGAAGAATTGCGGCCGGTCTGCTTTTCATTGATTGGTACCTCCGTTATGTGTATGATGGTTTTCTGTTACAGCGTAGAATTATACTTCAGGATTTTTATTGCGTCAACGATGTATTTTTGTTTACTATTGGGGAGAGGGATCTTATGAAAAACATTGCGGTTCTGGGCGGCGGAAACGGCGCCCAAGCTCTTGCGGGTCATCTGAGCTCCATGGGCTTTCTGGTAACTCTTTTTGAACATCCGGAGTTTTACCATTCCCTTCAGGACCTTGAGGGAGAAAAGACCATCAGGCTGACGGGCGCGGTAAATGCCCTGGGGAAGCTGGACATGGTTACAAAAGATCCGGCCGATATCGAAGATGCGGATATAATTTACTACCTGGCTCCCTCTTTCGCCCAGGAGGCCATTCTGACCCTCGCCGCCCCCCATATGAAGTCCGGCGCGCTGCTTATTTTGATGCCTGGCAATTTCGGCGCCCTAGCCATGAAAGAGTCGCTGGGGGATATTCTGCCGGAAGATTTAACAATCGCGGAATCTGACACCATACCCTATGCCTGCCGCCGCGAAGGATCGGGATCCATCGCGGTGTGGGGCATGAAAAACTTCATGGCGGTCTCCGCCCTCCCTTCCCGGAAAACTAAATCCTTAATTGACCGCATACTGGAATATTTTCCGGTCCCCCTTGTACCTGCCCGAAATAGCCTGTCCATAGGCCTTTCAAATACAAACATGATCCTCCACTGCCCAGCCATGATAATGAACGCGGGCAGAATTGAAGCGGCGGAAGCTCCTTTCCGGTTCTATGCCGAGGGAATGACCGACTCAGTCTGCGCGGTCATGGAAGCCATGGATCAGGAGCGTATAGACGTGGGAAAAGCGCTGGGCCTTAACCTGCTCTCTACCATGGAGGACATGAAAAAACTCTATTCCTTAAGGGGCGCCAACCTGCGGGAGACCATTCTGGACAACGATGCATACTGCGGACACGGCCCCGACTCCCCCTCCTCCATGAAGCACCGTTATTTGACGGAAGACGTCCCCTATCTGCTGGTTCCGACGTTTCACCTTGGCAAAAGATTGGGAATCCCCATGCCAGTCATGGAAAGCGTTATCCGCCTTGCGTCGGTTATCGCGGGGGAGGACTACTTTTCTACGGGAAGGACGTTGAAAAACTTTGACCCCCTGACGGCGGATATTTAATTGCCGGGAATTTTTTGCCCATCTTTCGTAGGGATTGCAAAAAGCCCCTCTCTCAGCGGAGAAGGGCTTTTTTTACTCTGGCCAGACCGGCCGCCTGTCAGTTTGTCCGTTCGGCGGACAGTTCGCTGTTCCAGCGGTCATTGGGCTTGCGGAAGAGCACGGGGTCGATTATCCGGCCGTTCTTTTGCTCCGCAGCGCCGAAACCGCCCTCCGGAAGAAGCCAATAGGGCTTGCCGGAGATAAACACAAGTTTCTTGAACATCTTAGTACCTCTTTCTATTACAGTATTACCGAAAAAAAGGCGCCTTAAAGGGGATGTCTCGGTTCCAGCCGCTTTCAGGGAGGTAAGACGCCGCAAAAGTAAAGACCGCACCGGATAATTCATCCAGTTGCGGTCTGGAAACTATCTGGCTCCTCGGCGAGGATTCGAACCTCGAACCTAGTGGTTAACAGCCACCCGCTCTGCCATTGAGCTACCGAGGAATTTTACTGATTAAGTGGAGGCGGCACCCAGATTCGAACTGGGGATAAAGGATTTGCAGTCCTCTGCCTTACCACTTGGCTATGCCGCCGCGACTCCCTTGAAAATGGAGCGGAAGACGGGATTTGAACCCGCGACCCCAACCTTGGCAAGGTTGTGCTCTACCCCTGAGCTACTTCCGCGCATTTCGGTTATCAAAGTGGTGGCGGGACCCAGAGTTGAACTGGGGACACGCGGATTTTCAGTCCGCTGCTCTACCAACTGAGCTATCCCGCCTCTAAAATGAAAGAGGTAAATGGCGGGGCCGACGAGACTCGAACTCGCGACCTTCGGCGTGACAGGCCGACGCTCTAACCGACTGAGCTACGACCCCGCATAGTACATCCATTGAAGCCTTGGTGGGCGAAACAGGGTTCGAACCTGTGACCCCCTGCGTGTAAGGCAGGTGTTCTACCGCTGAACTATCCGCCCGTGGGTGTTCCGGCAA
>CAZXOD010000142.1:0-5779 GCA_964642285.1 uncultured Synergistaceae bacterium
ATCATTCTCGTGGCGGCCGCCGTTGAACCGGAGGCCCGTCCCGACGTGGCCGACGCCCTTGAAGCCAGGGTGTGGGTATGCGGCGCCCTGGAGAGAGCGGGATGGACCGCCTTGCCCTGGGACATCACCCCGGCCCTGCTGGCCTCTCCCCAGGGAGTGGCTGATTACCTGAGAAACAAGGGGGCGGCATGCGTCTTCAACCTCTTCGAGGGCTTCGGCGCCGACAGCGGGTCGGAGCACCGCTTCCGCGCCCTGTTAGAGGCGTCGTCCGTGCCGTGCACGGGAAACGCCGCCGCTGTCCTGGAGACCTGCCTGTCCAAGGAGCTTACCTGCCGGCTCCTCAGCCAAAAAGGCATTCCGGCTCCGTCAGGAATAACCCTTCTTCCTCATCTGCCCCTGTCAGTCCTTGACGAACTGCCCCTGCCCATGTTCCTGAAGCCACTGTTTGAGGACGGAAGCGTGGGCATCGATGAATTCTCCCTGGTCGCCGACAGAGAGGCTCTTGGTCGGGCCGCCGCGGGGAAACTGAGCTCCTTTCCCCGGGGAATCCGGGCGGAGGAATTCCTCCCCGGAAAGGAGTACTCCGTTTCATGCCTGGGCAACGGTCCCTACTTTGTCCCGTCCGTATCGGTCATTGACTACGAAAAATGGCAGACGGGAAGCGCCTACCTGGACTACGACTCGAAATGGGACCCCTCCTCCCCTCTCTATCACCTTACGCCGGAGCCCGCCCGGGGGCCTGAAAAGGAACGGGCCGCCCGCCTGGCCGCGGAGGCCGGCAGGGCCCTGGGATGCTCCGGCTACTTCCGCGCCGACATCCGGGAGAAGGACGGAGATCTGTATGTGATTGACGTAAACCCGAACCCCGACATGGGGGAAGGGGGAGGCTTTCTGAGGCAGTGCCGGGAGGGCGGCCTGGAACCGGACGACGTTATTGCCCGCATTGTGGAACTGGCCATGGAAAAGACAATAGGAGGGATGGAAGTCTGATGAACCCCACGGCGGAGCTCTGTCTGAACGCTGCCAGGGCCACCGGGGCTTTTTCTCAGGATGAAATCGCCGTCCTGGAAGAAGTGCTGGCTGATTGGGCCGGGCGTCCGGGCGCAGACTACGAACTGCTGACCGAGCACAGGGGCGGCGCTCTGGCCGGCTTTCTGATCTACGGCCCAGCGCCTATGACGGATTTTGCCTTTGACCTTTACTGGATCGCAGTGGATCCGGCCTTTCAAAAAAAAGGAATAGGCAGGCTGCTGGAGGGGAGAATGTGCTCCGCCCTGCTTGAAGGGTCCCCCCGGGCCGTCGTGCGCATTGAAACTTCAGGAAGGGACGACTATCTGGGGCAGCGCCTTTTTTACCTTGCTGCAGGCTACGGGGAATGCGGACGCATTCAGGACTTTTATAAAGAAGGTGACGACCTTGTCCTCTACTGCAAGAAAATCGAAAAACAATGAAATGGAGCCGGAAGGCGGCGGTGAGGAAACCCGGCCTCCGTCCCTGAAGGCAGGAAAAAGAAAAGAAGGGCTCCTCCCGGCGCTTCCTCTTTTCTCTCCGGATAAGCCCTGGCTTAAAGCCCTCCGGGAGACGGCCGGGGAAGCGCTCTGGAACGACTGGCACTGGCAGATGAAGTTCAGGATAACCTCGGCGGCGGAGCTCGCCAGGATTCTTCCCCTGTCAAAGGGAGAATCGGCCGCCCTCAAAAAGAGCCTGAACACCCTCCGCATGGCCATAACTCCCTACTACGCATCCCTCATCGACGTCGCCGATCCGGAATGCCCCATACGAAAGCAGGCCGTTCCCACCCTGAAGGAGACTTTCATCTCTTCCACCGATCTGCTGGACCCCCTTCACGAGGATGTAGACTCCCCCGTGCCAGGGCTGACCCACAGATATCCGGACCGGTGCATTATGCTGGTGACGGACCAGTGCGGCATGTACTGCCGGCACTGCACCAGGAGGCGCTTCGCCGGCCAGACCGACGGTCCGTCGAGCGAGGAGCAGATCGACCGCTGCATCGACTACATAGCCCGAACCCCACAGATCAGGGACGTACTCATTACCGGGGGGGACCCCCTCACTCTCTCCGACGGTGCTCTGGACTCAATTCTGGCCAGGGTGCGGGCCATACCCACCGTGGAGATAATAAGGATTGGAACCAGGATTCCCGCAGTACTGCCCATGAGAGTAACCGACGAACTCTGCGCCGTTTTTAAAAAGTACCACCCCCTGTGGGTCAACCTGCACTTCAACCATCCCCGGGAGCTTACCCCCGAGGCGGCGGGCGCCTGCGCCCGGCTTGCCGACGCGGGGATTCCGCTGGGGAACCAGTCGGTCCTCCTAAAGAGGGTCAACGACTGCCCCTATATCTTCAGAGAGCTGAACCAGAAACTTCTGAAGATGAGGGTCCGTCCTTACTACATCTACCAGTGCGACCTGTCCCGGGGGATAGAGCACTTCCGGACCTCCGTCGGCAAGGGAGTGGAGATCATCGAATACCTGAGAGGGCACACCTCCGGCCTGGCTGTTCCCACCTTCGTGGTGGACGCCCCCGGCGGAGGAGGCAAAATCCCCGTCATGCCCAACTATGTCCTCTCTATGTCGGACAGAAAGACTGTGCTGAGAAACTTCGAAGGGGTAATTTCAGTCTACTCGGAGCCAGACGAGAACAGAAGCGTTTGTTCCGGCCGGTGCAGGGAGATCTGCGAACGGTCCAAAAACCTTTTCCCGGGGGGAATGGAATCCCTGTTTGAAGGAGAGGCCGTCTCCATTGAACCAAGGGAGCTCGCCAGAAGGGGGCGAAGAAAGAACCGGGAAGACGGCTGAACTTCCGTCCTCTTCCCGATCCACACCTGACGACCTGCGGCCCGGCCTCCGAAAGAACGCGAGGCCGGGCTGCTTTTTTTCTGCCGCCGAACTTCCCTCCCCGTGATATTACAGCCTGTTCGGTATATAATGTGTTTTGGCATTAGGGCGCCTTCTCTGTCTTACATGAGAAGATGGCGCCGGGATCAAACCCGGGCTTCCTGACCTTTTAAGGCGGACCGGAAGGCTGCGCGAAAGGAGAGATACCATGCAGTTCACAGAACCTGCGGACAAGCTGGATTCAAAGACGGCGGACGAGGCCAGGGCGCTGCAGAGCCTGATTGAAGAAGTGGAGGCCATCAACTTTTACAATCAGCGGGTAGCGTTAACGCCGGGCGAAGAACTGAAAGGAATCCTCGCCCACAACAGGGATGAGGAGATTGAACACGCGGCCATGCTTATTGAATGGCTCAGGAGAAATATGAAGGGCTGGGACGAAGAGCTGAAAACTTACCTATTTACATCCGCTCCCCTTCTTGAGGTGGAGACGGGCGGCGAAACCGGGGACGGGGAAGCCTCTTCCTCCGGGAGCCTGAGCATCGGCAGCCTCAGGTAGCATAGGTCGGGGCCTTAAATACAAGGAGGTCAATTCATGGATATTCTCAGACGGTCGGCTTCTCTCATCACTCCCGAGGCATGGGAGGAGCTTGACGGGCAGGCAAAAAAAGTTTTAACGGCGAACCTGTCCGGGAGGCATTTTGTGGACGTGGTCGGGCCGAAGGGATGGTCGTACAGCGCCCACCCCACGGGCAGGCTGGACAGAGTCATAGGAAATTCTGAGGATGGCGTAAAATACGGCGTCAATAAAGTGCTTCCCCTGGTGGAGGCCAGGCTTGGCTTCGAGATAGACATCTGGGAACTGGACAATATAAGCCGGGGCGCCAAAGACCCCGACCTGTCCAGCCTGGAAAGGGCCGCTAAAAAGATGGCCCTTTTCGAAGACGCCGCGATCTACTCCGGCCTCGCCGAAGCGGGCATCGAGGGGCTTTCCTCGGCGGCGGCGAACACGCCGGTAAAAACGGAGGGAAACGGAGCTGAAGCCGTGGTGGAGGCGGTCTCATCCGCGGTCTTCAAGCTGCGGGAGAACGCCGTGGAGGGCCCTTATGCCCTGGCCGCGTCCCCCGTGCTCTGGAAGGCCGTCTACGGCAGGGCTTCATGCTACCCTACATCAAAGCACCTGGGCAATCTTGTGGATAAGGTCATCCTGTCCACCCGGGACGAATCTTACGTGGTCTCCCTCAGGGGCGGCGACTTCGAGCTGATTCTCGGGCAGGATCTGTCCCTGGGCTTCCAGGACAGGGCGGACGGGAAAGTACGGCTCTTTTTCACCGAGTCCTTCACCTTCAGGGTGATCAATCCCGAAGCTATAGTTCCGCTTCAATAGTTAAAAAAGGAGCCCCGCCGGACATTAGCGGCGAGGCTCCCTGTAAATCCGGCGGGGCAACGGAAAGCTGTCCTTTTTATTTATCCGTCTCTCTGAAGGGCCGGGTAAGCACCAGGGGCAGGGCGAAGAGGGGCAGAAGGGCAATTATGAGAAGGGTGGCGTCCACTCCGTAGAGGTCTCCTACCTTGCCGAAGGGGGCCATCATCATGTTGCCAAACCCCCAGGAGAGCCCCATGACGATGGAGCTGGCGATACCCCTTGCGTTCGGGGTCAGCTCCTGGGCTATGGCCGCCGTTATGGGCATGGTGGCGTTTACCGCCGCCGTACCGAGGGCGAAGAAGAGGATGGCGCTCCACCCTCCGGAGGCCCTGCCCGCGAAAAGAAAGACCGAGGCGGCCGCCATGGTAAAGGTAAGGGTCTTTTTCTTTCCGTGCCTGTCCGCTACCCTGCTTATCACCAGCATGGCCACTGAGCTTCCCACCATGATAAGAAATAGGACGGTCCCGATGAAGGATAGCCCCGCGCCTCCCTGGGCGATTTTAAGGGGAAAGAACATCCTTACGCCCTGGCTGGCCATATCCCTGATGGTGGACATTATCAGGAGGGGGTAGATTACGACGAGGACCGATTTCAGCGACGAAATAACCCCTCCCGGGGCGGGAACCGGGGCCGGCGCCCCCGCCCGGGAGAGGGAAGGGATGGTCTTCCAGGTAAAAAACCCCAGAACAGCCACAGGGATCAATGCCGCCAGGGGCATCATCTTCACGCCCACGGTGTTTACGAGGGCAACGGCAAACAGAGGGCTGGTGGTCGTTCCAAGGGTGCCGGCAATGGAGAAAAACGCCAGGGAGATGGTCAGCTTCTCCCCGGAGACTACGTGTCCCACGCCTCCGTGCCCCTGGGGGTGAAACATGGCGCTGCCCAGGGCCCATATCCCCACAAAAAGTAAGGCCGTTCCGTAAGAGGGGGACTGAGGAATCAAAGTGGCGCCGATGCAGGTGAGGATCGGCCCCCAGATGATCAGCCAGGGATTTCCCGACCGGTCGGACAGGTAGCCGATGAAGGGCTGCACCACGATGTGGATCATGCCGAGAAAAGTACTGAAAAAACCCGCCTGGGCCATGGTTATGCCCAGACGGGAGACAAGGCCTGGAATGAAAGTAGGCAGAAACGCGGCATAAAGGTCGTTGAAATAGTGTCCAACGGACAGTATGGAGAGCTTAAAACCCGAACTTTGCGTGCTGAAAGGACGGGTGGCTTTGGTCGTCATGAAGAGGGGTCACTCCTTCGGATTATGGTCTCGTACAGATAGTACCACGAACTAGGGCAAATGTAATACCGATCCGGGGCGTAAGTTCAAAATCGCCCCGGATCGGTCCAATACAACAAACTGAGTCAAGAACCCCGTCAATCCCGTTTTTCAGCTTCCATTTTTCTGCGCGTCTCCGCCTCTTCCATGCTCTTTTCCAGGAACTCCACGCTCTGGATGCGCCTCTTTTCCATCTCTTCTTCCAGAAGTTTTTTCTTTACTATCTT
>CAZXOD010000143.1:0-4943 GCA_964642285.1 uncultured Synergistaceae bacterium
TCATGGGCGCCGAGGAGTACTTCAGCATCCTCATGGGTGATAAAGTCGAGCCCAGACGGGAGTTTATCGAGGCGCACGCCCACGAGGTAAGAAACCTCGACGTTTAAAAAAGGGCGGGAAGGAGAAAGCTTATAAAGCAAAGGAGCTGATGGGACCGTGGCAAAGGACAGCAAAAAGATAACCGGAAAAGGCTCAGCGGGGCCTTCTCCGGCCAGACAGATAACCATCGTCATCTTTACTGTTATCATATGCGTCACCATTGTTCTTGCGGTTATATCCCTCGACCTTATGCTGAACCCGTCCAAAAGCTGGACCGACTCCCTGGCCATCCGCTGGATTTCCGAGCGGCGAAATCTCTTCAGGTAAGGGGACGCAGCTTACCTTGAAAGCCAGCCTCCGTCCACAGGAAAGACGCAGCCCGTAACATAGTCGGAGGCCCGGGATGAAAGGAACAACGCCGCTCCCTTAAGATCGTCGGGGGTTCCCCAACGGCCCAGCGGAATTCGGGAAAGGATCTCCTTCTCCCTGGCCGGGTCCTTTCTCAGAGGCTCCGTATTGTCGGTGGCCATATAGCCGGGGGCTATGGCGTTTACCTGAATCCCATACTTCGCAAGGTCGTTGGCAAGCAGCCTGGTCAGTCCTGCGACTGCGCTTTTGCTGGCGGTATAGGAGGGAACCCTGATCCCTCCCTGGAAGGAGAGCATGGAGGCGATGTTCACTATCTTGCCTCCCCTGCCCTGTCTGGCCATCTGGCGGGCCGCCTCCTGGGAGAGGAAGAACAGGCTCTTGAGGTTTACGTTCATCACGTCGTCCCAGTCCTTTTCAGAAAACTCCAGAATATCGTCCCTCCTGATTATCCCCGCATTGTTCACCAGAATATCCAGCGAGCCGAAAGAGGCCGCCGTCTCCGCCGCAATGTCCGGAATATCCCGCTGGGTTGCCAGGTCAGCCTCCACGTACAGAAATCTTCTTCCGAGGGAGGCGACCGCCTTTTCCGTCTCCGGCATGGGGATGGGACCAACCCCCACAATGTCCGCTCCGGCCTCGGCAAGCCCCACGGCCATGCCCATACCCAGCCCCTTGCGGGCCCCGGTGACTACAGCCACTTTGCCGTCCAGCCTAAAAAGGTTCATTATCATAAGCCGATCTCCTCCCTGTCAAGGGCCGCGCCCCGCGCAAGGCCTCTGTTCGGGCGGCGGGTGACTCCGGCCTGGTTCACAAGATTAAGTTAAGCCAGGAGGCAATATCTGTCAACTTTAACTCCGGCGCTTGTACGACGCTCATGGTATATACTCTTCCTCAGCTATAACATTACGGAGGTGCTGATATGGGAGAAAACAGAGGTCCCGATAAAATTCTGGGTATTTTAGGCGGCATGGGGCCCGCCGCAGCGGCGGAGTTTATGAGGCTTCTGGCGGAGCGGGCGCCGGTTTCAAAGGATCAGGAACATGCCCGGGCCTATCTGCTGTCGGACCCCGGCGTGCCCGACCGTAGCAGCGCAATTTTGGGGGTCGGCGAGGACCCGTCGGAACGGCTTAAGAAAAATCTTCTCACCCTGGCCGGATGGGGCGCCGACCTTCTGGCAGTCCCCTGCAACACCGCTCATTATTTTATCAATCGGTTCCGGGAGGAGCTGCCCGTGCCTTTTATCCACATCATCGAGGAGACGGTAAGGGCCGCCTCGGAGATGAGCCCTGAAGGCGCCTGGCTTCTTGCCACCAGGGGAACCATGGACAGCGGCCTCTACCAGCGCCGGGCCGAAGAGACGGGATACGTCTTTTACGAGCCCGCCATGGACGTACAGCATCAGGTCCAGGAGAGCATCAACCTGGTGAAATCAAACAGAAAAGCCGAGGGAGGAGAGCTCCTGAGGGGCGTTGTGCTGAAGCTCTGGGAGGAGAGAGACCTGCCCATATGCGCCGCATGCACCGAACTTCCCCTGGCCTACGACGCCTCGGGCCTTCCGCAGGAGAAAACCGTCTCAAGCCTTCAGGCCCTCTGCGACGCCTGCCTGAAGATCCTTCACTCCTGAGGCGAATTCTCCCGGACTATATCGAAAACAGTAATTTCCGGAGGGGCCAGGAACCTGATGGGGGGACCCCAGGTCCCTGTTCCGTTGCTTATGTATATCATGCTTTTTTTTCCGGCGGGCTCGGCGTGGGCCTGGCCCCTTCCCTCCCTGGGCACAATTGCCCACAGCCCCTGCTTTGTCTTGTTGAAAAACGTGGTAAGCAGGGTGAAGGGCCATATCTGCCCTCCGTGGGTATGCCCCGACAGCTTAAGGTCGTAGAGGCCCACCGCTTCCGGCTCAATGACGGGCTGATGCTTCAGAAACAGGATGAAGCTGTCCCTGTCCAGGCCGGCCAGAACCGCCGCGTCCGTGGAAGAGCCCTCGCCGCCGTAGAACCTCCCAGCCCTGTCGTCCACACCAGCGATTACAATCCCTCCCGCGCGTACCGCCTCGTTTCTGATAACCCTGATGTTGCTGTGCTCCATAAAGGCCAGGGCCTGATCAATGCCTGCGTGATACTCGTGATTTCCCGTCACCGCATAGACCCCCCCGGGGAATTCCAGATCCCTGAACAGAGCCGACTCGGCGGCTCTCTCCTCCATGTCGCCGTCCACCAGGTCGCCGGTGATAACCAGCATGTCCGGCGAAACCTCTTTCACCCCTTCGAGCATTGAGGCCAGCCGTTCCTCCTGGATTATCCAGCCCAGATGCACGTCGGAGATCTGGGCCACCCGCACCCGGTCTACCCCCTCGGGCAGCTTCCCCGACATTATGGTGAAGTAAACGGTCCTTATATCCAGGGCCTCGAACCATCCGTAGACGCATATAAGCGCCGCCATGCCCACGGCGATGACGGCCCTGAGTTTCGGAGAGGCCAGCAGGTCGCTGAACCGGGAGGACATAGCCCAGTCCGCCGCCCATAGGAAGAGCCTGAGAAGATCCAGCATTATAAAGACATTGAAGACCATGAAGATGAAGGCCATCCAGATGTAGCCCGTATAGGAAAGCGCTTTTTTTAGCGCGGGCAGGCTGCTTAAGTCGACGGCCCACAGTATCCGGGCGCCGGCCACCATGACGAGAGAGAAGAGAGCATAAAAGACGGTCCACTTCCAGCCCGGCCCCAGGGCGCTCCTCAGCTTGAAATAGACATATACGTGAATCCCCCCATAAATAATGAAGTAGAGGGAGAAAAAAAGAGCAAAGGCAAAGTTCTGGCGCATTTAAAAATTCCTCCTTGCCGAACAGCGTCAGTGTCAGGCGAATATTATACCAG
Organism: uncultured Synergistaceae bacterium; assembly: GCA_964642285.1. Classification (GTDB taxonomy): domain Bacteria; phylum Synergistota; class Synergistia; order Synergistales; family Aminobacteriaceae; genus Aminivibrio. Next base: position 3,285 of record CAZXOD010000143.1, read on the forward strand.
TCCGGGAAGCGGGGCTTTGTAAGGTTCGTCCCGGGCCGGTGGTCAAAGGACAAAAAGGCATATCTTGGGTCAATTCGCTAAATTCCGCGATCGGCCTTCCCCGCCAGGACCCCGGCAAACGCCAGCAGGCCCGATATGGCAAGCCCGGGGAGGAGAGGGTCCACACCCTTCAGGAGGATTGCCCCCAAAAAGACCCCGGCCAGGCCTCCGGCGCCGGACAGGATGCTCCAGGCGGAGCTGAGCCTCCCCGTAAAGAACACGGCGGCGACAAGGGGTGCCAGGATGCCCGCACCCTTGATGCCCATGGCCAGGTAGGACCACTGAAGTATCATGCTCCTGCCGAGAAAAAGGGAGATGATTCCGGCTCCGGCCACGGTGGCAAGGACTATCTGTTTGCTGACGGCGAGAATTTTTTTATCATCGAATCCGGCGGCATATCTGCTCTGAAGCACCATATCCCTTGCGATGTTGGTGGCCACACCGAAGGCAATGCCCACGGAAGTCCCCAGGACGGTGATCATGATGCCGGACCACAGGAAGCCTGCAATCAGAGGATGAAAGTAGGACTGTATGAAAAAGGGCAACGCCTGGGAGGGCTCCACCACCACCCCGGAGTTCTTCAGGGCAAGGCCTATCCACACTCCCAGCAGCCCCAGAGGCGGAATTATCGCGGCGGTCCAGAGACACCCCCTGCGGGCAGTGGCGGCGTCGGAGGCGGCATAGACGGCCTGAATGTAGATCTGACCGCACAGCACTCCGCAGATCAGGGACAGAAAGGCCCCCATGTCCAGCGCGAGCCCCCGGGAGAAGATGTTGAAGAAAGGGTCTGCGGGAAGGGCTTTTATGAGCGCCAGGGGGGTTTGGCCGTCAAAAAAGGCCGCCGCCACGCAAAAGATCATTACGCAGTATAGAAAGACTATCTTTGCCGCGCCCAGCCTGCTGAAGCTCTTAATCCCCCCGCCGTAGGCGAAGGCCAGGATGAGGGCCGCCATTACAAGGGCCGACCCCCAGACTGGGATGGGAAAGACGGAGCCCAGCAGGGCCGTGCCCGAAAGAAACTGGGAGATCAGGGAGATAAATGCCCCGAGGGCCGTGGAGCCCGCCGAGAGGATGGCGTATCCGCCTCCGAAGTGGCTCCCCAGAAACTGGGGAAGGGTGACCAGCTTCACGGTCCTCAATGGCTTTACAAACCATAGACCCATAATAAGGCATCCGATGCCCCCTCCCAGGGTGAACCACCATGCCGCAAGGCCGTACTGGTAGGCCATCTGCACCGTTCCCACCGTGGAGGCGCCCCCCACCAGGCTGCCCAGGATGATGCCCGATACGGCCCCGGCAGAGGCCTGCCTGTTAGCCACGGAGTATTCGGAGGAGGAGGCGGACTTTCCCGAGGAGAAGATGCCGAATAGAAAAAAAGCCGCGAGTATTACGAGGATGGACGCTATAAACATGCTTTCTCCTTAAGACGGGGGATTTTAAAGGGGGCGGTTGTTCCGGCTTCCGCCGCCGTACTTTTCTTCTATCTCCAGAAGGCGCTCCGCCGACAGGGGCCTGGGCGGCCCCATGGACTCCGCAATCCAGGTCATCTTCGCCGCCGCCTCCAGAAGCTCCATCCGCTCGAAGGCCTGAAGGAGGGTTGCGCCCACCGTCACTACTCCG
>CAZXOD010000143.1:4953-5779 GCA_964642285.1 uncultured Synergistaceae bacterium
CGTGATTTTCCATAATAACCGCGTTGCCCTGCCTTGAGGCCTTTCCCACCGAAGCGGCAAGGGCGTCCGTTCCCATGAGGGCGTAAGGCGCCTTCACCGGCCGACCCAGAACCTGCCAGGCCTCGGCTGTGAGGCTTGTATCGATTTCCTTGTCGAGGGCTGCAAATGCGGAGGCTGTCGCAGGGTGGGCGTGAACAACGGCTCCCGCGTCGGGGCGGTTGCGGTAGACCTCCAGGTGCATTTCGGTCTCGATGCTGAGCTTAAGCTCCGGGGTGAGGACTTCGCCGTCCAAAGTCAGGACGCCTATCTCTTCGGCGGTTATCTCCGCCTTGTCCGTTCCCGAAGAGGTTATCAGGACCTCCCCGCCCCGCCTCATGCTGACGTTTCCGCCGGTGCAGGTGGTGAGCCCCCGGCTGTAGAGCCGCCTCATGACCGAGGCGACCAGCTCCCTGTCTTTTTTACGTGAATCGGGCACGGGCGATCAACTCCTTTATTAGAGTATACTATATTTAGCCCGCTTCCAGCCCCTCCCCTGCAATCTCCTCCGTCCTTCCGTCCCTAATCCGGTAGATTCTTTTAAAGGTGGGAATAATCTTCTCGTCGTGGGTTACCACTATGATGGCGGTTTCGTACTGCTTCGCCATGTCGTTAAGGATGCCTATCACCGACAGGGCCCGCTCGCTGTCCAGGGGCGCCGTAGGTTCGTCGGCAAGAATAACCGGTGGCTTGTTTGCCAGGGCTCTGGCGATGGCCACCCGCTGCTGCTCCCCTCCCGAGAGCTGGGAGGGCATGGCGTGGGCCCTGTGCTCTAGATCGGAAGAGCACA
>CAZXOD010000144.1:0-5710 GCA_964642285.1 uncultured Synergistaceae bacterium
CCCCGACTGGTCCGTATCCACAAAAAGCGCCTTTGAACTGTTGTCAGAGGCCAGGGGGGGAAGGTTTCCCCTCACCGGCAGCGAAGGGGAAAGAGAGATTGAGGGGCTGCTGGAGGCTTTAAGGAAAAAGGAGAGAATCGGGCTTCTTCCGAACGACTTTCTGCCCGTCCTCCTGACCGGCTATCCGGAATACGCCGATTTTTTCGGTGCGTTCGAAAGACATGGGGCCTCGGCATGGGGGCTCACAGGAAGCGGCAGTTCCGCATTCGGACTTTTTTACGACAGGAGCGGGACCGGAGCTCTTTTCAGAGAAATGTCCAAATGGAGCAGGGTGCGAAAAATTTTTATCTGGAGTGATTGAAAATGAGAGGACAAAGAACCGACAGGCTCATAAGAACTGCGGCAAGGTTTTTGACCTGCCCGTCGAAACAGCTCTCCCTGACGTCTCTTGCCGAAGATTTTCTGGTCTCGAAGACAGTCATCAGCGACGATGTTTCAATAATCAACGAGGCTTTTAAAAGAGAGGGAATGGGGGGCATCAGCGTCGACCGGGGCAGAACCGGCGGAGCTTCCTTCCTTCCGAAAATGGCGCCTGAAATCCAGGAAAATCTTTTGAACGAGATCATCGGACTTCTGAACAACGAAGAACGCTTCCTTCCCGGCGGCCTTGTCTACTACAGCGATATCCTCTTTAACCCCCACTACGCCCTTCGCCTGGGGCACGCCATGGCCTCCCTGTTCAGCGAGATGCGGCCCGATGTGGTGATGACCTCTGAAGTGAAGGGAATCCCCCTGGCTCTTTTTACCGCCCATTCCATGGGAATCCCCCTTGCGGTGTGCCGTTTCAGAAACAGGGCCAGCGACGGGTCGGCGGTGACGGTCCACTACCCTACGAAGAATGGCGAGGTAAGGGCCATGTACATGGGGACAAAGCAGCTCGAAAGAGGCAAGCGGGTTGTCATAGTGGACGACTTCATGCGCGGAGGCAGCACCGTAGCCGGTATGCTCCTTGTAGCCAAGGAGTTCGGGGCTGAAGTGGCGGGAACGGGCATCTTCCTGGTCTCCTCCGACCCCCAGGAGAAGGCGGTAAACTCCTACAAAGCCCTTCTGAGGCTTGACGGCATGGATCAGCGGCAGCCCAAGGTGTCCATGTGGGTTTGACGGCAGTCCGCCTCTGATATACAATCCCCCTGACGGAAGGAGGTGTCCCCATCTCTCATGCGTGTGTCTGTGATCAAGGAAGAATGCATCGGATGTGGAGTTTGCGCCCAGATTTGCCCGGAAGTTTTTACAATGGACGATGACGAGGGAGTTTCCAAGGTTATTCGCCCCGAGGGAGGCGACTGCGCGCAGGAAGCCGCCGACAGCTGCCCCGTTGCCTGCATAGTAGTAGAGGACTGAATCGGCGCATTTTTGGGAAATACGGCATGCTCCTTGCTTTTTTATGGGGTCGGGGCGTATAATTGTCGTCGTTGATTTTGGGGCCTATAGCTCAAGTGGCTAGAGCCACCGGCTCATAACCGGAAGGTTCCTGGTTCGAGTCCAGGTAGGCCCACCACGCAGACAGCCGTTTCCTTGCGGGGAAACGGTTTTTTTATAGGGGGAGCAGGAAGAAATGCTTGTAAAAGAACTTCTCCGCAATATTGACAGAGCGGTTCCCTTCGGCTGGGCCGAGGAGTGGGACAATTCGGGGCTGCTGCTTGGTAACCCTGCAAATTCTGTCTCGGGGATTGCCCTTTCTCTGGATCCCGATCTGGAATCGCTGAAATTCGCCCTTAAAAAAGGATGCTCGGTTCTGGTGAGCCACCATCCCCTCATCTTCTCTCCGGTCAGGAGAATTGACGCCTCTTCGGGTGTGGGCGAGGCCATTGCCTTTGCTATGAAAAACGACATATCGGTGATAGCCATGCACACAAACTGGGACGGGGCCCCGGGAGGAGTTAACGCCGTCCTTGCGGGCGCCTTGGGCCTGGAGTCCGTCTCCCCCCTGGTCCCATCGGACAGAGGAGCGTGGGGCATGGGGGCGGCGGGCAGGCTTTCTCCGCCGATGCGGCTCCTGGAGCTCGGCCAAAAAATCAGACTGACCCTGAATCTCTCCCGACTGTACTTTTACGGTGATCCTGAGCGCCCCGCCGGACGGCTTGCCCTCTGCGGGGGGTCGGGGGGAGGACTTTGGCCCGCAGCGCTGGATTCAGGGGCGGACGCCTTCCTGACTTCCGACGTTAAGTACCACGACAGGCTTGAAGCCCTGGGAAGGGGCCTTAATCTTTTTGTCGCCGACCACGGCGAGGCGGAATCCTTTTCCCTTGACGCCCTGGCGGACGTACTGTCCGAAGTCTCCGGACAGAAAATTTTCCTCTTCAGGCCGGAACGAACTCATCCGATGGTCTTTGATTGATACGGAGCCGGAGAGTGGTTGAGCAAAAAGCCTGATGAATCTCAGAAAAATGATATAATATATTGAGTTTTTTGCCGGTATTCCCGGCCAAATCTCCTTCGGAGGGGAGCAGATTATGAAGCAGCGCGTATTCAGCGGAATGAGGCCCACGGGGCAACTTCACATCGGTCATCTTGCGGGGGCCCTGACCAACTGGGTCAAACTCCAGGAGGAACATGAATGTTTTTACAGCGTGGTGGACTGGCACGCCCTCATGTCCGACTACGTCGACAGCTCAAACCTCGCGTCAAACTGCAAAGAGGTGCTTATCGACTGGCTTTCCGCGGGCCTGGACCCTGAGAAGTGCATAATCTTCGTCCAGTCCCACGTCCCCCAGCACGCGGAGCTTCATCTTGCCCTCTCGATGATAACGCCCCTGGGGTGGCTCTACAGGTGTCCCACCTATAAAGAGCAGATAATAAACATGCAGAACAAGGACCTCAGCAACTACGCCTTTCTTGGGTACCCCGTCCTGATGGCGGCGGACATCCTGCTCTACAAGGCGGGCATAGTGCCCGTGGGCGAGGACCAAAGCGCCCACCTGGAGATAACCAGGGAGATAGCCAGAAGATTCAACGGCTTCTTCGGAAATGTTCTGCTGGAACCTCAGATACTGCTGACTCCTACGCCAAAAGTGCCCGGGACGGACGGCAGGAAGATGAGCAAGTCCTACGGCAACTCCATAAACATGGCGGACAGCCGGGAGATGGTATGGGAAAAGCTGCGGACCATGCTGACCGACCCAGCCAGGGAGAAGCGTACTGACCCGGGCAACCCGGAGATATGCCCCGTCTGGGATCTCCACAAGGTCTTCAACAACGATGAAGAACAAAAAAAAGAAATTTACGAAGGCTGCAAAACTGCGGGCATAGGATGCATAGACTGCAAGAAGATGCTTGCTGCTCACGTGGAAAGAATACTTGTTCCCATCCGGGAGAAGAGGGCTTTTTACGAGAGTAACCCCGGCCTTCTGGAAGATATCCTTAGGGAAGGCGCCGTAAAGGCCGGGGCGGTGGCCAGCCTTACCATGGACGAGGTGACCGCCGCCATAGGGTTTGTAGGGAGAGGGTAGGTCCGTGAGGAGCGGCCTGAGTGAATTCCAGGCCGATGTAAGCGGATTCTCCGGCCCCTTCGACCTTCTGTGCTATCTGGTGGAAAACGGGCAGCTGGAGGCGGCCGGAATTTCAGTAGGCCAGGCGGTGAGAATATACGGCGCCTATCTGGCCAACACGAGGCATGTTTCGGTGGAGGTGGTCTCGGATTTTCTCGCCATGGCCGCTTCCCTTGTGCTTGCAAAGATAAAATCCCTTATTCCTGGAAGCCGGGCCTCCCATGATGAGAACCCTGAGCAGGATGGAGGCGTTTCTCCGGAGACAGACGTAGAAGAGCGGCTTCTCCGGTACAGGCCCTACAGAAAGGCCTCCTCCTTCCTCGGCAGAAAAAAAGAGGAGCAGGACAGGAGATTTTACCGGAGCTCCGCCGAAGACGGCCCCCGAACCTGGGATCTGGGAGATCTGTACGGCCTCTGCACCATATGGTGGGATTTAATTGAAGAACGACGGGAAGAGGCCTCATCCGGAAGAGCTGCAAGGCTATATTGGGACGATGACTGGGACGGCGCTCCTCTGCCGCTCCCGGACGAGGAGCAGATAGATCTGAAGATGATGGAGATAGAAGAAATCCTGAGAAAAACTCCTCAGGCCGCTTTTTCAGCCCTTGTCGAAAAAGGAGGACCCGTCGGAGTTTTTGTAGTTACTCTTCTTGCGCTCCTTGAGCTATGCAGAAGAGGGGCTGTCAGAATTTCGCAGGAGGAGCTGTTCGGCGATGTACTCGTTTTCGACGCTCAAAACGATATCTGACGCCGGAAGAAAAATTCAGGCGGTTCTCTTCACGGCCCTGTCGCCCGTATCAGTGGGTGAGCTCTCGGAGCTGCTCTTTGCGCCTCCCTCCATAGTGGCCGCGGAGATTGAGGATCTTTCTGCTTTTCTCAAAAATACCGGGTCTGCCCTGATCCTTCAGGAGGTCGCGGGCGGGTGGCGTATGGTAACCGATGAAGCGGTGAGCGACGTTGTGTCCCGATTCAGAGACACCGCCCTGACCCAGAAGATAAGGCTCAGCAGGGCCGCGGTGGAAACCCTTGCCGTGATTGCCTACAATCAGCCTGCGACCAGGAGCGAAGTGGAAGATATCCGGGGCGTCCGGTGCGAGAGGGTCATCGAGACCCTTCTGGCCCACGGAATGATAAGGATCGCGGGAAGGAAGAAGGGTACGGGCTCCCCCCTTCTTTACCGAACGACGGATCTCTTCCTGGATACTTTCGGACTGTCGGCCATCTCGGAGCTGCCCACTCTGGAAGAGCTCCAGGAACTGGGTCCGCCGCCGAGCGTCATCGGCGGAGGAGAGGAAGATCTGAGTTGAGCGAAGGCGTCAGACTTAACAGGTACCTTGCCATGGGCGGCCTGGGTGCCCGTAGAAAAGTGGAGGAAATAATCTCCTCCGGGCGGGTAAAGGTGGACGGAAAAGTGGTCCTTCTGCCTGGGTACCGCGTTGGCGAGGAAAACAGGGTAGAGGTGGACGGCGCGGAAATTCTGCCGGAAAGGCGGACTTACCTTGTCCTAAACAAGCCCCGGGGGTATGTATGCTCGGTATCCGATCCCTTCGATCCCGTCATAACGGAGCTCCTGCCAGAGGCATTCAGGGATCTTCGCCTCTTTCCGGTGGGAAGGCTCGACCGGGAGTCGGAGGGGCTGCTAATACTTACCAACGACGGAGACCTCGCCCATAAAATCCTCCATCCGTCAGGAGGAATACTCAGGGAGTACCTGGTTCTGCTTGACAGGGAGATCGACCGGAAGACGGTGCGCCAGTGGCTTGCGGGAATTGATCTTGACGGGCGCGCCATAAAGCCGGTTAGCGTTCTCATAACGGATGAAACGCCCCGGGGCAGATGGGTCTCCGTAGTATTGGCGGAGGGAATTAAAAGAGAAGTCCGAAGAATGGCCCGGGCTCTGGATTTTGAAGTCGAAGTGCTGATTCGGAAAAGAATTGGTAAAATGGAGCTGAAAAACCTCCCTTCCGGCAAATTTGTGGAGATGACCCGCGGAGAGCTGTGGAGAGCTGTCCGGTCCGGAGGGATTGTATAGCATATTTTCAAGGAGGGCGGAAGATGGAAGGGATCGACGAAAAGTCACGAGAACTCATAAAGACGCGTATCCTCAACAAGATCAAGGAGATAAAATCCTTCCCCCAGTTTGTCGTGGAGACCATGCGCAA
>CAZXOD010000145.1:0-5700 GCA_964642285.1 uncultured Synergistaceae bacterium
AGGTAAGAATCGGGTGGGCCAAAACAGCCACTCCCCCGGCCTCCCGGATAAGCCCTATGCAATCCTCCGGGGAGAGCCGTTTTCTGGGGACATAAGCCTTCCCCGATCTGCCGAGGTAGGCTGAAAAGGCGGACCGCTGGTCCCGGACGTATCCTTTTTTTATCATAACCCTGGCAATATGGGGACGGGCCGCTACCCCTCCCCCCGCTTCCGCCTCAACTTCTTCCATAGTCACGTCCATGCCCAGGCCCTGCAGCATTTCGCAAATCTGGTCGTTTCTCAGGTCCCGGGCCCTTCTGATAGAGTCGAGAGCCTTCTGGAGAGCCGGGTTTTTAAAATCTATCCTGTAGCCCAGGATGTGAAGGGTCGAAGGGTAGTCCGCGGAGAGCTCTATTCCGGCGATTCCTCTGATCCCAAGCCGTCTGCAGGCGGCCATGAACGAGGGCACTCCCTCAGTGGTATCGTGATCCGTCAGGCACATCACAGATACCCCCCGTTGTTTGCCCATGGAGACAAGCCTGCCGGGGGGGAGGACGCCATCGGAAAAATTGCTGTGAAGGTGAAGGTCGACCTTTATCATGGCCCTGTCGCCGGGCACCCTATGCCTCTTCCTCCAGAATCGCGTCGATTTCAAAGAGCACGGCGAGGTCCAGCAATAGAATCAGCCGGCCGTCCTCGTGCTTGGCTACGCCCAGAATATACTTCCTGTCCATGGAGGTATTTATCTGGGACGCGGACTCGATCTGGACGTCGTAGATGGTGCAGACTTCCCGGACAGAATCGACGATGATGCCGAAGAGGGTCTCATTCCATGATACAACCACTATCCTGGCTTCATCGGTGAGTTCTTTCTGCTCCATGCCGATTTTCAATTCCATATCAAAAACAGGGACAATGGACCCCCGGAGGTTGATGACCCCCCGGATATACCCGGGAGAGTTGGGCACTCTTGTTATGAAGGGCGGAACCCGGACAATCTCCCGGATGCTGTTTACATCAAGCCCGAAAGATTCCGTATTGAGTTCGAAAACGAGGGTAATATGCTCCGCTCCCCTTCTCTCCACGTCTCCCTGTTTTAAATTATCGTCAACTTTGATGTACTCCATGCCTTTTGACCTCCTGGCGTTTCTGAATGAAAATCAGGTTTTGAGGCGCCTGGCGCCGTTAAAATCATCGTCCTTTGATTATGCCCGAATAAGCCTGCCGGTTGTTGAACGGAGGCCCGCTGATATACAATAGTGCCGTCAGGTCTGTTACATACGCTCAGTATTGTATCACTTCCTGCTTAATGGAAGAAACACACTTTTAAATCTGAAAGGAAGCGGCAATCATGAACGAGAGGGAAGTATTCGAAGATATTAAAAAGCTCATGGATTCGGAAGTCCTTGTTACGGCAAGGCTGGTGGAGTCAATCACAAGAGCGTCCCAAATGGCCGCCGGGTCGTCGCCTGAGATAACGGAACTTTTCGGACAGTGGCTCTCCCTGGTTGGCCGGGAAGTTAAAAAAATGGCGGAGCCGGGAAAAGAGCTATCCGTGGAAAAAACGGCCGGGACTATCGGAATCACCCCCGTCTCCCTTCTCTCCCTTCTCCTGTTTCTTCAAAGAAGGGGAGAGATAACTCTTGAATCCGTAAAAATAGGACCCGGGACGGGGCGGAACGAGGATATCTGCGACTGCCTCATGGCTTAGGCAGAAAAACGACAGCTATTTCCCGGATCAGCCGCCGGCAGCGGAGCAAAAAGATTGCCTTGACACAAAAGATTCAATCTGATAGGACTGTATGTGCACTTCTCTAACAGAATAAACTAAGGAGGCGCGCGAAATGCCTAAGGAAAAAACCTTCTGGGCCGATACTGAATTTTTTGGTCTTCTGGGGTCGCCGGTGAGAAAATCCCTGTCTCCGGCCATGCACAACGCGAATTTTGAGTCCCTGGGAATGAACGCCGTCTACACGCCCTACGATGTAACCGAAGCCTCCATTGACCGGGTTATGCCCGCCCTGGAGGCTCTGCGCTTCAAAGGGCTAAACGTAACCATGCCCCTCAAGCAGAAAGTTATTGAATACCTGGACGAGCTGGACGAAACAGCCTCTCTGTGCAACGCGGTAAACACCGTCTACTGGAAAAATGGAAAACTCTGCGGGGCCAATACCGACGGCGTGGGTTTCGTCACCGGCCTTAAGGAGCAGGGCGGCTACGACCCCGCGGGCAAAAGATGCCTGATCTTCGGCTCGGGAGGAGCGGCCAGAGGGGTGGCTTTCGCCCTTGCCCAGGCGGGAGTGGAGTCCATAGCCCTCTGGAAGAGGGATTCAGGAAATAAAAAACTCGAAGAGCTGGCGGCGGACCTTAACGCCTACAAGTCAAACGTATGTCCTGCCCTGTCCACCGATGAGGCGGATATTCCCAAGTTTTTGAGGGAGAACGAACTTATAATCAATTCAACGCCCCTGGGCATGGAGCCCAATACCAACGCAACGCCCTTCGACACAGACCTGCTGGGCCCCGGCCATATGGTCTGCGACCTCGTCTACGTACCCCACGATACCCTCCTGCTCCGGCAGGCGGAGGCCAGAGGCTCGAAAATCCTTTACGGCTACTGGATGACCATCTGGCAGGGCGTGGAAGCCTTCAGGAAATGGACTGGCGGGGAGCCCCACGTGGAAGTGATGACAAAGGCGCTGCTGGAACACCTGGCAATAAAAAAATAAAACTGCGCCTGCCCGGAATGAAAGCCTGATTTACCACTACGGAGGTGAGGGCATTGCGATTTTTAAAATGGCTGGACGAACATTTCGAAGAGTACATCCTCAGCGGCCTTCTCGTTGTAATCTCAGTTGTAATGATGCTTCAGGTGATTATGCGCTATGTTTTCAACGCATCCCTGTCCTGGGCTGAGGAGGCTTCCCGATATGCCTTCGTGTGGTCCGCTCTTGTAAGCATAGGCTACACAATAAAGGAAGACAGCATTCTTAAAGTAACGACTCTGTTGGAAGCGCTGCCGAAAAAACTCAGCCAGATTCTTGCCACGCTGGTAAACTGCGCGGTAACAGTCTTTTTCGGATATCTGTTCATTCACTCCATTCCCGCCGTGAAAAGGGTGATCGGGACAGGCCAGGTCAGCCCCGCTCTTGGAATCCCCCTGGGGCTGATCTATTTCGCCGCAGTAATGGGCTTCTTTCTGGCCACGGTACGGGGAATTCAGAAGACCGGCCGGGATATAATGATCTTCACAGGGAAGAAGGGGGTGTAGGAATGGTTTTTACGCTGTTCCTGATTCTGATCGGCGGGCTGGCACTTGGCGTGCCCATCGCCGTCGCCCTTGGGTTTGCCACCATCTTTCCCGGACTTGCTCTGCCGGGCTTTCCCGCCTCCATGGCCTATATTGTCAGGAATATGGTAAGCGCCCTCGACAGCACCCCCATGCTGGCCATACCCCTGTTTATCCTCTCGGGAAACATCATGACCAAGGGTAAGATCTCCGATAAACTTTTCAACTTCTTCGCCTATTTCATAGGGGACTTCCCGGCGGGCATTCCCATTACGGCTATTGTAACCTGCCTCTTTTACGGCGCCATTTCCGGGTCGGGGGTAGCCACCACTGCCGCCGTCGGCGGAATGGCCATACCCTTCCTGGTCTCCCTCGGCTATGACAAGGTATACAGCGCCGCCCTTGTGGCTACCGCGGGAAGCCTGGGAGTAATAATTCCCCCCAGTATCCCCTTCGTAACCTTCGGAGTAGTAACCGGGGTCTCCATCGGCAAACTCTTTATCGCCGGAATAATCCCCGGAATTACCATAGGACTTTGTCTCATGGTTTACGCCTATGTCTACGCAAAGGTTAAGGGCGAGGATAAGGAAAGAATAACGGAGAAAGTCAGAACTCTAAGGGCGGGAGGCCTCTTTAAACTATTCTCGGACAGCTTCTGGGCCCTGTTGACCCCGGTGATAATACTGGGAGGAATTTACAGCGGAATCGTTACCCCCACCGAGGCCGCCGCCGTATCCGTGTTCTACGCCCTCATAGTCTGCCTTTTCGTCTACAAAAGCCTTCACTTCAGGGAGCTGGGCGCGATTCTGACGGACACCGTAAAATCCTACGCGCCCATAGTGGTGCTGCTCTCCCTTGCCATAGTCTTCGGCCGGGTACTTGCCCTTCTTCAGGCGCCTGCCGCCCTCAGAGATTTTATACTGACATACTTCGCTGGGAATAAGTTCATATTCCTGCTGGCGCTGAACGTCATACTTCTCATTCTTGGCATGTTTATGGACGTGGGCCCCGCCATTGCCATCCTCGCTCCCATGATGCTGGCCTCCTCCGGCGCCCTGGGAGTGGATCCCGTTCACCTCGGCGTAATAATGGTGGTCAACCTGGCGATCGGCATGGTGACGCCTCCCTTCGGGGTGGACCTGTTTGTGGCGGCACCTCTTATCAATGAAAGCGTAATGAAGGTTGGGACCAAGGCAATTCCCTTCATCATAGCCTTTATTTTCGCCCTCATCCTCATTACCTACATACCCCAGATGAGCCTTCTTTTCCTGTGATAAGCGACATTACTATTTTTTAAGAAGGAGGTGGTTCAAAGGCTCTGCCGGCCCATCGTCTCGGGAAGTACGATTTCGGTGGAATTTAAGGATCTAAACATTTCATAAGGGAGATGACAAAATGAAAAAGATGAAAATAAGTTCGCTGCTTTTGGCGGTTCTGCTGTTTGTATTCCTTTTCGCGACCCTGGCCTCCGCCCAGGAGTATAACCTTCAGATCGCCGGGGCCTACCCTTCAACGGGAGAAACCCCGAGAGCTCTGGCAACGGAGAAGATTAAGGAGCTCATTGAGACCAAATCCGGCGGGAAGATGAAAGTACAGATCTTCCTCGACAACCAGCTGGGCGGCGACAGGGAAATCCTTGAAAGCTGCCAGCTCGGCGATATCGCCATGGTCTCCCAGACCACCGCTCCCCAGGTTGGGTTTATACCTGAGCTGGCTATTTTCGACATCCCCATGCTCTACGAAAATCTGGATATTGCCAGAAAGGGTCTCTCAGGAGACTTCCGGAAAAAACTTGAGGAATGGTACGCCGGCGCGGGGCTGAAACTTCTTCTCTTCGAGCCTATCTACTATCGGGAGACTACCACCAGCAAACCGGTAGCCAAGGTTGAGGACTTTAAGGGCGTAAAAATCCGGACCATGGAGAACAAGTACCACATGGCCTTCTGGGAAGCCCTTGGCGCTAACCCCACGCCCCTTAACTTCGCCGAGCTTTACATCGCCCTGCAGCAGGGGACGGTGGACGCCCAGGAAAACCCCTACGAAATAATCTGGTCAACCAAATTTTACGAAGTGCAGAAATACCTTATAAACACTCACCACATAGCGTTCATTCTGAGCATCAACATGAATATGAACCTCTACAACGGCATGCCGGAAGAGTATCGGAAGATCATCGATGAAAGCATGGCTGAGACCTCCGATTATCTGTTCGACCTTGCAAAGGCCAAAAACGATGAGATTCTGGATTCTATCAGAAAGACGGGCATAAACATCGTTGATCCGGACGCTGAGCTTCAGGCGGAGCTTGTGAAAGCCGCTCAGGTAACGGAAAAAATGATAAGGGCCGACGTGGGCGACGCCGTAGTGGACGAGATCATGAAGGCCGCCGAGGAGGCAAAGAAGTAGAGCCGACTCTGTCATCCCGAACGAGC
>CAZXOD010000146.1:0-5392 GCA_964642285.1 uncultured Synergistaceae bacterium
CGAAAATGTATTCAATGCATTATGGTCCTTATTATAGCAAAGGCCGGTCCTGTTTTGTCATTTGGCCGCCAGCGCCCCGAGCTTTTATTCCTTTTCTTATTAACGAATTATCGCGAGAATCGATTAACTATAGGATTGGCGTTAGGCGAATCCAGGGTCACTATACAAGTTTTTCTTTTTTTGCGGCTTTGTGATAAGCTTGCATTAAATCAAGCTGCGCATCTGTTTGAGGCCGGTGAGGTTGGTCCCTGGGATACAGCTATTGAGGAATAAAGGAGGCGGCGTTTTGGAGCAGTTAAGCATTGCTTTTAATACTTCTGGTATGACGGCCGCCGCTGCCGCATTAATACCCACTGTTTTCGGGCCAGCCGCTTCTGGGGCAGTTTTCACCCGTCCTGAAGTTGTTGACTTTATACTTGATCTTATTGGTTACGCTCCGGAACTGCCTCTCTATGACAAGCGTCTTCTGGAGCCCTCATTTGGCGGAGGCGCATTCCTCTTGCCTGCTATCCGAAGACTTTTTAAATCATGGCGCCGAAACCATTGCAAAGAACCAACTCCGTCAGATTTAAAAGGTTCGATTTGCGCCGTTGAATTGCATAGTGGAACGTATGAAAACACGCGGCGCAAAATTGTCCGGGTTTTAGAAAACGAAGGAATACGTCCGGGCGAATCGGATAATCTGGCAGCCCAATGGCTAGTACGCGGAGATTTTTTACTGACTTCGATCGACTGCGGATTTGACTTTGTGGCGGGGAATCCTCCGTATATCAGACAGGAAGCTGTACCCGACCATTTACTGCTTGAATACCGGAGGCGTTACGCAACAATGTATGATCGGGCAGACTTGTATGTTCCTTTTATTGAGCGTTCCCTTTCTCTATTAAAAAAGGGAGGCGTTCTTGGATTCATCTGCGCGGACAGATGGATTAAGAATCGTTACGGCGGCCCCTTGCGCAAATTGATTGCATCTAAGTATAGGCTTAAAGTATATGTAGACATGACTGACACCGACGCATTCCATTCCGAGGTCTCGGCTTACCCGGCGATAACGATTATAGGCCGTGAACCCGCTGGTTCGACTAGAATCGCCTGCCGGCCGGAAATTGACGGCGCCCGGCTTTCCGCTCTGGTTTCTGAAATCCTCTCCCCCGTAACGCCTGAAACCGGTGGTTTGGTTCGTGAGGTGCGGGTTGTTATGAGGGATTCCGAGCCTTGGTTGTTGGGAACATCGGGCTGCACATCGATAATACGACGCATGGAGGAGGATTTACCAGCTCTTGAGGAAACAGGTTGCGGCGTAGGCATTGGAGTGGCCACCGGAGCCGACAGGGCGTTTATAGGCGAATACGAAGCGTTGGACGTAGAACCGGATAGAAAACTCCCTCTGGTTATGACGAAAGACATAATTTCCGGTAAAGTAAGCTGGCTTGGAAAAGGAGTTATAAATCCTTTTGCGGACGACGGTTCCTTGGTGGATTTGAAAAAGTACCCGAGGTTACGACGCTACCTTGAAGATCGGCGTGATATTATTGCCAATCGGCACTGTGCCAGAAAAGATCTCCGCAACTGGTACCGAACTATAGACAGGATTTACCCTTCGCTTGCATCAATGGAAAAACTTTTAATTCCCGATATAAAGAGTGAAATGCATGTAGTATACGAACAGGGCGAGCTATACCCTCATCATAATTTGTATTATATTACGTCGACCGAATGGGATTTGCGGGCTTTGCAATCGGTGTTACTATCCTCTGTAAGCCGCCTTTTCATCTCCGCCTATTCGACAAAGATGCGCGGCGGCTATCTGAGGTTTCAGGCGCAGTACCTTCGTCGTATCAGAATTCCCAAATGGGAAGACGTCCCGGAGAGCCTTCGGAAAAAGCTTGCAAAAGCCTCGCTACAAAGAGACTTAAGCGAATGCGATAGTCTTGCTTTTGAATTATACGGTTTGAACGATGAAGAACAGTTAATCATAAGAAAGAGCGGTAAAAAAAATGACGTTGAATCTTGCCGATTATAAAAAGAGCGGCGGGAAAGCAGTTGATTTTTTTTGGAAAAGCCGCGATTCAGCCAGGACAATGCAGATGCAGAGCGGTAATGCAGATAGGGGAGAAAGGTCCGGCGTAACAGCGGGAAAAAACATGGACGGTTTCCATGTTTTACTGAAAGATGTTGTAAAGAAAAATGGCCTTATGAATGCTGAAATTCACCAAAAGCGGGCAATGCTGACTCTACCAGGTTATTTCAGGCCTACTAAGCTTTGGGATTTAGTTGTAATGCATAACAATGCTCTGGTCGCTGCGATAGAGTTAAAGAGTCATGTCGGCCCTTCCTTTGGGAATAATTTTAATAATCGTTCTGAAGAGGCTATTGGTAGCGCCTGCGATTTCTGGACGGCCTTCAGAGAGGGCGCCTTTGGGGAAGATCAGCCCCGACCATTCCTGGGTTGGTTAATTCTGGTTGAAGACGCTTCCGGCTCCCGGTCTGAGGTCAGAGCAGCTTCTCCGCACTTCCCTGTTTTTAAAGAATTCGAAAATACATCGTATTTAAATCGTTATCATCATCTCTGTAAACGTCTGATGTTGGAGGGGTTATATACGGCTGCCGCTATAATAGCGTCCCCTAAGGAAAGTTTTAGAGCTCAATCTTTCTCTGATCTTTCGCCTTCAACAGGACTAAAGCAATTTGTTGTTGCTCTGGCAGCTCATGTTGCGGCAGAAGCAGCCCGATCCGGAAATTAATACCGCAGGTTATTCCGCACCGGGGACATCGGTAAATCTTAAGCGCTTTTCATGCGACGAGGTTTCGACCTGGGCGCGATTTTTTATCCCGATGAAGATGGATTTAAATAAAATCCAATTTTGAAACAAATTCATGACCGGCGGCTTTAAATATACAGGGGGGTGGCGCCGTGCCTGATGGTTTTACGGCCGGCCTGAATCGCATAATCTTGTCATGCCCCGTTGTCCTTATGGGCGGAAGGGTGGAGGGGGGACTTCTGGTGGACTTTGTCACCGATAATGTCTCCCGGTTTGGCTATCGCCCCGGGGATATCGACGGGGGAAAACTTACCGTCGACTCCCTGATTTGGGAAGAAGATCTCCCCGCCGCCAGAGCGGCCGGGGAGAGATGCGCTTCCTCCGGGGCCCTTGAATGCGCTTTGGAGTATCGCCTTAAAACGCCCTCGGGCGAAGCTGTTTTCGTTCGGGACAGCAGGGTTTTTCACCGGGACGGGGAGGGGAAAATCTTCGCCTGGCAGTCAGCCCTGCTGGACGTTACGGACTGGCTTAAGGCCGAAAGCAGGGTGCAAAGGCGCGAAAAAGACATCGTAGGGGTGGTTATGGCCTCGAAGGTCTGGCTCTGGGAGTACTCGTCCCGCCTGGGCGAATTCACGGGTTCCGGTTACGCTCCCCTTGATGAAAAATTCAGGGAAAACATGTCCATCTCCCGGGAGGAGCTCTGGCAGGAGTTTGTTCCAGCAGAGTATCTGCCCGCCCTTGAGGAAGCCTGGCGGCGCCTTGCGGAAGGGGGCCCGCCTTTCGTTGACGTGGAGCACCCCCTTATTACGCACTCAGGCGAGAAAAAATACATGTCCGTGAGGATGTTTCCCCGCCTGAACGAAGAGGGGCGGTTTGTGGGAGCCACGGGCGTCTGCATGGATATCACCCCCCTTAAAGAGGCCGCCGAAAGAGCCGGGGTCAGGGGCCGGCGGCTTGATCTGCTGCGTTCCCTCTCCCAGGGCATGATGGAGGAGCTGGATACGGAAGAGCTCCTGAAAAAAATCCTGGATAACGCCATCGAGTTCGCCGGTGCGGGCCACGGAGTAATAAATATCCTGGAGGATGAGGGGAAAACTTTCCGGCGGAAGTACGGCGTTGGACTGTTTGAGCCCATGGTGGGCGAGGTAAGACCCGCCGGCAGGGGCATAACCGCCAGGGCCCTGCGGGAGAGGCGCAGAATCTTTTTGAAAAACTATGCCGAAAGCCCCGACAAGCTGAATGACCCCAGGTTTAAAGGGATTGTATCCGGCATCATTATGCCTCTTTTTTACGGCCCCAGAAATTTTGGCGGCCTGACCGTATCCTACACAAATGAATCCCCGGAGCTGGACGAGGATTTTGCCGCCTCCCTGGATCAGTTTGCGGCCATTGCCTCTGTGGCCCTGGAGAACGCAAGGCTCCATGAAGCGGTCCGCAGGGAGCTCCGGAACAAGTCGAGGGCGGAGGAGCGGCTTAAAGTCCAAAACCTGATGGCCGGGGCGTCGGCGGAGGCTTCGGGGCTGCTTCTCTCCCGGGACGAGCCGGGCGCCCTTGAAGGGGCCCTTCTTGCCATTGCCGGGGCTGCCGGGGCCAAGAGAGCCACCCTGTTAAGGGATTTTCCGGAAAGAGGATTGGCCGGGGTCCTGGGCAGGAGCGTAAGGCCCGAAGGCCCGGATCTCTCGCTGCCCTACGGGCCGGCGAAAAGAGAAGACTACCCGGCTCTTTTCGAAAGTCTGGCCCGGGGGCGGGTATACCGGGGGGAGCTGGAGGGGGGAGCCGTAGGAATTATAGCCATACCCGTCTACTTAAGGGACATCTTCTGGGGTTTTCTCTCCCTTCTTTATGCCGGGCCCCCTCCCCGTTTTTCCGCCGCGGAGCTTAACGCCCTTAAAACCGCGGCCTACAACATGGCGGTCTCGTCCATGGGCATGGATGCGGACAGGGAGCTGAAGGAAGGCTACGACCGGCTGCAAAAAACCCTGGACGATGTAATAGGCGCCATCGGCCTTATAGTGGGGAAAAAAGATCCCTATACTATAGACCATCAAAAACGGGTTGCCGCTCTTGCCCGGGATATGGGAGAGATCATGGGGCTCTCCTCCTGGCAGCTGGAAGGGCTCAGAGTGGCGGGGCTGATCCACGACGTGGGCAAGGCGGAGATTCCCGGGGAGATCCTCAGCAAGCCCGGAAGGCTCTCTCCCGCCGAGTTCGAGCTTGTAAAAACTCACGCCAGGGCAGGCTTTGAGATACTCTCGGAGATAGATTTCCCCTGGCCGGTGGCGGAGATCGTACGGCAGCACCATGAGCGGCTCGACGGCTCAGGCTACCCCCGGAGCCTTAAGGGAGAAGAGATTATGCCGGAGGCCAGAATTCTGGCCGTGGCCGACGTGGCGGAGGCCATGACCGCCCACAGGCCCTACAGGCCTTCTCTTGGCATTGATGCGGCTATGGATGAGATAATGGGCAAGCGGGGGATCCTATACGACCCCGGAGCGGCGGACGCCCTGATCGAAATAATGGGAAGGGGAAGGACAGAGCCCTCCCTTACTGGGGGAATGCTATGAGCCGCAGAATGTTGACACCGGAGCAGGTCATATCTTCCAGCCCGGTAATATTTATGGGCGGGGAGA
>CAZXOD010000147.1:0-5361 GCA_964642285.1 uncultured Synergistaceae bacterium
CACCAGGACGTACACTCTTTCCCTACACGACGCTCTTCCGATCTCATCGAGATTTTCGGCGACGACCTGGGCCAGGTGGTAGGCGTGTCCGAAGAAATCAGCGGGGCGCTGCGCTCCATTCCCGGGACCGCCGACGTAAGCCTCAGCCAGAAGCAGAACAGGCCGGAGATCTGGGTGGACGTGGACAGGGAGAAGGCCCCCCTTCTCGGCGTAAATACGGCGGCGGTGGCGAGAACCCTGAGGACGTACTTCTACGGCCATGAAACTGGAGAGAACTACTGGGAGGGAGAGGACGACTATCCCATCCGGTTCCGCCTGCGGGAGGAGCAGCGCAACTCCAGGGAAATCTTCGGCCGCCTTATGGTCCCCTCCGCGGGGGGCGGCATGGTTCGCCTCTCCACTGTGGCCTCGTACCGGGATACTTCAGGGCCGCCCGAGATTCAGCGGAAAAACAAGCAGCGCTACGTAGTGGTGGAGGCCAACGTCCACGGCCGCTCCCTGGGCGAGGTGACGAAGGACGCCCGGGAGGCTGTGGCAAAGATGGATATACCCGCCGGGGTAACAGTAGAGTTTGGCGGCCAGATCAAGGAGCAGGGGGACGCCTTCAGACAGATGGGGCTCCTCGTCCTGCTGGGCATAATACTGGTGTACATGGTCATGGCGGGTCAGTACGAGGCGTACCTCGACCCCCTGGTCATCATGTTCAGCATCCCCTTCGCCCTCACGGGGGTGGCCTTCGCCTACCTTCTCACGGGAATGAACCTCTCCCTCCAGGCCCTGCTGGGCGTGGTCATGCTTGTGGGCATTGTGGTCAACAACGCCATAGTGCTGGTGGACTATGTCAACCTTCTCAGGGCAAGAGGGACGGCCATGCGGGAGGCCCTTATTCTCTCAGGAGGGCGAAGGCTCCGGCCTGTCCTGATGACCACCCTCACCACCTTCTTCGGAATGCTGCCCATGGCGGTGAGCAACGCCCAGGGGGCGGAGCTCTGGAAGCCCCTGGCAGTTTCGGTGATGGGCGGCCTTATGATCTCAACCCTCGTCACCCTTTTGCTTGTTCCGGTGGTTTACAGCCTGTTCGAGGAAAAAGTGCGACGGCGGGGCAGATTCAAAGAGGCGGTGAATAACGTATGAACACAGTATGGATTCACACGGGAGAGACATTGGGCAGTGATATAACGGCCCTGCTTGATAATATGAAAATATCCTCCTACTACGTGTGGAAGAATGTGCTCCGAAAGGACAACGACGGCGAGGGAACCCGTTGGGACGATTCCATTTTCCCCGGAAAAAACTGGGCCGTACAGCTCCTCTGCGACGATGAAGCCCTCTCTTCGCTGAAAAGCGGATTGTGCTCCCTTCTTGAGGACGAATACGCGCGCCAGACGGGGCTGGAAGTGTATGTTCAAAGGTCGGAGCGGCTGATTTAGCCCACTCCGCAAAGTTAAGGCCGGCCCCGCCCGATGGAGCCGGCTTTTTTGTTCTTTTCTTAAAACATTGACGAATTTTGAAGTTGGTCTATACTTTTTAGCAGTGGAAGGACATATTTTCAGGAATTCAGGAAACAAAATCTACCCGGAGGTGGTCCAGAGTGAAAAGACAAGAAGTCCGACTTTTTATGGCGCTGATGCTTTCGATCTCACTTATTTTTGTACCGGCGGCCCTGGCGGCGGAAAAGAGCGGCGAGGCCCCCGGCGTCCCGCCTGCGGCCCTGACCCCCGTGCAGGAGGAAGCAAAGCTGACGGTAACCATTGACGGCCCCGAGGGAGCAAAATGGCTGTTTCAGGGAAAATCCTTCGACAGCGGGCACGCCCTGGAGGGCATAGCCGCCGGAAAATACGCCGTTTTATTTTCCGACGTAAAGGGCTGGGACAAGCCCGGGGACGCCGAGCTCTCCCTGTCGAAGGGACATGTCGTCTCGCTGCATGGCGCCTACGTCCGCCACCTGGGAGCCCTGGCCGTCAAAGTGGAAGGGCCCGGGGAAGCCAAATGGATTTTCAGCGATAAATCCTACGAGAGCGGCCAGAGGATAGAAAATCTGCCCACTGGAGAATATAAAGTCTCCTTCCCGGAGATTCCGGACTGGACCAAACCCGGGGACAAAACAGTCGCGGTGGAGAAGGATATAACCGCCTCCCTGGACGAAAAATATATCCGGCACACCGGGTCGGCGGACGTTAAAATTGAAGGGCCTGAGGAAGTGAAATGGACCTTTGACGGAGAAGCCTACTCGGGCAACTATATTTTAACGGGAGTTCCCACCGGGAAATACGCTCTGGCCTTCCCCGAAGTCCCCGGCTGGACCGCGCCTCAAAGCCCGACCGTCGAGATAGCGAAGGATAAAACTGTCGCCATCGTTGGCAAATACGTCCGCCACACGGGCGCCGTAACAGCTAAAATCGACGGACCGGGAGAAGCGGCGTGGATTTTTGAGGGGAAGGACTACAAGTCCGGCCATAAAGTGGACGGCGTCCCCACGGGGAAATACGCGGTCGCCTTCTCTGAAGTGCCCGAGTGGACCAGGCCCGCGGACGTTTCCATAGAGATAACCAAGGGCGGGACGGCCTCCCCTGAGGGAAGATACGTCCGCCACTCCGGCGCTCTCACCGCGAATATAGACGGACCGAAGGAGGCCAGATGGATCTTTGGAGGCAAAGAGTACGAATCCGGCCAGAAAGCGGAGGGAATTCCCACAGGCCGCCATACCGTATCATTCTCCGACGTCCCCGGCTGGACAAAGCCTGAAAACGCGCCGGTGACGATAAAAAATAAAGAGACCGCCGGCATCTCCGAAAAATACGTCAGGCATACGGGAGCGGTCAAGGTTGATATAGCCGGAACGGGCGAAGGCAGATGGAGCCTGGACGGAAAGGGCAACTTCCCCAGCGGATGGACGGAGAAAAATGTGGTGGTCGGCCCGTACAAAATCCTGTTCTCCGACGTTTCAGGGCGCATAAAGCCGGAACCTCTGCCCGTAACTGTAGTCCACAACACCACAACCTCCATTAAGGCGGAGTATGTTAAAAATACCGGGTCGGTCACCGTGAAAATTGACGGACCCGGGGAAGCCAGATGGACCGTTGACGGCAGGGGCAGCTATGCAAGCGGCCAGACCGTCGGGGAGATCCTTCCCGGGGGACACACCATATCCTTCACCTATGTAAAGGGCTGGAAATCGCCCTCCGACGTTAAAATAACCATTCAGAAGGATGCAACGGCGTCGGCGGAGGGCAAGTACACGGAAATACAGTAGAATAGCCTTTTCGGCGCCGCGTGAGCTTTACGAAGCGACGACGCCGAAAAGGAGCCCGGCCGCGGTGGAGAGCAGAACGACCAGGGCTACGTAGACGACCGTCTTCCTGAGGCCGAGGATGCTGTTGATTACCAGCATACTGGGAAGAGAGAGGGCCGGACCCGCCAGGAGCAGGGCGAGGGCCGGCCCCTTTCCCATTCCCGCCCCCAGAAGGCTCTGCAAAATGGGTACTTCCGTCAGAGTGGCGAAGTACATAAAAGCCCCCGAAAGGGATGCAAAAAAGTTGGCGCCTAAAGAGTTGCCTCCCACGAGCATGGCCACGTACCGGCCGGGTATGAGGGCCTCATGGCCCGGGCGGCCGAGCAGAAACCCCGCCGCGAGGACTCCAGCGAAGAGCAGGGGCATCACCTGGAGGGCATAATCCCTTGAGGAGGCTAACCATTCTTCCCTTTCTCCGGAGCTGAACCATAAAAAACCCGACAGGCCGGCAACCGCAAGGCCCGCCCCGGCCAACAGCCACCTGATTCGGTAGACGGCCTCCCATACCCCGCCATCGCTTCGGGGAGCCGCCCAGTTCGCGAAGACCAGAAAGACCACCATGGCCGCCAGGTTGACGGCGGTCTTCCACAGAGGCCGGTCCGCCCCTTCATCCTCAAGCCGGACAAAACCCTCCTGACGGGCATCTTCCTCCCTGCCAAAGATCAGCGACATCAGAAGGCCTATTAGCACGCTGAAGATGACCGCCCCCGCGGCCCTTGCGACGCCGAGCTCAAGGCCCAGCACCCTGGAGGTGAGTACGATTGCCAGCACATTGACCGCAGGCCCCGAATAGAGAAAGGCCGAAGCGGGGCCGAGGCCCGCCCCTCTCATATAGATCCCGGCAAACAGCGGAAGCACCGTGCACGAACATACCGCCAGCACAGACCCTGAAACGGAGGCCACCGAGTAGGATACCCATTTCTTTGCGCCGGCGCCAAGATACTTCATAACCGATTCCTGGCTCACGAAGACCGAAACAGCCCCCGCTATGAAAAAAGCGGGCACGAGGCAGAGCAGGACGTGCTCCCGGGCGTAATCCGTCATCATGGCCGCGGCCTCAGTCAGGCCCGCGATCACCCGTTCATTTCCTTCAGGCAGGAAATAAAAGGTCAGGAAAAAAACTCCAATCCAGAAAAACTTACGGCGGTCACTCATGGATGTCATCTCCGTTTCTAGTATGTGGCAAATACTTCACATGTAATAGTCAGAAAAAACCCGGTCCTACCGGGGATGCATTTCTGAAATTTATTCAGTTTCTGCTTTAAGAAGCTCCCTGAGCCTTTCCATGGACGGAAGGCTCCCCGCAAAAAGAACTTTGCCGTTGACGGCCAGGCCAGGCGTGGAGGCCACGCCAAAACTTATGATCTCCGCAATGCCGGTGATTTTCTCTATCTCGCAGGAAAGCTCCAGTTCCCCGCAGGCTTTTTCGACCATATCGGCCAGTTTTTTGCACTTTGCGCAGCCTGTTCCTAAAATCTGGATTTTCATTGTTCGACCTCCTCATCAATTCCGCAAACTGAATCCGCGCGGCAGACCAGCGAAATAGGCAAATCTCCGTCGTTGCCCAAGAGAACCCTCTCCACGCAGGTCAGCAGCTGCGCCAGACATGTCATCCTCAGGCCGTACCTGATGCTGGTTCCGTCTCTGGCGGCGTCCAGTATGCCAAGATCCTTCATCAGGGAGAGGTGTTTGCTGACGGTGGTTCTGTCAAAATGAAACAGCTCCGCGATCTCCCCGGCGCACATATCCCCCCGGGACAGAACCTCCACGATCCGCATCCTCACAGGGTGGGCAATGCCCTTAAGAATGGCGGCCTTGTTTTTTTGCATATCAGTAAATCCCCGCATAAAACTCCCCCTATGTGGCGATATTACCACTCACACCTGC
Organism: uncultured Synergistaceae bacterium; assembly: GCA_964642285.1. GTDB lineage: Bacteria > Synergistota > Synergistia > Synergistales > Aminobacteriaceae > Aminivibrio. Next base: position 5,180 of record CAZXOD010000147.1, read on the forward strand.
TTTGTCAACAGCGGACTCACTGGAGTTGGACGGTTTTTTTGCCATGCATCAGGGCCGCCAAAAAATAAAAAGCGATTTTTGTGGGCGCAGAGGTTGACATCTCAATTTCTGCCGCTATAATATACTCTCGTTGAGCCGGTGTAGCTCAGCTGGTAGAGCAGCTGACTTGTAATCAGCAGGTC